>JALOLK010000065.1 GCA_025456015.1 Candidatus Nanopelagicales bacterium
GCGCTCGCGCAGCACCGCGACGAGCAGGCCGTCCCCGACCGGCAGCAGCGCCGGGGTGAACCGCTCGTCGTCGCGCACCGCGCTGACGAGCTCGCGCAGGCCCACGGTCTGGGGGTCGCGCTGCGCGGGATCGGCCACCTTGTCGTGCCACAGCGCGTTGTCGAACACGACCGCGCCACCCGGGCGCAGCAGGCGCACGGCCTGCTCGAGGTAGGCCGCGTACTCGGCCTTGTCGCCATCCACGAACACGATGTCGTAGTGGCCGTCGGTGAGGCGGGGCAGCACCTCCAGCGCGCGCCCGGTGATCAGCCGGGTCCGGGTCGGGCTGATGCCGGCGGCGGCGAACGTCGCGCGGGCCACGCGCTGGTGCTCGGCCTCCACGTCCACGCTGGTGAGCACGCCATCGGTGCGCATGCCGCGCAGCAGGGCCAGGCCGGAGACCCCCGCGCCGGTGCCGACCTCGACGACGGACTTCGCCTCGAGCAGCGCGGCGAGCAGCGTGAGGGTGGCGGCCGCACCCCGGCCCACGGGCTCGCACCCCAGCTCGGCAGCCTTGGTGCGCGCCTCGGCGGCCGGATCCTCCTCGGGCAGCCACTGCTCGGCGTAGGTCCAGCTCGTCGCATTCGGGGGGGTGACCGCGGCACACATGGGAGGACCTCTCGACAGGACGTGCGGAATCGGGGCACAGCGTAGTGGCGCGGCGGGACCCGGCCGAATGCGGCGGTGGGCTTACCGGATCCGAACACGGGCCAGCGGGTCGCCTGATCGCGCTCGCCTAGCGTTTCCCGCTGTGACGATCAGGCAGGATGATGGACCCATGACCGACCAGCACCCCGGCTCGCCCGTGGGCGAGCCGCACGCCGGCGAGTGGCAGGCGCCCCAGGCCGAGACCGTGGCCGACCGCAGCGGTGCCCCGACCGCCGACCAGCAGCCGTGGCAGGCCGCACCGGCTGCTGCCGACCCGTGGCAGGCCGCGCCGGCCCAGGACCCGTGGCAGGCCGCGCCGGCCCAGCCGGGCACCGCGCACGACCAGGCCGGCTGGAGCCAGGCGGGCTACGGCCAGGCGGGCTACGGCCAGGCGGGGTATGCCGCGCCCGGGTACCCGCAGCCGGGCTACGGCCAGGCGGGCTACGGCCAGGCCGGCACCCCGGGTCAGGTGCCCTCGGCACCGGACGGCTCCACGGGCTGGCAGTACGACACGGCCGTCCTCGGGTCGGTGCCCCCCGCCGGCCCGCCTGCCCAGCCCAGCGCCGCCGGTCCCCGGCGGCCGCGGATCTGGCCGCTGGTCGTGCTCGCCGCCCTGGTCGGCCTCCTGGCCGGGCTGCTCGGCGGCACCCTGGCCAGCGGTGGTGACGCCGCCTCCTCGTCCTCGGTGTCGCTGCCCCAGGCCGAGGCGGACCGCTCGCAGCGCCCCGACGGCTCGGTCGCCTCGATCGCCGCGGCCGTGAGCCCGTCGGTGGTCAGCCTGGCGGTCCAGGGCGGCGGCGAGGCGGGCACCGGCTCGGGCTTCGTCATCCGCGAGGACGGCTACATCCTGACGAACAACCACGTGGTCGAGGCCGCCGCGAACGGCGGCGAGATCACGGTGAACTTCAGCGACGACCGCCGGCTGCCCGCCACCATCGTCGGCCGCGACCAGGCCTACGACCTGGCCGTGATCAAGGTCGACGCGAGCGACCTGCCGACGGCGGTGCTCGGCGACTCCGACGGCGTGGTGGTCGGCGACCTCGCGATCGCGATCGGCTCCCCGCTGGGCCTCGACGGCACCGTGACCGCGGGCATCGTCAGCGCGCTGAACCGGCCGGTCACCGCCGGTGGCCAGGGCGAGACCTCGTTCATCAACGCGATCCAGACCGACGCCGCGATCAACCCGGGCAACTCCGGCGGCGCCCTGCTGAACGCGGCGGGCGAGGTGATCGGCGTGAACTCGGCGATCGCCACGCTCGGCGCGGGCCCCGGGGCGCAGAGCGGCTCGATCGGCCTGGGCTTCGCGATCCCGATCAACCAGGCGCGCCGGATCGCCGAGGAGCTCATCGACACCGGCACCTCGACCAAGCCGATCATCGGCGTGCGCCTGGACATGCAGTACGCCGGGCCGGGCGCGCGGGTGGCCTCGGTCACCGAGGGTGGGCCTGCGGCCGACGCGGGCATCCAGGACGGCGACGTCATCACGACGTTCAACGGCGAGCCGGTCGACGACGCCACCTCGCTCATCGTCGACATCCGTTCCCTGCGCCCGGGGGACACCGTCCCGGTCGTGGTCGAGCGTGGTGGCAGCGAGGTCGAGCTGGAGGTCACGCTCGGCTCGGATTCCTCCTCGAGCTGACCCGGCCGTAGGCTGGGCCGGTGCTGGACATCGGGCTGGGCGAGCTGCTGCTGATGGCAGTGCTCGCCCTGCTCGTGTTCGGCCCCGAGCGCCTGCCGAAGGTGGCCGCGGACGCCGCCCGCACGCTGCGCCAGGTGCGCCGGATGGCCACCGAGGCCCGCCGCGACCTCGCCGACGCCGCCGGCATCGAGGGCGACCCGGAGCTCAGCGCCGCTGTCCGCGACCTGCGGGACCTCGACCCCCGCCGCGTGCTCGAGCCCCTCGACGACCTCCCGGGCCCCGTCACCCGCGGTGCCGCCCCCACCCTCACCCCCGGTGCCCAGCCCGACCCCACGCCCGCCGCCTCCACCAGCCCCACCCCCGCGGCGGCCGGGACTGCCGAGCCCGCCCCGGCTGCCGCGACGCCAGTCGCCGCCCCGCCCGTCGACCCCGACTGGACCTGACCCCTCGCTCGCGTCTCCCCCGACGCAGTCTGGAACGCCAGCCACCCAGGTGCGGGGCGCAGTCTCCAGGTGCCGGCCGTCGCCGAGTCGGGTCGCGCGAGCGGGCATCCAGCAACAGGAGTCACCGAGGCGGGTCGCCGTGAGCGGGCATCAAGCAAGCACCGCGCAGCGGTGCGCAGCAGCCCGCGGCGGCGATCCGTCGAGGTGACGGCCCGACCCGTCGAGGCGACGGCCGGGTCAGAACCGGCTGGCCGGCGTGAGCCCCAGCGACATCCCGGCCAGGCCCCGCGGCCGCTTGCCCAGCCGCGTGGCGATGCCCCGCAGCACCTCGGCCGCCGGCGCCGTGGGCTGGTCGAGCACCAGCGGGGCACCGGAGTCCCCGCCCTCGCGCAGCCGCACGTCGAACGGGATCCGGCCCAGCAGCGGCACGTCCGCCTTCAGGGCGTTGGACAGCACGTTGGCCACCTTCTGCCCGCCCCCGGAGCCGAACAGGTCCACCGGCTCGCCGCAGTGCGGGCACGGGAAGGCGCTCATGTTCTCGATGACGCCGGCGAGGCGCTGGTTGGTCTCGCGGGCGACCATGCCCGCGCGCACGGCGACCTCGGCCGCGGCGTCCTGGGGCGTGGTCACGACCACGACCTCGGCGTCGGGCAGCAGCTGCGCGGCTGAGATCGCGACGTCGCCGGTGCCCGGGGGCAGGTCGAGCAGGAGCACGTCGAGGTCGCCCCACCACACGTCGGCGAGGAACTGCTGCAGCGCCCGGTGCAGCATGGGGCCGCGCCAGGTGACGGGCTGGGTCACGCCACCGGGCTTGAACGGCAGCATCGAGATGACCCGCACCCCGTTGCCCTCCGGCGGCATGATGAGGCCCTCCACCATGGTCGGCGCGGTGGTGACGCCGAGCATGCGCGGGATGCTGTGGCCGTAGACGTCGGCGTCGACGACCCCGACGGTCAGCCCGTCGGCGACCATCGCGGCTGCCAGGTTGGCCGTGACCGACGACTTGCCCACGCCGCCCTTGCCCGAGGCGATGAGGTAGACGCGGGTGAGGGAGCCGGGCTTGCTGAACGGGATCTCGCGCTCGGGCCCGGCCAGCGAGGCGCGCATGGCCTTGCGCTGCTCCTCGCTCATGACATCCAGGGCCACGGTCACCCCGGTGACCCCCTCGACGGCGCCCACCGCGGTGGTCACCCGCGACGTGATCTCCTCGCGCATGGGGCATCCGGCCACCGTGAGGTACACGTCGACGTGCACCGCGCCGCCGTCGATGGTGATGTCCTTGACCATGCCGAGCTCGGTGATCGGCCGGCGGATCTCGGGGTCCTGGACCTGCGCGAGGGCGGCCTCGATGGCGTCGCGTGTGGGCATGGGGCAAGCCTATGCGCGCGCGGCGTGGCCGGCAGCCGCCGTTGATGTGGACGAAAGGCGCCACTGAACCGCCGGATTCGTCCACTCAACGAGGTGACTACCCCCAGATGCGCGCGAAGTAGTCCTGCATCGAGCGGTCGGAGGAGAAGAAGCCGGTGCGCGCGGTGTTGCGGATCGACATGGCCGTCCACGCCGCCGGGTCGGCCCACAGCGCGTCGACCCGCTCCTGGGCCTCGATGTAGCCGCGGTAGTCGGCGAGCACGAGGTACTCGTCGCGCATGAGCAGGCTCTCGACGATGGGGCGGAACAGGTCGGCCTCGCCGGGCGGGGAGTAGAAGCCGGTGGCGATCTCGTCGATCACGGCGCGCAGCTCCGGGTCGTCGCGGTAGTGCGCGCCGGGGTCGTAGCCGGCGGCCTTCGTGGCGACGACCTCGGCCTCGGTCTGGCCGAACAGGAAGAAGTTCTCCGGGCCCACGAGCTCACGGATCTCCACGTTGGCCCCGTCGAGGGTGCCCACGGTGAGCGCGCCGTTGAGCGACAGCTTCATGTTGCCGGTGCCCGAGGCCTCCTTGCCGGCCATCGAGATCTGCTCGGACAGGTCCGCGGCGGGGATGATCCGCTCGGCCAGCGTCACGTTGTAGTTCGCCGGGAAGGCCACCGCGAGGCGCCCGTCCATCGTCGGGTCGCCGTCGATCGTGGCGCCCACCTGGTTGATCAGGCGGATGATGAGCTTGGCCATCTGGTAGCCGGGCGCGGCCTTGGCGCCGAACAGCACGACGCGCGAGGGCAGCTCGAGGCTCGGGTCCTCGCGCAGGCGCCGGTACATGGTGGCGACGTGCAGCAGCTTGAGCATCTGGCGCTTGTACTCGTGCAGCCGCTTGATCATGACGTCGTACATCGGGTCGGTGGGCAGCACCCGGCCGGTCCGGGCGGCCAGCAGCGCGGCGAGGTCGGCCTTGTTCGCCTGCTTGATCGCGCGCCAGCGCTCCTGGAACGCGGGGTCGTCGGCGTGCTCCTCGAGGCCGCGCAGGCGCTCGAGGTCGGTCAGCCAGCCCTCGCCGACGGTCTCGGTGATGAGCTCGCTGAGGCGGGGGTTGGCCAGCGTGATGAACCGCCGCGGGGTCACCCCGTTGGTGACGTTGGTGAAGCGGTCGGGCCACATCTCGGCGAAGTCGCGCAGCACCGTCTCGCGCAGCAGCTGGGAGTGCAGCGCGGCGACGCCGTTGACCTTCACCGAGGCGACGGTCGCCAGGTGGGCCATGCGCACCATGCGCTCGGGGCCCTCCTCGATGATCGACATGCGGATCACGCGGGACTCGTCGAACGGGAACGCCTTGCGCACCTGCTCGAGGAAGCGCGTGTTGATCTGGTAGATCAGCTCCATGTGCCGGGGCAGCAGGTACTGCAGCAGCCCGACGCTCCAGCGCTCGAGGGCCTCGGGCAGCAGGGTGTGGCAGGTGTAGTTGAACGTGCGGCTGGTGATGTCCCAGGCCGTGTCGTAGTCCAGGCCGCGCTCGTCGATGAGGATGCGCATGAGCTCGGGGATCGCGATCACCGGGTGGGTGTCGTTGAGCTGGATGACGACCTTGTCGGGGATCGAGTGCAGGTCGAAGCCCTCGGCGTCGGAGACCCGGATGAGGTCGGCCAGCGCGCACGCGGTGAAGAAGTACTGCTGGCGCAGGCGCAGCTCCTTGCCGGCCGGCGTGGAGTCCTCCGGGTAGAGCACGCGCGAGATGTTCTCGCTCATGGACTGCTGGCGGACGGCCTCGATGTAGTCCCCGGCGTTGAAGACCTGCAGGTTGAACTGCGACGAGCCGCGGGCCTTCCACAGCCGCAGGGTGTTCACGAAGTCGTTGCCGTACCCGGGCACGAGCAGGTTGTGCGGCACGCCCATGACGCGCTCGGCCGGGTGCCAGACGTGCCGGCCGGTGGTCGGGTCGACCTCCACCTGCCCGCCGAAGCCCACGGAGACCGCGTGCTCGCGCTGCGAGAACATCCACGGGTTGTCGTGGTCCAGCCACTGGTCGGGCCGCTCCACCTGGCGGCCGGCCTCGAAGGACTGCTCGAAGATGCCGTACTCGTAGCAGATGCCGTAGCCGATCGCCGGGCGGCCGATCGTGGCCAGGGAGTCGGCGAAGCAGGCGGCCAGCCGGCCCAGGCCGCCGTTGCCCAGGCCCGGCTCCACCTCGAGGTCGGCGATCTCGTCGAGGTCCACGCCCAGGCTGGCCAGCGCCTCGCGGGCGACGTCGGTCAGGCCGGTTGCCAGCAGCGCGTTGCCCAGCTGGCGCCCCAGCAGGTACTCCGCCGACAGGTACACCACCGTGCGCTTGTCGCCGCGGCCCCGGGGCTTCATCGTGGTCTCGAGCCAGTTGGCCATGAGGTGGTCGCGCACGGTGTGGGCCAGGGCCGCGTACAGGTCGCGCCGGCCGGCGCGCTCGAGGTCGACCGCACGGTCCAGGGCCAGGTGCTCCAGGAAGTCCTCGCGGAACTGCTCGGCCGTGTGGACGTGCGGCTGGGTGGTGGTGGTCATGGGTCGCTCCAGGGGGGTCGTGTACGGCAAGCGCTCACGCTAGCCGGTGGGTGGCAGGGGTGCCCGGCGGGCGGGTGACACGGCGACGACGCGGTGGTGACGCGGCGGTGACGGCTCAGCCGGCGCCGGGGCGTGGCTCGGGCCCGGCGCCGGGGACGCCCCGAGCCGGCTCGTCGGACGGGGCCACCTCGGCTGCGCCCCGCTCGGCAGACCCGCCCCCGCTGTCGGGTCGCCCCAGGGCGCCCGCGCGCTGGGCGCGGTCCTCGGCGAGCAGGGCGGCCAGCTCGTCGGCCAGGTCGCGCACCTCGCCGCGCAGGAAGTCGCGGGTGGCCACCTCGCCGGTGGCGATCCGGATCGAGGCGATCTCCCGGGTGAGGTACTCGGTGTCGGCGACCAGCCGCTCGGTGAGGAACCGGTCCTCCTGGTACTGGATCCGGTCGCGGTCGGCCTGCCGGTTCTGGGCGAGCAGGATCAGCGGCGCGGCGTACGAGGCCTGCAGCGAGAGCATGAGCGTCAGGAAGATGAAGGGGAACGGGTCGAAGCGCAGGTCCGCCGGAGCGAGGGTGTTCCACAGCACCCAGGCGATGACGAACGCGGTCATCCACCCGATGAACCGTGCCGAGCCGATGAAGCGGGCGACCCGTTCGCTGAGCCGGCCGAACAGCTCGGGGTCGTACTGCGGGCGCAGCGCCGTGCGACCGGCCGACTTCGGCTGGTCGAGGCGGGTGCGCGCGACGCGGGCCACGGGCTACTCCACGTCCTCGTCGTCGGACTCGTCGAGGTCCTCGGCGTCGAGGTCGCGCCAGTCGTCGGGCAGCATGTGGTCGATGACGTCGTCGACCGTGACCGCCCCGAGCAGCCGGTCCAGCTCGTCGACCACGGGCAGCGCCACGAGGTTGTAGGTCGCGAAGTACCGGGTCACGGTCGAGAGCCTGGCCTGGGGGCCGACCGGCTCGAGGCTGGCGTCGATGACCGCCGAGACCAGCTTGCTCGGGGGCTCGCGCAGCAGCCGCTGGAAGTGCGCCACACCCAGGAACTTGCCGCTGGGGGTGTCCAGCGGGGGGCGCACGACGTAGACCTGGGAGGCCAGCGAGGGGGAGAGCTCGGCCGAGCGGATGCGGGCCAGGGCCTCGGCCACGGTGGCGTCGGGGGGCAGCAGCACCGGCTCGGGGTTCATCATGCCGCCGGCCGTGAAGTCGCCGTAGGAGAGCAGGCGGCGCAGGTCCTCGGCGTCCTCGGGCTCGACCTCGCCGAGCAGCTCCTCGGCCTGCTCGGGCGGCAGCTCGCCGAGCAGGTCGGCCGCGTCGTCGGGCTCCATCTCCTCGAGCACGTCTGCGGCGCGCTCGAGGCCCAGGGCGATGAGGATCGCGACGCGGTCGTCCTCGGGCAGCTCCTCGAGGACGTCGGCCAGGCGCTGGTCGTCGAGGTTGCGGGCCACCTCGAGGCGGCGCTTGTCGGGCAGGTCCTGCAGCACGTTGGCGAGGTCGGCCGGGCGCAGCGTGTCGAGGGTGGCCATGAGCGAGGTCACGCCCTGCTCGTCGGGCTGGCCGGCGGCGCTGAGGCCCTCGACCTCGGCCCAGTCCAGGGTCTGGGCGTCGCCGCGGCGGCGGAAGCCCCGGTGCGCCCGCCCGACGTGCACCTTGGCCAGGCGCCAGTCGCGGTTGCGGTCCTGCTCGACGGCGGCGTCCACCACGGTGGCGGGCTCCCCGCTCGCCCGCACGGTGACGCGCCGGTCGAACAGCTCGCCGATCACGAGGGTCTCGCCCGGGCGCTGCTGGAAGCGGCGCAGGTCCAGGCGGGCCTCGACCACGACCTGGCCGGCGTCGATGCTGGTCACCCGCGTGATCGGCAGGAAGATCCGCCGGCGCGGGGGCACCTCCATGACCAGGCCCAGGACGCGGGGCGGCTCGCGGTCGTGGCGCAGGACCACGACGAGGTCGCGCACCTTGCCCAGCGGGTCGCCGTCGCGGTCGAACACCCCGATGCCGGACAGGTGCGACACGAACACGCGCGTGCTGCCGCCTGCCGTCACGGCCCCGAGGCTACTGCGGCGGCGGCCCTCCGGGCGGGAGCCCCGCATGTTGGCGCCGGGACGCGCGCACCGCCCCGCCGACCCGACCCCGCCCCGCCCGGCGGTTTGCGCCGGGTTTCGACGGCCGCGATCGACTTCCGTCGGGTTTCGATCACCTGACCGACCTCCATCCCGGCCCAAATCGCGCCGATGCCAGCCCGGACGGCTGCCGGTTCCCGCCACCGTCCCGGGGCTAGGGTCGGCGGGTGAGCAGCGCGGCCCCCCGGGCGCACCTGGCCCGGCCGCCCGTCGGCGACCTCTGGCTGCTGGTCGTGGCCGTGGTGGCGATCTCGACCTCCGGGCCCCTGATCGCCGCCTGCACGGCACCGGCGCTGGCGATCGCGTTCTGGCGCACCGCGCTCGGCTCGGCGGCCACGTGGACGTGGGTGGGGCTGCGCCATCGTGGCGAGGTCGCCGCACTGGACCGGGCGGCCTGGCGGCGCATGGCGTGGGCCGGCGTGCTGCTCGGGGCGCACTTCGCGACCTGGGTGCCGAGCCTGCGGTTCACCACCGTCGCGTCGTCGACGGCGCTCGTCGCGACCCAGCCGGTGTGGGCCGCGCTCATCGCGCGCCGGCGCGGGGCGGAGATCCCGCGGGCGGCCTGGGTCGGCATCGTGATCGCGCTGGCCGGCATCCTCGTGCTGACCGGGGTGGACTTCGCGCTCACCCCGCGGGCGCTCATCGGCGACGGCCTGGCCCTGGCCGGGGCGGTGCTGGCCGCGCTCTACGTCACGGTCGGCCAGGACGTCCGCGCGACCACCTCGAACGCCACCTACACCGCCATCTGCTACGCGGCGGCCGCCCTGTCGCTGCTCGCGCTGGTGGCGCTGCTGCAGGTGCCGCTGGTCGGGTTCCCGGCGCGCGACTGGGTGCTCATCCTGGCGATCACCATCGGGGCGCAGCTGCTGGGCCACACCGTGGTGAACCGGGTGCTGGCGACCACCTCGGCCACCGTGGTGTCGCTGGCGATCCTGTTCGAGATGCCCGGCTCGACCCTCATCGCCGCCGCGTGGCTCGGGCAGGTGCCGCCGTGGCAGGTGGTGCCGGCGGTCGTGCTGTTGTTCGTCGGGATCGCGCTGGTGATCCGCACGACCACCCGGGCGGGCGACCCGCCCTCGGAGACCCCGCCGGGCTGATGGCCCCCGCCCGGCTGACGCCGGCGCCCCCCGTCGCCCCCCGTCGCCCCCCGTCGCGCCCCCATCGCGATTTCGGCCGGGATCGAGGGCGGTCAGGTGATCGAAACCCGGCCGAAGTCGATCGCAGCCGACGAAACCCGGCGCAAACCGCCGGGGCGTGGGAGGGGGCGCGGGAGGGCGCGTGGGAGGGCGCGGGTGGCGGGTCAGGCGCGCAGGGCCTCGATCGCCTCGTGGATCGCCAGGACCCGCTCGGCCGAGGCGACGTGCAGGTGCTCGATCATCCGGCCGTTGTACGTGACCACGCCACCGGCCCCGGCGGCCCAGGCCTCGAGGATGCCGCGGGCGTCAGCGACGGCCTGCTCGGAGGGCGCGAACGCCTCGTTCGCCGGCTCGACCTGGCCCGGATGGATCAACGTCTTGCCGTCGAAGCCCATCTGGCGGCCCTGCACGCACTCGGCGGCGAACCCCTCGGCGTTCTTCACGTCGTTGTAGACCCCGTCGAGGATCGCCTTGCCGGTGGCCCGCGCGGCGAGCAGCGCCAGCCCGAGGCCGGTGAGCAGCGGCTGTCGCCCGGGCACGTGCTCGGCGTACAGCTCCTTGGCCAGGTCGTTCGTGCCCATGACGAGCACCGACAGCCGGTCGGAGGCCGAGGCGATCTCGTACGCGTGCAGCATCGCGACGGGCGTCTCGACCATCGCCCAGAGCGTCGTGCGGGGCGGCGCCCCGTGCCGCTGCATCGCGGCCACCAGCGCGCGCACCTCGTCGGCGGAGTTCACCTTCGGCACCACGATGGCGTCAGGCCCCGCGGCGCACGCGGCCGCCATGTCCGCCTCGTGCCACGCCGTGTCCATCCCGTTGATCCGGATGGTCAGCTCACGGCGGCCGTACTCGCCGGACGCCGCCGCCGCGCAGGCCGCCTCGCGGGCCGCCGGCTTGGCGTCCGGGGCGACCGCGTCCTCGAGGTCGAGGATCAGCCCGTCGCAGGGGATCGACTTGGCCTTCTCCAGCGCCCGCTCGTTCGACGAGGGCATGTAGAGCACCGAGCGCCGCGGCCGGAAGGTCGTGCTCATGCGTCCACCTCGATCGCGTCGTAGGCGGCCCTCAGCTCGGGGTCGATCGCCGCGAGCTGCTCGGCGAGCTCCACCATCACCAGGCACTGCTTGAGCGAGGCGTCGTCCTCCATCTTCCCGTCGAGCATCACCGCGCCGGTGCCGTCGCCCATCGCGGCGACCACCCGCCGCGCGTGCCGGATGTCGGCCACGCTCGGCGCGAACACCCGGTTGGCGATCGCGATCTGCTTGGGGTGCAGCGTCCAGGTGCCCACGCAGCCGAGCAGGAACGCGTTGCGGAACTGGTCCTCGCACGCGACCACGTCGGCGATGTCCCCGAACGGGCCGTAGTACGGGAAGATCCCGTGTGTCGCGCAGGCGTCCACCATGCGCGCGATCGTGTAGTGCCACAGGTCCTGCTGGAAGATCCCGCGGGGACCCTCGATGTCGCCGTCGACCGGGTCCTGGCGCACCAGGTACCCCGGGTGCCCGCCGCCCACGCGCGTGGTCTTCATCCGCCGGTCCGCGGCGAGGTCGGCCGGGCCCAGGGACAGGCCCTGCATGCGCGGCGACGCGCCGCAGATCTCCTCGACGTTCGCCACGCCGCGCGCGGTCTCCAGGATCGCGTGCACGAGGATCGGCCGCTCCAGGCCGGCCTTGGCCTCGAGCTGGGCGAGGATCCGGTCCACGTAGTGGATGTCCTCCGGGCCCTGCACCTTCGGCACCATGATCACGTCGAGCTTGTGGCCGATCGCGGGCACCAGCGTGGTCAGGTCGTCGAGCACCCAGGGCGAGTCCAGGGCGTTGATGCGCGTCCACAGCTGCGTGGGGCCGAAGTCGGTCTCCTGCGCGATGCGGACCAGGCCCTCCCGCGCGGCCACCTTGCGGTCGGCCTTGACGGCGTCCTCGAGGTTGCCCAGGAGCACGTCCACGGTGCTGACCATGCCGGGCACCTTGGCGGCCATCTTCTCGTTGCTGGGGTCGAAGAAGTGGATCGCGCGCGAGGGGCGCGCGGGGATCTCGCGCAGGGGCGTCGGGGCGCCCACGGCGAGGGGGCGGAAGAAGTCCTTGGGGCTGATGTGGGGCATACGTCGGACGGTAGCGAAGCGCTCCGCGCGCCCCGCGCGGGGGGCGGGGGGTTCAGCTGTCGTTCCAGGTCTCCTCGACCGGCACGGTGACCCCGCCGGGCGGCTGGTCCTCCCAGGCCCGCGGGTCCTCGATGGGCTCGAGGTGCGTGGAGACCACCGTGTTCGGCAGCGCCTCGGCGATCTCGTGCTCCACGGCCTCGAGCAGGTCGTGCCCGGCCGCGACGGTCCACATGCCCGGCACGAGCACGTGCATCGAGACGAACCGCTGCCGGCCGGACTCGCGCGTCTGCAGGGCGTGGAAGCGCACGTGCTCGGTCTGGTGCTTGCGCAGGATCTCGACGATGACCTCGTTCTCCTCGTCGGGCAGCGCCGCGTCGAGCAGGCCCATGGCCGACGAGCCGATGAGGCGCAGCCCCGCGACCACGATGTTGATGGCCACCGCGATCGCGATGACCGGGTCCAGCTGCAGCCACCCGGTCAGCGCCACCGCACCGACGGCCACGATGACGCCCGCCGAGGTCCAGACGTCGGTCATGAGGTGCTTGGCGTCGGCCTGCAGCACGATCGAGCGGTGCCGCCGCCCGGCGCGCATGAGGATCCACGCGACCACGCCGTTGATGAGCGAGGCGACCACCGAGATCGCCAGGCCCACCCCGACGTCCTCCAGCGGCCGCGGGTTCAGCAGCCGCTCGACCGCGGTCACGATGATGAGCCCGGCGGCCACGAGGATCATCAGGCCCTCGACGAGCGCGGAGAAGTACTCGGCCTTGCTCAGGCCGAAGTGGTGCCGCTGGTCACCGGGCCGGGCCGCAGCCTTCAGCGCGATGAGGGCCACGAACGCCGCCACGATGTTCACCGTGGACTCCAGCGCGTCCGAGAGCAGGCCCACCGACGCCGTCATCGCGTAGGCGACCATCTTCAGGCTGAACACCACCACGCCGGTGGCGATCGACAGCCACGCGTACCGTGAGAGGTCCTCCTGCCCGTGCACGGCCCACATCCAACCACTGCGCGCGGCGCAGACCCCTGTGCCGGACGCTCGTTGCGGTGGATGGAACCGACAACTCGATGGTCGGTTCCATCCACACCAACGGTGAGAAGGGCCACGGACCACGTGGACCCGGGGTGCGTGCCTCGGCCCGCCGCGTAGATACTGGCGGGTAACAACGCCACCTGAACTCTGGAGGGACCATGGGCCGCCTGGCGCAGACCGAGGGACTGACCGACGTGCAGCAGGAGATCCTGGCCGCGGTCCACGACTTCGTCGAGAAGGAGATCATCCCGAACG
This sequence comes from Candidatus Nanopelagicales bacterium, assembly GCA_025456015.1. Taxonomy (GTDB): domain Bacteria; phylum Actinomycetota; class Actinomycetes; order S36-B12; family CAIYMF01; genus Prado023. The sequence goes on from JALOLK010000065.1 coordinate 13,300, forward strand.
CGCAGGAGCTGGAGCACTCCGACACCTATCCGACGGACATCGTCGAGGGCATGAAGGAGATGGGGATCTTCGGCCTGATGATCCCCGAGGAGTACGGCGGCCTCGGCGAGTCGATGCTCACCTACGCGCTGTGCGTGGAGGAGATCGCGCGCGGGTGGATGAGCGTCAGCGGCGTCATCAACACCCACTTCATCGTGGCGTACATGATCATGCAGCACGGTACCGAGGAGCAGAAGGCCAAGTACCTGCCCCGGATGGCCACCGGCGAGGTGCGCGGCGCCTTCTCGATGAGCGAGCCGCACTGCGGCTCCGACGTCTCG
>JALOLK010000066.1 GCA_025456015.1 Candidatus Nanopelagicales bacterium
CCAGGTGAACCCGTCGTCGGAGGTGTGGTGGTGGATCCCGAGCAGCGAGTGCGCCCAGAGGTGCCACCGGCCGTCCGGCGTGGCATCGGGGGGCAGGAAGGTCGGGTCAGCCAGCACCGGCGAGGGGAACGGCGGGCCGAGCAGTGGGGAGCGGGGGTCCCATCCCCAGCGCAGCGCGGCGACCTCGTCGCAGGTCATGTCACGCAGGCGCACGGGCCCATCCTGCCGACATGCCTCGGCCTGGGCGGCGCGGGGCGTCCTCACGTGGGCCCCGCAGCCGCAGCCGCAGCGGCCGGCCCGGCTGCTCGCCACCACCTCGCCGAGGCTGAACGGCTTGGTCACGTCGTCGTCGGCGCCGAGCGTGAGCCCGGTGATGCGGTCCGCGCCGATCCTCCGAGTACCCCGTGAGGATCCCGTGCAGCCGGCCGTCCGTGGGCACCGGTGGCGTTGGCGCTCGCTGGTAGTCGGCTGGCGGGTCACTGGACAGACCCTGTCAAGGGACTGTCGTGCGACAGGGTCGTGTACGGACGGCGTAAGGAGGCCGCAGCCAACCCCGCAGCGCCCCTGGGCGGTGCCAGCATCGGGGCATGACCCGCATCGACATGCCCACACCGGTCGTCGCACCGCGCCCGGGCAGCCCGGACGGGGACCGGCCGGCGCGGGCACGCCGCCTGGCCCGCACCGCGGGCCGCCCGAGCCGCGGGCGCCGCTGGGCCGACCCGCTGCCCTGGGCGGTCACGATCACGGTCCTCACCCTCGGGCTCTGGGCGCTCACCGGCGGCCTGACCGGCCTCGGCCAGGGCAGCGGGGCAGCCCTGCTCGCCGTCGGTCGCCTCGCCGGCCTGCTCGCCGCCGTGGCGGCGCTGGGCGGCCTGGTCCTCACCGCCCGGCCGCGCTGGCTGGAGCGGCGGGCCGGCCTCGACCGGCTCATCGGGTGGCACCGGATCACGGGGATGACCGCGGCGTTCGGCATGCTCGTGCACGTCGTCGCGACGCTGGCGGCGGCGGGTGGCCTCACCGGCATGTGGGGCGCCCTCGCCGACCTGCTCGGCACCGACTGGTACGTCGCCGCGCTGGTGGCCGCGATCCTCTTCGCCGTGGTGGCCGGGCTCTCCTGGCGGCGGCTGCGCGCGCACCTGCGCTACGAGACGTGGCACGGCATCCACCTCGCCGGGTACCTCGCGATCGCGCTGGCGTTCCCGCACCAGCTGGTCGCGGGCTCGACCTTCGTCGGGAGCGCGGCGGCGCAGTGGTGGTGGATCGCCCTGTACGCGGCGACGGCGTGGATCGTGCTGCAGGCCCGGCTGGGCGGCATCGCGGCCGCAGCGCTGCGCCCTCGCACCGAGGTGCAGCGCGTCATCCCCGAGGCGCCGGGCGTCGCCTCCCTGGTCATCACCGGGCCGGGCGTCGACGACCTCGCCGCACGACCGGGGCAGTTCGTCTGCCTGCGGGTCTGCACGCGCGACCTGTGGTGGCAGGCCCACCCGTACTCGCTGTCGGCCGCGCCCCGGCCGGGCGCGCTACGGCTGACGGTCAAGGCGCTCGGGGACGCCTCCGCGCGGACCATCGCCGTGCCGCCGGGCACCCGCGTGATGCTCGAGGGCCCCTATGGCGCGATGACGATCGACCGGGCCGACGGGCGCCGGGTCCTGCTGATCGGCGCCGGCGTGGGGCTGGCGCCCATGCGGGCCCTGCTCGAGGCCTGCGACCCCGGGCACGCGCCACTGGTGCTCGCCCGTGCCCACTGCGCCGCCGACCTGCCGATGGCCGCCGAGCTCGACGCGCTGGCCCGCGAGCGGGGTGGAGCGATGGTCCCGGTGGTCGGGGCGCGGACGCAGTTCCCCGAGGGCAACCCGTTCAGCGCGGAGGCCCTGCGCCGCAACATCCCGGACCTCACCACACGGGCCGTGTTCGTCTGCGGCCCCGCGCCGCTGCAGGACGCCGTGTGCTGCGCGCTCGCGCGGGCCGGTGTGCCGCGGGGGCGGATCCACGCCGAACGCTTCGCCTGGTGACACGAGGAGGACGTCATGAGTGAGCTGATGCGGCGTGCCGCGCCCGGCCTGGCCCTGGCCGGCATCGCCCTGAGCACCGTCTGGCTGTTCGACCCGGCGCTGCACCCCCAGCCCGCGCCCGGGGCGGCCGCTGCGGCGACGGGGGACTCGTCCGACCCGGGGACGTCAGGGGATGGGGGGACGTCGCCGGACGCGGGGACCTCGAGTGACCCGGGCACGTCGTCGGACGCCGGCTCCACGGACACCGGCACCGACGCCTCCGGCTGCAGCGCCGCCGACACCGTCACCGGCGACGCGGTGATGACCCGTTGGGGGCCGGTCCAGGTCGCGATGTCGTTCGCCGCCGATGGGTCGGTGTGCGATGTGCACGCGGTCGCCTACCCGGCGAACGACCCGCATTCGGCGAACCTCAACGCGATGGCCGTGCCCTCCCTCGACAGGTCCGCGCTGCAGGTCGGGGTCGACTTCGACGCCGTCTCGGGCGCGACGTACACCTCCGAGGCCTACCGGCAGTCGATGCAGTCGATCCTGGACCAGCGGTGAGGCGCTGGGCCTGGCCCACGATGGGGTCGACGGCCTCGTTGGCCGTCGTCGCGCAGCACGGCGCACCGCGTGCGTCCGCCGAGCTCGCACAGCGTGCCGTCCGCGCATGGTTCGACACCGTGGAGCAGGCGCTGTCGCCCTACCGCGAGGACTCGGACCTGTGCCGGTGGCGGCGTGGTGAGCGCATGCGTGCCGAGAGCCCGCTGCTGGACGAGGTGGTGGCCGACTGCGAGGCCCTGGCCCGGCTCACCGGAGGTGGCTTCCGCCCCTACGACCGTGCTGGCCGGTACGACCCCACCGGCTACGTCAAGGGCTGGGCGATCGAGCGCGGGGCCGACCTCCTGGTCGAGCACGGCGTCACCGACGCCTGCCTCGGCATCGGCGGTGACCTGCAGATGGTCGGGCGGCCCGGATCGCGACCGTGGCGCGTGGGGGTCGTCGACCCTGCTGACTGGGTCCGCGTGGTGGCGGTCGTCGAGGCCCCGCCGGGCGCCGTCGCCCGCTTCGCCGTCGCCACCTCCGGCAACACCCAGCGCGGCGCGCACATCTGGCCGGCCACCCGCTTCCCCGAGCGAGCACGCCCGACGGCCCATCGGCTGGCCAGCATCACGGTGGTCGGTCCCGATCTGCGCCTGGCCGACGCCTTCGCCACGGCCATCTGGGCGCGGGCCCTCGACGAGCCGCTCGGGTCGGCGTGGGCCTGGCTGCCGGGCACCGGGTACGACGCCCTGGCCGTGGACCCGCAGGGGCACCTCCGCGTGACGCCCGGTATGCCCGGCCACCTCGCGCGAGCCGCCTGAGGCAGGCGCTCAGGGCCCGACCGATAGGGGTCCACTCCAGTCGCGCGCCGGCCAGCTGCCAGGCCGGCTCGAACCCGTGGGCGACCTCCACGAAGCCCTGCCCGGCGGGTCGTGCGCGACCAGGACCGGGCGGGCAGGGACGATCGCCTCGAGCAGGCGGGCCACCTGCTGGTCCAGCGGATGGGGGTCCGTGACACCCAGCCCGTGCTCGACGCGGGCCCGCCATACGAGGACGAGCTCGGGCAGGTCCCGCCGCGCGTCGAACGGGCGCACCTCGACGCGCTCATCCACCCGGCGATCCTCGCACCCGGGATCCGGTGGGTCGCTGCGTGGCGGGCGGGGCAGGATGTCGGCATGCAGGGCACCGTGTCGATCCTCGTCGACCGGCCGGACACCCGGGCCTACCTCACGGTCTCCGACCTCGACGCCCTGCTCGCGTGGTCGGCCTGGCCGCACGTGGCGGGTGGGGGTGGTCGGCTGGTCGGTGACGGCACGTCACTGGGGTCCGAGCTGCTGCTCCTCGACCCCCGCGGTGACGAGCAGGGCCGCCTCCGGCTCGTGGCGACGGCGCTGCACACGATCGGCTACGAGCTGGAGGTGCGGGTGCGGCGTGGTCGCCACCTGCCGGTGGGCCTCGAGTACCGGCTCCAGGACGTGGGCGGCAGCGCGACCATCGTCGTGCTCGACGTGAAGGCGCCCGTCCGCGCGGGGCTGCCGGGGCTGGGCGACCGGCGGCTCGCCCGGCGGCTGGTCGCCCTCGCGGCCCGCGACCTCGCCGGGCTCAAGGCCCATCTCGAGGGGACTCCCCCGGGCTGATCACACGCGACGTCACGCCAGGGTGCCGGTGCTCGCTGGTCCCGCGGTCGCCGTCGGCGCAGTCAGGTCGTACGCCGTGACCTCGTCGATGGTCGTCGCGGTGAAGGTCGCCGCTGCTGGACGGCCGGATGGGCGCGGGTCGTCGGGTTCCCAGTGCCATGCCTGCAGGGGACCCGACCACCCTGTGAGGATCCTGTGCGTGGACTGCGAGCCGGCGGCGAGCCGCTCGGACGCGCCGGAGGGCGGGCACCCGGTGGGTGCCCGCCCTCGCGGTCGTGGGTGGTGCCTGCAGCGATCAGGCGATCGCGGCGTGGGTCAGCTGCTCCTCGATCTGCTCGTCGGTGACCGGGTTGCGGGACTTCAGCGCGGTCACCGCGAGGGCGGCCACGACGGTCCCGGCCACGATCGCGACCAGGTACATGATCGGGTTGGACACCAGGCCGATCACCCAGATGCCGCCGTGCGGGGCCCGCAGCTCGCTGCCGAAGGCCATCACCAGGGCGCCGGTCAGGGCCGAGCCGGCCATGATCGAGGGGATGACCCGCAGCGGGTCGCTGGCCGCGAACGGGATCGCGCCCTCGGTGATGAACGAGGCACCGAGCAGCCAGGCCGCCTTGCCGTTCTCGCGCTCGGCCTCGGTGTAGAGCTTCGGCCGCAGGACGGTCGAGGACAGTGCCAGCGCCAGCGGGGGCACCATGCCGGCGGCCATGACCGCGGCCATGATCTGCAGGGCCGGGCCGTTGTTGTCGGCGATCGCCTGGGTCAGGTTCAGCGTGGCGAAGACGTAGGCGGTCTTGTTGACCGGGCCGCCCATGTCGAAGGCCATCATCAGGCCCAGGATCGCCCCGAGCAGGATCGCGTTGGCCCCGGAGAGCCCGGCCAGCCATTCGGTCAGCGCGGTCTGCAGCGCGGCGAGCGGCTTGCCCAGGACGGTCAGCATGAGCAGGCCGTTCAGGAAGGTGGCGACCAGCGGGATGATGACGACCGGCATGACGCCGCGGATCGCGTTGGGCACGTTCAGCTGCGACAGCCAGCGGGCGATGAAGCCGCCGGTGAGGCCGCCGACGATGGCGCCGAGGAAGCCGGCGCCGATCGTGCCGGCTGCGACGCCGGCCACGAAGCCGGGCACGAGGCCGGGCCGGTCGGCGATGGCGTAGGCGATGAAGCCGGCGAGCACCGCGTTGAGGAACCCGAACGCCACGGCCCCGAGGATGAACATCAGCCCGGCCCAGTCCTGCAGGTTGAACGGGCTCCAGGCGTCGATGAAGCCCGGCACGTCGGCGTTGACCTCGACGATGTCGAACCCGCCGAGCATGAAGCTCAACGCGATGAGGATGCCGCCGCCGGCGACGAACGGGATCATGTAGGACACGCCGGTCATGAGGTAGCCGCGCAGGCGGATGCCCCAGTGGCCCTCCTCGACCTTCGTGGCCATGCCGCCCGACGCGCCGCCCGCGGCGCCCGCGGCGGCGACCGGGGCGGCCGGCGTGGTCACCCCGCTCGCGACGGCCAGCTCGGCGTCCGAGACCAGCCCGCCGGCGTCGTTGATGGCACGCTTCACGCCCGCCTGCACGGTCGGCTTGCCGGCGAACCGGGCGCGGTCGCGGACCTCGACGTCGTTGGCGAAGATCACGCCGTCGGCGGCGGCGATCACCGCCGGGTCGAGCTTCTTGAACCCGCCCGAGCCCTGGGTCTCCACCGTGATCTCGTGGCCGGCAGCACGGGCGGCCTGCTCGAGGGCCTCGGCGGCCATGTAGGTGTGCGCGATGCCCGTGGGGCATGACGTCACGGCGACGAACCGCATCGGCCTGCGCTCCTCCGGTGCGGGTGCGGCCGGGGCCGCGGCGGGTGTGGTCGCGGCGGGTGCCGCTGCCGCTCCGACCGGGGCGCCGGTCGCCGCGGCGATCGTGTCGACGACCACCTGGGGGTCGTCGGTGCTGCGCAGGGTCGCCCGGAACTCCTCGCGCATCAGGGCACGGGACAGGCTCGCCAGCAGGGTCAGGTGCTCGTCGCCGGCGCCCTCCGGCACCGCGATGAGGAACACCAGGTGGGCCGGGCCGTCGGCGGCGCCCCAGTCCAGCCCGCGATCGGTGCGGCCGAAGACGACCGTCGGCTCGGCGATGCCTGCCGAACGGGCGTGCGGGATGCCGATGCCGCCCTCGATCCCGGTCGGCAGCAGCGCCTCCCGGGCGGCGACGTCGGAGCGCAGCGCGACCGGGTCGGTGACCCGGCCGGCCGCGGTGGCCACGGCGACGAGGCGATCGATCGCCTCGTCCTTGCTGCTGGCCGCGTCGTCGAGCCGCAGCTCGACGAGGTTGGCGGTGGTGACGGACATGACTTCCTCCCGAGGGACGTGTGCAGGGATGGGTCGGGTAGGGACAGGGGGGTGGAGCGGAGCCGCTCGAGGCGGTGACGGTGGCGCGGTCCGGGCCGGGGGCCCGGTCGGGGGTCAGGCCGGGGCCGGCGTGACCCCCACGGGGGCGTGCGGGGTGCCTCGCGGCAGCTCGGCCACCACGACGGCGGCCGGGTCGATCAGGGCGGCGTCGGGGACGCCCGTGCCCGGGGTCTGGACGGCCGCGGTGGCCCAGGCGATGCCGACGCGCAGCGCCTCCGGCCCGGCGCCGCCGCCGTGCAGGAACCCGGCCAGGACGCTGTCGCCGGCACCGACGGTGCTCACGACCGGCACGCTCGGGCCGGTGGCGTGCCAGCGGCCCTGGCCATCGACCAGCACGGCTCCCTCGGCGCCGAGGGAGCAGATCACCGCGGCGGCGCCGCGGGCTCGCGCCTCGTCGCAGCCGGCGAGCACGTCGTCGAGCGTCGTCAGCGGGCGGCCGAGCACCTCGCCGAGCTCCTCGGCGTTGGGCTTGATCAGGTCGGGCCGCGCGGCCAGGCCGTCGGCGAGCGCGGCGCCGCTGGCGTCGAGGGCGAACCGGGCACCCGCGGCCCGGGCGACCTCGGCGAGGTGGTGCACGATCGCCGTGTCGAGGTCGGCGGGCAGGCTGCCCGCCACCACGACCCAGCCGCCGGGCGTGACCCGCTCGGCGACCGCGGCCACGAGCCCCTCGACCTCGGCCGCGGACAGCGCGGGGCCCGGCTCGTTCAGCTTGGTGGTGGTGCCGTCCGGCTCCACGACCGTGACGTTCGAGCGGGTGGCCCCGCTGATCGGGACGGCCCGGTGCGGGATGCCGGCCTCCGAGAGGGCGCCCACCAGCGCGCGCCCGATCGACCCGCCGGCCGGCAGCACCGCCACCGAGGCGGTGCCCCGGGCGACCAGGAACCGGGTGACGTTCACGCCCTTCCCGCCGGGGTCCTCCATCGTCGACTCGGCGCGGATGACCTCGCCGTGGACGAGCTCGGCGACGGCCAGCGTGCGGTCGAGGCTGGGGTTGAGGGTGACGGTGACGATCATGCGCGCACCACCTGGGGTCCGGCCGCCTCGAGCTCGGCGGCAGCGTGGTCGGGGAGTCCGGCGTCGGTCACGATCGCCGCGAGGTCGGCGAGCTCGCCGAAGTGCGCGAAGCAGTCGTTGCCGAGCTTCGTGTGGTCGGCCAGCAGGACGGCCTGCCGGGCCGAGGCGATGAGGGCGGCCTTCACGGCGGCCTCGGCCGGGTCCGGGGTGGTGAGGCCCCGGGCGACCGAGAAGCCGTTCGTGCCGAGGAAGGCCACGTCGACGAAGATCCCGCGCAGGAAGGCGAGGGCCGCCTGGTCGACGGTGGCCTGCGTCCGGCTGCGGACCCGGCCGCCGACGAGGTGGACGGTCAGCTTCGGCCGGGCGGCCAGCAGCGAGGCGATCGGCAGGCTGTTGGTCACGACCGTCAGCTCCCGGTCGGCGGGCAGCAGCTCGGCCAGGCGCTGCGTCGAGCTGCCCGCATCCAGGGCGATCGCGCCCTCGTCCGGCACCAGGTGCAGGGCCGCCTCGGCGATCCGGGCCTTCTCGGCCTGGTGGGCCGCCTCGCGGACCGCCAGGGCGGGCTCGAAGCCGAAGAGGTCCACGACGATGGCGCCCCCGTGCACGCGGCGCAGCAGGCCGGCCCGCTCCAGCGAGGTGAGGTCGCGCCGGACCGTCTCCGGAGTCACCTCGAAGGCATCGGCGAGCTCGGCGACCTCGACCCGACCGGTGGCCCGGGCGCGGGCCACGATCGCCGCTTGGCGCTCCTCCGCATACATCCGATCTCCTCCGTTTCTTTCCGTCTGGCCCTAGTAGACACCCCGTTGGGCCCTGATGTCAACAGGAACAGAAGCAAAACAACAGAAGCGGGCAGGAACGGGTGCGAGCGGGAGGGGCGGGTGGGCATCCGTGCACCGATGCACCACCACGAGCACGCCGACGCGTCCGGCGTCGGTGCGGAGGTGACTGCTGCAGGTGGCATACCCGCGACGAGCCCGGGTATCCGGCGTCGAGGCTCGCTCCCGCGGCTGCCCCTCGGCTGCGGAGCGGACTCGCGACCCTCTCGGGGGAGGTCTTCAGCAGCGAGGGCTCCCCTCGGGAGGCGTCGTCCGCCACCGCGCCACGGTGCTGGCGCGCGGCGTCGCAGCCGGTGCGCGCCCCCTCGCGACGGCATTCCCCCGCGTGGTCGCGGGGGGTAGGTTTGCCCCCGATGCGAGGAGGGGGCATGCGGGGATCGGGCGCGACCAGGGATGGGGCCGCACTGCGCGGACTCCGTCCGCTCGACGCTGCGACCCCCATGGGCGGGCCCGCGGCGGACGGCGCGGAGGTGCCGCCGCCAGCGGCAGCGCCCGACCCGACCGCACTCGCGTGCGGCATCCTCATGGAGCGCCACCGGATCGGCCCGGACCGGGCGGCGGTCCTGCTCGCCGAGGTGGCGGGTGCGCACGACGTGCCGTCCGCGGTGCTCGCCGACGCCCTCGTCGGGCTGCTCACGCGGCCGGCTCCGGGGGCGGGGCCGGCCGTCGATGACCCACAGGCGGAGGATGTCGCGTCGTCACGCGGCCAGGGGCCCGGCACGGTGGATGCGGGGCCGGCGCTCGAGGACCCGCCGCGCCCCCCGGCCAGCGCCCTGGACAGCATCGTCAGCGCCGTGGCGTCCGCGAGCGAGGACGGCGATGCCGGGGCCCAGCTCATCGCGGACCTCACCGGCGCCAGCCCCGACCGTGCGGTGATCTACGCGGTCGGCGACGACGCCGCCCTGCACCTGATCGGCAACATGGGCACGGCGGCCGACGTGGCCGTCGCGTGGCAGCACCTGCCCCTGTCCCTGGAGATCCCGTTGTGCGCCTCCGTCACGCGGGCCGACGCCATCTTCCTGGCCAGTCCCGAGGAGCTCGAGGCCGAGTTCCCGGCCACCCGCGGCAGCCTGGAGGGGACTGCGGCCTGGGCGTCGGTGCCGATCCTCGAGGGCCATCTGGTCGTGGGCGTGGTCGGCCTGAGCTGGGTGCAGCCCCGAGCCTTCGACGAGGCCACCCGTGCCCGCATCACCCGCGCCGTCGAGCGGACCGGGTCGACCCTGGTCCGCAGCCTGCAGGGCACCGACCCGGGCGCGGGCCTCATCGGTGAGCTCATGCACCTGCTCCCCGATCCGTGGATCGTCCTGGGCCAGGCCGGCGGGCGGCAGGGCGGCGGGTTCGTCATCGAGGCCGTGGCCCCCACGCTCGACGGTGCCGCGTGGGTCGGCTCCCCGCTGGCCGCCGTCTTCCCGACCCTCGCCGAGGGCGGCGACCTCATGGTCGACCTGCGCCAGGTGCGGCGGTCGGGGGCGCCGCTGGTCCGGACGGTGGCCGTCCGGCACGCCGACGGCCCGCCGTGGGAGCAGCGCCCGTCGGAGCTGCGGATCGTCCGGTCCGGGCGCCGGATCGTGCTCGCCTGGCGGCCGCTCAGCCAGCCGAGCTGATCCCGGCCCTACGATCGGGCCTCGTGCGCTGGGTCGGGGTGGGGGTGGCTGTCCTGCTCGCGACCCTGCTCGTCGGGGTCACCGCCTTCCTCGTGGGGTGGGCCCGCGCGCCCGAGGCCATGGTCGTCGAGCAGCTGAGCGCCGAGCGGCTCTCCGCGATGCAGCGCACGGACGCCTTCTTCACCCAGTACCGCGACGCGGCCCTGATCGTGTCCGGCGACGTGGCCGAGGGCAGCGGCGGCCTGGTGCGGTTCGCCACCCGGGGCCGGGGCGAGGTCTGGTGCGAGATGGCGGCGGGGGCCCCCGCACCACCGTCCGGCACGCGGCTCACGGTGGTGACGATCGCCGCCCGCGGCGAGCGGCTCGGCGAGCAGGGCGAGGGCCTCCTGCTGCGGGACTGCACCCCGGTCGGCCCGGTGCCCTGACCCGGATCAGGGCGGGTCGGCCGGACCCGCAGCACCCCCGGTGGTGACCTCGCGGATGATCCGGGCCGGGTTGCCAACGGCGACGACGCGGTCGGGGAGGTCCCGCGTCACGACCGCACCCGATCCGACGACCACGTCGTCGCCGATCGTCACGCCGGGGCCCACGATCACGCCGCCGCCCAGCCACACGCGGCGCCCGATCGTGATCGGCTGCCCCAGCTCGCGGCCGGAGACCCGCTCCACCGGATCGATCGGGTGCGTGGCGGTCAGCAGCTGCACGGCCGGACCGAGCATGGTCTGGTCGCCGATCCGGATCTCCGCGACGTCGAGCAGGACGCAGTTGGCGTTCGCGTAGAACCCCTCGCCGAGGTGGATGTTCAGGCCGTAGTCCACGTGCAGGCCGTACTCCACCTCGAAGGACGCGCCCGTGCTGCCGAACAGCTCACGGAGCACCGCCCGGCGCAGCCCGGGCGGGGTGCTGTTGAACCGCAGCAGCTGCTCGCGCGCCCAGGTGCGCAGCATGACCAGCTCGGGGTCGCCGGGGCGGTACAGCTCCCCGGCCACCATCCGCTGGAACTCGCCGCCGCTCGGCAGGGGTCGGGATGCCATGGCCCAGTCCTACCAGCGATCGGCCGTAGGGTCTGCCGGGTGTCCCTGCTCGCGTGGCTGCGCCCCGCGCGATCGGTGCCGGTCACGCGCTGGCGGGCCCCGAGCCGCTGGTCGCCGGCCCCGGTCAGCCTGCTCGTGCTGGTCGTCGGCCTGGGCGTCTTCGGCCTCGGTGAGGCGTGCATCGTGCAGGCCGGGCTCGGCGTGAGCCCGTGGACGGTCCTGGCGCAGGGGCTCGCGGCCCGACTGCCGATCAGCATCGGCGCGGCCACGTTCCTGGTCAGCGCGGTCGTGCTGCTGCTCTGGGTCCCCCTGCGCGAGCGCCCCGGCCTGGGCACCCTCGCCAACGCCGTGGTGATCGCCGTGGCCCTGCAGGTGGGGGTGTGGGTGCTGCCCGTGCCCGCGTCGGCGGTCGCCCAGGTGGGGCTGGTCCTGCTCGGCATCGCCGCGGTGGGCCTGGGCAGCGGGCTCTACCTGACCACCGACCTCGGCCCGGGCCCGCGCGACGGCTGGATGACCGGCCTGCACCAGCGCACGGGCTGGCCGGTCGGCCGGGTCAGGCTGGGGATCGAGGTGCTGGTGCTCGGGCTCGGGTGGCTGCTCGGCGGGACGGTCGGCGTCGGCACCCTGCTGTTCGCCCTGCTCATCGGCCCGGCGGTCGCGCAGGGCCTGGCGCTGGCGGGCCGGGTGGGCGCGGTGCCCGCGGTGGCGGACCTCCCGGGCGGCGGCTTCCCGGAGCTGGACGCCTGAGCCGGCCGTCGTCGCGCCCTCCGAGCAGGAGGGGTGTCCTGGGCGTACCCTCCCCGGCATGGCGGACCCGCGGGTGGGCGAGGAGCAGGGCCTCCTCGGTGGCGTGCGCCGAGCGCTGGACGCCACTGTCGGCCGGGTCGGGGCCACCGTGGGGGAGGCCGCGCTCGACGTCACCGGCGCCACGGCCCAGCAGGTGATCGAGGACCTGGAGCCGTACCTGGTCGAGGAGGCGATCCCGCGGATCGTCGCCGGGATCACCCCCTACCTCACGGAGTCGGTGGTGCCCGAGGTGCTCGAGGGCATCCAGGGCCACCTCGTCGAGGTCACCATCCCCGAGGTCGTCGACGGTGTGACCGACCACCTGGTCGGCGTGACCGTCCCGCAGGTGGTCGAGGGGGTGACCCCGCGGCTGGTCGAGGACCTGCTGCCCCGGCTGCTGGGCGACCTGCGGCCCTACCTCGAGGTCGAGCTGGTCCCGCGCATCGTCGACGGGATCCAGCCCCTGCTCGCGAACGAGGTCGCGCCCGAGCTCGTCGACGCCCTGATGCCCAAGATCCGCGACGACGTCGCGCCGGAGCTGGTGACCGCGCTGCTGCCCATGATCGAGAAGGAGGTCGCCCCGCAGCTGGTCGAGGCGCTCATGCCGACGATCGAGGCCGAGGTCGCCCCGCGGCTGATCGACGCGCTCATGCCGCGCCTGAAGTCCGACGTCGCCCCCGACCTCGTCGACGCGCTCATGCCGAAGATCCGCGACGACGTCGCGCCGCAGCTCGTGGACTCGCTCATGCCGCGCCTCACCACCGAGGTCGGCCCCGAGCTCGTGCGCGGGCTGATGCCGATGATCGAGGCCGAGGTGGCCCCGCAGCTCGTCGACGCCCTCATGCCGCGCATCGAGGCGGAGGTGGCCCCGCAGCTGGTGGACGCCCTGCTGCCGAAGATCCGTGCCGAGGTCGTGCCGACGATCCTCGAGGACATCGTCGACGACCCACGCGTCCGTGACCTGATCCGCGAGCAGAGTGCGGGCCTGTTCCTCGACGCCCTCGAGGCGCTGCGGGAGAACATGGCCGACGGGGACGACATGGTGGAGTCCTTCGCACGGCGCGTGCTGCGTCGCCAGCCCCGCCCGCGGCCGCCGTCCGGGACGGCCCTCGTGCTCGACGCCGACGGCCGGGGCGACCAGGCCCAGGACACCCGGGCCACCCGCAGTGCCCTGGCCGCGCAGCGCGCCGCGTGGCGCCGCCAACCGATGCCGCCGGCACCGCCGGGTCGTGAGTTCGCCCACGCCGGCGTGGTCACCCGGCTCGTCGCCTTCGCGATCGACGTCACGGTCGTCGGATGGCTGGTGGCCCAGGGCGTCACCGCGACGATCAGCCTGCTCGAGTCGATCTTCGATGCCGTGCCCAACTGGGCCAACGCCCTCATCGCCGCCCTCGGGACCGGCCTCGTGCCGCTGTACATGGCGGTTGCGTGGGCCTGGACGGGCCGGACGCTCGGCGCCTGGCTCGTCGGGACGCGCGTGTGCACGCCCGAGGGGCGCAACCCCGGGTTCGTGCGCGCGCTGGTGCGGGCCTACGTGGGCGTCTTCGGTGCGGTGATCTGGATCGTCACGGGCGTGACCAGCCTGTTCGACGGCAAGCGGCGCTCGCTGCTCGACGAGCTGCTGCACACCGAGGTGCGCTACGTCGTGCCGATCAACCAGCAGCACCGCTACGTGCGCGAGGCGCTGCTGCGCCGGCGCGAGGGAGCCCGGCCGGCACAGGCTGACGCGGCGATGCCCGCGGCGCGATGCCCGCGGCTGCAGCGCCGACCCCTGACGCACCCGCCGCGTCCGACCTGCAGCGGGAGGCCGCAGCACCGCAGCGCGTCGAGCCGCCCAGCGGCGGGTAGCCTCGGGCCGGCGCCGAGCACCGCGCGGTGCCCGCATCCCGACTCGGAGGAGCCCCGATGTCCGCGCCCGTCCCAGCGGTCCCCGACGGCACCGTCCTCGTGCACGCCGGCTTCCACAAGACCGGCACCACCGCCCTGCAGTCGGCGCTCGAGGCTGCTCGCCTCGACCTGGCGGGCGCGGGCGTCTGCTACCCGGGCGAGCTGCGTTCCCACCACCGGGCGGCCATGGGGCTCACCGGCCGGACCTGGGGCTGGCGCGACCAGGGCGGCCGCCCGCCCCGCGAGGTCCACTGGCGCCGACTGCGCGCGGAGTCC
>JALOLK010000067.1 GCA_025456015.1 Candidatus Nanopelagicales bacterium
CTCGACGCGCTTGCGGCTGGTGGCCACGTCGGCCACGCCGCGGCGCACCTTCTGCAGCATCTCGAGCTGCTTCTCGTAGGAGTAGTCCAGCGTCTGGGCCGGGTTCTCCGCCTTGTCCATCGCCGCGTTGGCCTTGGACTTGAAGATCATCGTGAAGCGCTGCCACATGCCGGCCATGGTCGCCTGGTCGCTCTCTTCCCCTGGTGGCGGCCGTCCCGCCGATCGCGCACCAGACTAACGCCGAACGCGGCGGGGAGTCGGCCCGGCTCCGTCCAGCCACTGGGCCGCGGACCGGGCCGGTCCAGCTCTGGCGACGGCTCCCCCGGCCCCGGCCGGGAGCACGTACCCTGTGCGGGTGAAGCTGTTCTCCCGCGGCGGGGACGCCGCCGCTACCCCGACCACGGCGGCCGATGCCGAGGACCGGGCTGCCGGCAAGGGCCGCCCGACCCCGAGCCGGAAGGAGGCCGAGGCGGCACGCAAGCAGACGCTGCGGATCTCCTCGGACCCCAAGGAGGCCAAGCGCCAGGCCAAGGCGCGCGCGGCCGAGGAGCGCCAGGTGGCCCGTGCCGGGCTCATGGCCGGCGACGAGCGCTACCTGCCGGCGCGCGACCAGGGGCCGGTTCGTGGCTTCGTGCGCGACTTCATCGACAGCCGCTGGGCCGCCGCCGAGCTGTTCCTGCCGCTGGCGCTCATCGTGCTGCTCGTCGGCTTCCTGCCGTTCCCCGGCATCGCCGGGTACGTCTCGATGGCGTGGATGGCGCTGACGCTGTTCATCATCGTCGACACCACGCTGCTCATGTTCCGCATGAACCGCGAGCTCAAGCGGCGCTGGCCGGCCCCATCCGAGCGCAAGGGCACGACCCTCTACGCGGTCATGCGGGTGCTGCAGCTGCGCCGCCTGCGGCTGCCCCCGCCGCGGGTGCGCCCCGGCGGCAAGCCGGTCAAGCCCAAGCAGCCCAAGCCGGCGAAGTCGGCCTGACCTGCGCGGACGCCGGCTGCGGGCCAGCAGCCGCCCCACGACGCGCTCGCCGCTGTCGGCCGGGTGCCCTATGGTCGCGCCATGGAGCATCGCAGGCTGGGCGGGAGCGGTTTGTGGGTCTCTGAGATCGCCTACGGCAACTGGTTGACCCACGCGTCCCAGGTGGCCGAGGACGCGGCCGTGGCGTGCGTGCACGCCGCCCTGGACGCCGGTATCACGACCTTCGACACGGCCGACGTGTACGCGCAGACGGCGGCCGAGGACGTGCTCGGCCGGGCGCTGGAGGGCCAGCGCCGCGAGGGCCTGGAGATCCTGACCAAGGTGTACTGGCCCACCGGCCCGGGCCGCAACGACCGGGGGCTGTCCCGCAAGCACATCATGGAGTCCGCCCACGGCTCGCTGCGCCGCCTGCGCACCGACCACATCGACGTCTACCAGGCCCACCGGTTCGACCACCACACCCCGCTCGAGGAGACGCTCGGGGCCTTCGACGACCTCGTGCGGCAGGGCAAGGTGCTCTACGTCGGGGTGTCCGAGTGGCGCGCCGAGGAGATCGCAGCTGCGCTGGACCTCGCCGAGGAGCTCGGCTTCGACCGCATCGTGTCCAACCAGCCGCAGTACTCGATGCTCTGGCGCGTCATCGAGGCCGAGGTGGTGCCCACCTGCGTCGAGGCCGGCATCGGCCAGGTCGTGTGGTCGCCGATGGCCCAGGGCGTGCTCACCGGCAAGTACCTGCCCGGCCAGCCGCCGCCGGAGGGCTCGCGGGGCAGCGACCCCACCGGCTCGGGGTTCATCAGCCGCTGGATGTCCGACGACGTGCTGGAGCGGGTCCAGCGGCTGCGGCCCCTGGCCGAGCAGGCCGGGCTGTCGATGGCGCAGCTGGCCGTGGCCTGGGTGCTGGGCAATCCGAACGTGTCGGCGGCGATCGTCGGTGCCTCGCGGCCCGAGCAGCTGGTCGACTCGGTGCGGGCCAGCGGGGTCGTCCTCGACGACGACCTGCGCGCGGCCATCGACGAGGTGCTCGGGGACGCCGTCATGCGCGATCCGGCCCTCACGGCGTCGCCGGCCAAGCGGCCGTGACGCAACAGGCATCAGGTGGTGCAGGACGCGGACGACGGGAGAGCGGCGATGGGGTGGAGCTGGGAGTTGACGAGCGAGGCCGGCGAGCTGACCGCGCAGGCGCGTGACGTCGGCGCGCAGCCGGCCGAGGGCTTCCCGAGCCAGGCCGAGGCGGAGACCTGGGTCGGCGAGGTGTGGCGGGAGCTGCTCGAGGCCGGTGTCGACGCGGTCATCCTGTTCGAGGACGGCCGGCGGGTCTACGGGCCCATGAGCCTGCACCCGGCCGAGGGGTAGCCCGGCCGGAACCGGGCGGCGGGTGCGGTACGGTGAGCCCGCACGACAACCGCAGTTCGAGTCCAGGGGAAGCCGGTGCGAGTCCGGCGCTGTCCCGCAACCGTGAGCCCGGCCCCGGCCGGACGAGTCGGAGCACCTGGCGAACTGGGGCTCCGACACCGTCCGAGGACGACGGTGGAGCCCGGATGGGCGCCTCGGGCTGCCCCCGCCGGACCCACCTCACCCGGGCCTGACTGAAGGGCTTGCTGGTGATCCACCCCCTCCCCCGTCGCGCCATCGCGGCACCACTGGCACTCGCCATCGGCCTGCTGGCCGTGCTGGCGACCGCGGCACCGGCTGCCGCCGCGGCCTACCGCTACTGGTCGTACTGGCAGGGCGCGAGCGGCACGTGGGTCGCGGCCCAGACCGGTCCCGCCGACCACGCCGTCGTCGACCAGGACGTGCAGGGCTGGCGCTTCGCCATCTCCACGGCCGAGGTGACGGCTGCTCCCGACAACGCGCCCGTGTTCGCCGCGCTGTGCCCGCAGCTGGCGGCCGGGGGGACGGTCGAGGGCCAGCTGCGGGTCGCCGTCGTCGTCGACTCCGGCTTCGCCGCCGACGCGCCTGAGGGCCAGACGCCGCCGGCCGACCTCGTCGCGTGCGTCACCGTCCCCGAGGGCTCGACCGGCAGCCAGGCGCTGGCGGCCGCCACCTCCGTCGACGAGCAGGGCGGCCTGGTGTGCGCGGTGAACGGCTACCCGACCGACGAGTGCGGCGCCGAGGTGTCCGACGCCGATGCGGCCACCGCAGCGCAGGCGGCCGCCGACGAGGCGCCCAACCCCGCCGTCATCGCGGCGCCCCCGGCCCAGGACGGCGCCGACGGCGACGACGGCGGCGGGCCGCGGACCTTCCTCATCGGGGCGGCGGTGCTCGCGGCCCTGCTCCTGGCGGCCTGGCTCATCCCGGCAGCCCGGCGCCGAAGCCGCGCCGCCGAGGCGGCGGCCGCAGGCCCCGACGCGTCCGGCACCGATCCCCACGACGGCCCAGCGCGGTAGGCCGCGATGGCCCTGCCCACGACCGCCAGCCCGGGCGCACCCGCCCCGGCCCGGTCCGTCGTGGGCGGGACCGCGCTGCGGGTCGGCGTCCGGCTGCCCCGCGCGCTGCACCCGCTGGCCTGGTGGGCCTGGGCCCTGGGCCTCATGGTGGCCGCGTCGCGCACGACCGACCCGCTCCTGCTCGCCACCATCCTGGCGGTCCTCGCCGTGGTGGTGGCCGCGCGACGGCCCGATGCCCCCTGGGGCGGAGCGTTCGCGGCTGCGCTGCGCCTGGGCGCGGCCGTCATCGTGGTGCGCACGCTGCTGCAGGTGCTGCTGGCCCCCACGATCGGCCTGGCCGTCGCGTTCCGGCTGCCCGAGGTGGCGCTGCCCGACTGGATGGCCGGCGTGCGCGTGGGCGGCCTGGTCACCTGGGAGAGCGTGCTGGTCGGCTTCAGCGAGGGCCTGCGCCTGGCGGTGATGATCGCCTGCGCCGGGGCAGCCAACGCGCTCAGCGCGCCGAGTCGGCTGCTGCGCTCGGTCCCGGCCGCCCTCTACGAGCTCGGCGTCGCCGTGGTCGTGGCCCTGACGTTCGCCCCGCACCTGCTCTCCGACGCCCGCCGCGTGCGGGCCGCCCGACGCCTCCGGGGCCACCAGGAGGGCCGGCTGCGCGGCTTCGCCCGGGCCGCCGGACCCGTCCTCGACGGGGGCCTGGAGCGCTCGATCCAGCTGGCCGCGGCCATGGACAGCCGGGGTTACGGCCGCACCGGGAGCATCACGACCACGCAGCGGCGCACCCAGGCGGGGCTGGTGCTGGCCGGGTTCGCCGGCATCCTCGTCGGCCTCTACGGGTTGTTCGACGCCAGCGCCCCCCGCTGGCTCGGCTGGCCGCTGCTGGGTGCCGGCGCCCTGGTCGCGCTGCTCGGCCTGCGCGCCGCGGGCCGGCGCAGCCTGCGCAGCGCCTACCGACCCGACCCGTGGCTGGCTCCCGAGTGGGCCACCGCCGGGACCGGCCTGCTGGTCGCGGCCGTCTTCGCCAGCGCCGCCTGGTCGACGCTGGCCGTGGCGGTGACCCCCCTGCAGTGGCCCTCCCCCGGCACGCTGCCCCTGGCTGCCGTGCTGCTGGCCGCCGGACCGGCGCTCTGGACCCCGCCGCTGCCGACCCCAGGGCGGTGGTCGGCATGACCGCCGTGCGCTTCGAGCGGGTGACCGTGGCCTACGAGGGTGCCGACCGCCCGGCCCTGCGCGACGTGGACCTCGTCATCCCCGAGGGCGAGCTCGTGCTCGTGGTCGGCGAGACCGGCTGCGGCAAGTCCACGCTGCTGCGCTGCATCAACGGCCTGGTGCCCCACTTCACCGGTGGGGCGATGGCCGGCCGCGTGGTCGTGGCGGGCCGGGACACCCGCACCCACCCGCCGCGCGAGCTGGCCGACGTCGTGGGGATGGTCGGCCAGGACCCCATCGCCGGCTTCGTGGCCGAGCTCGTCGAGGACGAGCTGGCCTACGGCATGGAGTGCCTGGGCGTGCCGGCGGACACGATGCGCCGGCGGGTCGAGGAGACGCTGGACCTGCTGGGCCTGGCCGACCTGCGGGCCCGGCCGCTGGCCACCCTGTCCGGTGGGCAGCGCCAGCGGGTGGCGATCGGCGCGGCGCTCACCAGCCACCCGCGGATCCTCGTGCTCGACGAGCCGACCTCGGCACTGGACCCGGGGGCGGCCGAGGAGGTCCTCGCCGCGCTGCAGCGGCTGGTCCACGACCTGGGCATGACCGTGGTGCTCGCCGAGCACCGCCTCGAGCGGGTCGTGCAGTACGCCGACCAGGTGCTCGTGGTGGCCGACGGCCGGGTCAGCGTCGGGGAGCCGGCCGCGATGATGGCCGGCGCCCCCGTCGCCCCGCCGGTGGTCGAGCTGGGCCGGTTGGCCGGCTGGGTGCCGCTGCCCCTGTCCGTGCGCGACGCCCGGCGGGCCGCTGGTGGGCTGCGGGCCCGCCTGCGCGCCCTGCCACCGCCGCCCGAGGGCCCCTCCCCCGTGCCGGCCCTGGTCTCCGGGCCGGCGGCGGTCAGCGCCCGGAACGTGACGATGGGCTACCCGGGCGTCCCGGTGCTGCGCCGGGTCGACCTGGCCGCCGGGCCTGGTGAGGTGCTGGCCCTCATGGGCCGCAACGGTGCCGGCAAGTCCACCCTGCTGACGGCGCTGGCCGGCGTCCGAGCACCGGCTGCCGGCACCGTGCGGATCGGGGGGCAGGACCCGCACGCGCTGGCCGGGCGCCCCCTCATCGGCGCCGTCGGGCTGGTGCCGCAGGAGCCCACGGACCTGCTCTACGCGACCTCGGTGGCCCGTGAGCTCAGCGATGCCGAGGGCACCGCGGGCACGCCGGCCGGCACGGCCGGGCGGCTGCTCGAGGCCCTGGCCCCGGGGATCGAGCCGAGCCTGCACCCGCGGGACCTCTCCGAGGGCCAGCGCCTGGCCCTGGCCCTGGCCGTCGTGCTCGCCGCGGCACCTCCGGTGCTGCTGCTCGACGAGCCGACCCGTGGCCTGGACTACGGCGCCAAGCGGCGGCTCATCGACCTGCTGCGCCAGCTCCAGGCGGCCGGGCACACCATCGTGCTGGCCACCCACGACGTCGAGCTCGTCGCCGAGGTGGCCACCCGGGTCGCGGTGCTGGCCGACGGTGACGTCGTCGCCGACGGCCCCGCCGGCGAGGTGGTCCGCAGCTCGCCGCTGTTCGCCCCCCAGGTGGCCAAGATCCTGGCGCCCGGGCCCTGGCTCACGGTCGGCCAGGTGCAGCGCGCCCTGGCGGTGCCGGGATGACCGCCCGCCCGACCCACCGGCGTCCCGGCCCCGCCATCCCGCTGTCCCGGCGCAGCGTGCTGGCCATCGCCGCGACGAGCGTGGTCGGGGCCGCGGCGTTCCTGTGGCCGATGCTGGCCCCGCCGGGGTCGCAGCTGGTCGCCCACGCCGCGGACGCGCCCCTGGTGTTCGGTGCCCTCGTGCCGCTGCTGCTCGCGGTCACGCTGAGCCTGGTCGCCGACGGCGCGATGGGGGCCAAGGCGGTGGCCCTGCTCGGCGTGCTCGCCGCCACGGCCGCGGCCCTGCGGGCGATCGGGGCCGGCATCGCGGGCCTGGAGCCCATCTGGCTGGTGATCGTGGTCGGCGGCTACGCCCTCGGGGCCGGCTTCGGCTTCGTGCTGGGCCCGGTGTGCCTCGTGGCCTCGGCGCTGCTCACCGGCGGCGTGGGCCCCTGGCTGCCGTTCCAGATGATCGGGGCCGCCTGGGTGGGCCTCGGCGCGGGGCTGCTGGCCGGTCGGCTCCCCCGGAGGGGCGAGATGGCGCTGCTCGCCGGGTACGGCACGTTCGCCGCAGTGCTCTACGGGTGGCTGCTCAACCTGTGGTTCTGGCCGACCGCCTCGGGCCTGCCCGAGCCGCTGGCGTTCGTGCCCGGCGGCGGCGCCCTGGTGAACCTGCAGCACTGGTTCGCGTTCAACGTCACGACCAGCCTGGGGTACGACCTGCCGCGCGCCGTGCTCACGGCCACCCTCATCGTCCTCGTCGGTGGTCGGGTGCTCGGCTCGCTGCGCCGGGCGAGCCGCATGGCGGCCTTCGACGCGCGGCCCACGTTCACCCCCAGCCCCGGCGCCGACGCCGACCCGGCCGGTCCGGCCTCGGACGCCACGCTGGCCGAGGCCCGGTGATGCGGGTCGCCCTGCTGGGCACGGGCAGCGCCGACCGGTGGCCCAACCCGTGGTGCACCTGCCCCCGCTGCACCTGGGCCCGCGCGCACGGGCAGCACCGCAGCCGGACCAGCGCCCTGGTGGACGAGGTCCTGCTCATCGATCCCGGGCCCGACGCGGGCGGCGCCGGGATCGACCTGAGCGGGGTGCGCGGCGTGCTCATCACGCACGACCACCCCGACCACCTCGACCCCGCGTTCCTGCTGGCCTGGTCCTGGGCCGGCGGCGAGCCACTGGTCGTGGCCGGCCCGGCCCAGGCTGTCGATCGCTGCCGTGACTGGGTCGGCCCGGACGCCCCGGTCACCTTCCACCCGCTGGTGGCCGGAGACCGGCTCCAGGTCGCGCACCTCGCGGCGCGGGCCCTGCCGGCGGCGCACGCCACGGGCGGCGGTCGCGAGCACGACGGCACGGCCCTGCTCTACGAGGTCGTCGGGGACGCGCGGCTGCTGCACGCCACCGACACCGCCGCCCTGCCGCTGCCGGAGCTGGCCGGCCCGTACGACCTGGTCCTGCTCGAGTGCACCTTCGGCGACCGGACCGACCACGGCACCGCGCACCTGGACCTGCCCGGCTTCAGCCACGAGGTCGCCCAGCTGCGGGCCGGCGGGCACCTGGCCCAGGACGGCCGGGTGGTCGCCGTGCACCTGTCCCACCACAACCCGGTGGACCTGCCCGCGCGACTGGCCGCTCTGGGCGCCGAGGCACTCGCCGACGGCACGGTGGTGCGGCTCGGGGCCGACCGCGGCGCCCGGGGCCGGCGCCTGCTCGTCACGGGTGGGGCGCGATCGGGCAAGAGCGCCCGGGCCGAGGCCGTGGCCGCCGGGCAGGCGGGCCCGGTCACGTACGTGGCGACCGCGCCCGGGCACCCTGAGGACCCCGAGTGGGTGCAGCGCGTGGCGGCCCACCGGGCCCGGCGCCCGGCGCGCTGGAGCACCGTCGAGACCCTCGACCTCGCCGCGGCGCTGGGCGCTGCCCCGGCTGGCACGTGCGTGCTCGTGGACTGCCTGGCGCTGTGGGTCACCGGCCTGGTCGACGATGCCGCGGCGTGGCAGTCGCGGGACGCCGCCGGGGCGGCGGTGGCAGCGGCGACCAGCGCGCTGCTCGGCGCGCTCGCCCAGGCCGCCGCGGACGTCGTGCTGGTGACCAACGAGGTGGGGTCGGGCGTGGTCCCGGCCACGCCCGCGGGCCGGCTGTTCCAGGACCTGCTCGGCCGGGTGAACGCCGAGGTCGCCGCAGCGTGCGACGACGTGGAGCTCGTGGTCTGCGGCCTGCCGCAGCCGTTGAAGGGACGACCGTGGACGACCTCGACCTGACCGCCTGGGCTGCGGGGATCACGCTGCCCGACGACGCCGCCCGGCAGGCGGCCCTGGCCCGCCAGGCGCACCTGACGAAGCCGGCCGGCGCGCTCGGCCGCCTCGAGGAGGCCTCGGCGTGGCTGGCGGCGGTCAGCGGGCAGTGCCCGCCCCCGCCCGTGGCGCACCCCGCCCTGGCGATCTTCGCCGGTGACCACGGCGTGGCCCGCACGGCCCGCACCAGCGCCTACCCGTCCGAGGTGACCGCGCAGATGGTGGCCAACTTCGTCACCGGTGGTGCCGCGGCCACGGTGCTGGCCCGGTCCCGGGGCGTCACGGTGCGCGTGGTCGACGTGGCGGTCGACGTGGACTGGCCGTCGAGCGGGCTGCCGGTGCCCGAGGAGGTGACCGCCGGGCGGATCCGGCGCGGCAGCGGATCGATCGACCGCGAGGACGCCATGACCCGCAGGGAGTCCGAGGCCGCCCTGCGGCTGGGCGCCCGCGTGGCCGACGAGCTGGTCGACGCCGGCGCCGACCTGCTCATCCCTGGTGACATGGGGATCGGCAACACCACCCCGGCCGCGGTCCTCGTGGGCCTGCTCGCCGACGTCGACCCGGCGGCGGTGGTCGGTCGGGGCACCGGCATCGACGACCTCACCTGGATGCGCAAGGCGGCGGCGGTGCGCGACGCCATGCGCCGCGGGCGCGGGCTCAAGGCGGACCCGGTCGGGCTGCTGGCCTGCTGCGCCGGCCCGGACCTGGCAGCCACGACGGGGTTCCTGCTGCAGGCCGCGGTGCGCCGCACGCCGGTCCTGCTCGACGGCGTCGTCTCGCTCGCCGCGGCGCTGGTCGCCCACCGGGTCGCGTTCCGCGCGTCCGCCTGGTGGTGCGCGTCGCACCGCAGCACCGAGCCGGCTGCCGAGGCCGCGCTGCGCCGGTTGGGCCTCGAGCCGCTGCTGGACCTCGGGATGCGCCTCGGTGAGGGGTCCGGGGCGCTGGTCGCGCTGCCCGTGCTCACCGCCGCCGGCGACCTGCTCCGCGAGATGGCGACCTTCGAGGACGCCGGCGTCAGCGATCGGGGCGCCGAGCCCGCCGATGCCCCCACGCCCACCCCTGCGGGCGCCGCGCCCGGGCACCCATGAGCCCTGCCCTGCCCGACGAGGCACGGTTCGCGATCGGCACGTTCACGCGGCTGCCGGTCCCCGCTCCACGCCGCGTGGACGCCGCGGTCGCCGGCCGCGGCCTGGCCCTGGCGCCCCTGGTCGGCGCGGGCCTGGGCCTGGCCAGCGGATGGCCCCTGCTGGTGACCGGCGTGGACCTGGTCGCCCGCCTGCTGTCGGCGACGCTGGTCCTGGCCCTGGCCGCATGGCTGGACCGCGGCCTGCACTGGGACGGCCTGGCCGACGTCGCCGACGGCCTGGCCAGCGGGGCGCCGGCCGAACGCGCCCGGGCGATCATGACCCGCTCGGACATCGGGCCCAACGGGGTGCTGGCGCTGGTCCTCGTCGTGCTGCTGCAGGTGCTCGCGCTGGCCCAGCTGCCAGCCGGCGGCCCAGCCCTGGCGGCGTGGGTGCTCGCCCTCGCCCTGGGACGGCTCGCCGCTGCGGTGGCCGCCGGGTGGTGGGTCCGGCCGGCCAAGGTCGACGGGCTGGGGGCGGCGGTGCTGGGCTCGGTGACGCCCAGCCGGCTCGTGCTGGCGCTGCTCGCCACCGCCCCGGTCGCAATCGCGGCCGCATGGCTGGGGCCGCTGCCGTGGCTGGCCGCCCTGCTCGGCATGCCCGTGGCTGCCGCGGCGGTCGCCCTGGTGCTGGCCCGGGTGGCGCGGCGTCGGTTCGACGGCTCCACCGGCGACGTGCTCGGCGCGACCGTCGAGCTGGCCACCCTGGCGGCCCTGCTCGTCCTGGCGCTGGCCGGCTGAACCCCGCCGGACAGGGCCGGGCTGGCGGGAGCAGGATGGGGCCGTGCCCCTCCCCACCCCGCAGGAGCGCGAGCGAGCCGCGGCCATCGTGGCCGGCCTCCCGCTCGCCCAGCGCATCGCCCTGGTGTCCGGCCGCGACGTCTGGAGCACGCAGGAGGTCCCCGGCCAGGTGCCCTCGATCATGCTCACCGACGGCCCGCACGGGTTGCGCAAGCAGGTCGGGGACGCCGACCACATCGGCCTGGCCGCGGCTGAGCCCGCCACGTGCTTCCCACCCGCGGTCACGCTCGCGGCCACGTGGGATTCCGCCCTGCTCGAGGAGGTCGGCGGCGCGCTGGGGGCCGAGGCCAGCGCGGCGGACGTGGCCGTCCTGCTGGGCCCGGGGCTGAACATCAAGCGCCACCCGCGCGGCGGGCGCGCCTTCGAGTACTTCTCCGAGGACCCGCTGCTCTCCGGCACGCTGGCCGCGGCGATGGTCCGCGGCATCCAGTCCCACGGCGTCGCGGCCTGCCCGAAGCACTTCGCGGTGAACAACCAGGAGCGCCACCGCATGGTCCTCGACGCGGTGGTCGACGAGCGCACCCTGCGCGAGGTGTACCTGCGCGGCTTCGAGATCGTCGTGCGCACGGCGGCCCCAGCCGCCCTCATGACGGCCTACAACCGCATCAACGGCCAGTACGCGGGCGAGCACGTGCACCTGCTCAGCGAGGTCCTGCGTGGGGAGTGGGGGTTCCACGGCCTCGTCGTCTCCGACTGGGCCGGCACGAACGACCGCGTCGCGGGGCTGCGGGCAGGGCTGGACCTCGAGATGCCCGGTGGGGCCGGCGCCTTCGACGCCGAGGTGGCCGAGGCGCTGGCCGAGGGCCGGCTGGCCGAGGCCGACCTCGACCGGGCCGCCGCCCGGGTGGTCGCGGCAGCGCTGCACTGGCGGGCCGTGCGACCGGCTGACCGGACCGGGGCCGTGGACCTCGACGCCCACCACGAGCTCGCCCGCCGGGCGGCAGCCGCCGGCACCGTCCTGCTCACCAACGACGGCCTGCTGCCCCTGGCACCGACCGGCACCGTGGCCGTCATCGGCGCGTTCGCGGAGGTGCCGCGCTACCAGGGGGCGGGCAGCTCGCGGGTGAACCCGACCAGGCTCGACGCCCTCCTGCCGTGCCTGCGCCAGGCCCTGGGCGGTGCCGCCAGGATCCGCTGGGCCCCCGGCTACGACCCGGCCACCGGCGCCAGCACCCCGGCGCTGCTCGCGCAGGCCGCCGCCGCGGCCGCCGGCGCCGACGCGGTCGTGCTGGTCGTGGGCCTGCCGAGCCGTGCCGAGACCGAGGGGCTCGACCGGCCGGACTGCCGGCTGCCCGACGACCAGGGCCACCTCGTCGAGGTCGTCCTCGCCGCGAATCCGAGGACCGCCGTGGTGGTGGCCAGCGGTGGCGCGGTCGAGCTGCCGTGGGCGTCGCGACCCGCCGCCGTGCTGTTCGCCGGCCTCGGCGGGCAGGCGGGTGGGGCGGCCCTGGCCGATGTCCTGCTCGGCCGCGCGGAGCCGGCCGGCCGGCTCGCGGAGAGCTTCCCCGTCGATGCCACCGCGCTGGCCGCCAGCGCCAACTTCCCCGGCCTGCCCCGGCAGGTGCAGTACCGCGAGCGGCACCTCGTGGGCTACCGGTTCCACGAGACGACCGGCGTGCCCGCCCGCTTCCCGTTCGGCCATGGCCTGGGCTACACGACGTGGGCCCTCGGGGCGGCCCGGGCCAGGGGCTCGGGCACGGACCGGTCGGTCACCGTCGAGGTCACCAACACCGGGGACCGGCCGGGCTCGCATGTGGTGCAGGCCTACCTGCGCCAACCCGGGGCCACCCTGCCCCGACCGGACCGGGTGCTCGTCGCGTTCGCGAGGGTGGCCCTGGCGCCCGGGGCCACCACCACCGTCGAGCTCGTGCTGGATCGCTCGGCCTTCGCCGTCTGGGACGTCGCGACGCACGCCTGGCAGGTCGAGGCGGGGACCTACGAACTGCTGGTCGGCTCGTCGTCGGTCGACCTGCCGTTGCGCCTGGCGCTGGAGGTCGACAGCGACGACGTCGTGACTCCGCAGCCGCCGGTGGCCGGACCCGTCGCGGCCGACGCGGAGTTCGCCGCCCTGCTCGGCGGCACGCTGCCCCAGCCCGACCCGGTGCGCCCCTTCACGCGCACCACCACCCTCGAGGAGCTCGCAGCCGCCAGCGCGCCGGCGCGCGCCCTCAGCGCGCTGCTGGGCCGCATCGCCAGCAGCCGGGCGCACGCGGCCGACCTCGACACCACCGAGGAGATGCTGCGGGCGGGGATCGCCGAGATGCCCCTGCGCGGGTTCGTCCAGTTCAGCGGCGGCCGGCTGCCGATGGCGGCCCTGGACCGGATCGTGGCCGCCCTCAACGGTGACCTCGCGGGCATGCTGGGCCGCCGCGGCCGCCGGGTGACGGACGCATCGACGCCGAGCTGTAACGCCGAAGGGGGATCCGGGAACACATGGGCATGAAGCGCACCGCACTGCTCCTCGTCCTGGCCGCCGGCATGCTCGCAGCCTGCGCGCAGTCCAACGATCCCGCCGCCTCGCCCGGCAGCGGCTCCCCCGCCCCCGCCGGCGACCAGGCGGCCTCCTCGGACATGGTCAAGCCCGTCGGCGGTGACCTGCGGATCGGCCAGCCCTGGTACCTGGTCGGCTCGTCGCTGAGCTCGCTGCGCATCCCGGAGGGCGTCACGATCACCTTCGAGGCCGACACCGTGGGCGGCCAGGCGCCGGTGAACTCGTGGTCGGCCGGGTACACCGCCAAGGCTGACGGCGGCCTCGAGATCGGCCCGATCGCCTCCACCCTCATGGCTGGCCCGGACGAGGCGATGCGGGCGGAGGCGGCCTACCTCGCCCTGCTCGACGAGGTCGACGGCTACACCACCGTGGAGGCGGGCGAGCTCTACCTGTTCCAGGACCAGGCGAACGTGCTCGTCTACTCGGTGAACCCGCCGGTCGAGGACCCCATGGCCATCGGTGAGCAGACCGAGGCCCTCGCCGCCGAGGTGGTCGGGATGACGGAGGCGAAGGCGCAAGCCGCCGTCGAGGCCGCCGACCACATCTTCCGGGTCGGCGCGCGCGACGGCGAGCAGTTCGCCCTGACCGAGGACTACGTCGTGACCCGCATCACCGTCATCGTCGAGGACGACAAGGTCACCGAGGCCACCATCGGCTGAGCCCGCGCCTGGACCTCAGTCCGCCTTGGGTGACGCCGCGACGAAGGGCAGGCGCACCACCCGGGCGGGCACCGAGCGCCCGCGCACCTCGATGGCGACCGTGTCGTCGAAGGCCAGGCCGGGATCGACCAGGGCCAGCGCGATGCCAGCGCGCAAGGTGGGCGAGAACGTGCCGGAGGTGGTCTGCCCCACCGGCTCC
>JALOLK010000068.1 GCA_025456015.1 Candidatus Nanopelagicales bacterium
TTCCTGGACCAGATCGTGGCCTCCGGCGGGCACCTGTGGGCCTGCCGCATGAGCGCGGACATGAACAAGGTGGACATGGACGACCTCTACGAGGGCGTCGAGGAGATCATCAACGCCACCGACTTCATCGAGATGACCGACGGGGCCCAGCTGCTCTTCATCTGAGCCCGACCCCCCGCGACCGTGCGCCGGGATTGCTCGCCCCACCGAGGCTTGCGCCGGGTCTCGATCGCCGCCCGGCGCGCAATCCCGGCGCGGATCGTGGGGCGGATCGTGGGGCCTCGGTGGGGAGGACGCCGTGGAGAACCAGCCCCGGGAGGAGCCGCCATGCCCAGCGACGAGGTCGAGGCCTACTTCGCCGCGCAGCCCGAGCCGCAGCGCACCACCCTGCTGGTGATGCGCACCACGCTCGCGCGGCTGCTGCCGGAGGCCGAGCAGGTGCTCAGCTACGGCGTCCCCACGTTCAAGGTGGCTGGCAAGGGGGTTGCCGGGCTGGCCGGGTACGCCAAGCACTGCGGCTACCTGCCGATGAGCGGCACGGTCACGGCCGGCCTCGGCGAGCGGCTGGCCGGGTACGCCGTGACGAAGGGCTCCGTGCGGGTGCCGGCCGACCAGCCGCTGCCCGAGGCCCTGCTCGTCGCCCTGGTCGACGCCCGGCTCGCCGAGCTCGGCCTGACCCGCTGACAACCCGGTCGGGGGTCCCCGACTGCGCGGGGGCTGCCGCGTACGGTCAGCCCCATGAGGCTGCCGCCGCCCCCACCGGTCGGCCGAGCGGTCGCCGGCACCCCTGCGGACCGCGACCGCGTGCTCGACCTGCTGCGCGCCGGCTCGCTGGCCGTGGTCGTGCTCGGCCACAGCAGCATGGGCGTCATCGGGTGGGATGCCGACGGCCCGACCGTCACCACGGCGCTGACCTGGTACGCCTGGGCGCCCTGGGCCACCTGGCTGCTCCAGGTGATGCCGCTGTTCTTCGTGGCCGGCGGGGCCGCGAACGCGCGGTCCTGGCGCGGCTCCCCGCTGCCCTACGCGGCGTGGCTGTGGCGGCGGGTCGCCCGCCTCATGCGCCCGGTCTGGCCGTACCTGCTCGTCATGGCCCCGGTGAGCGGGCTGGTCTCCGCCCTGGCACCCCCGGGCTGGTCCGAGCCCCTGCTGGGCCTGGCGACCCAGCTGCTCTGGTTCATCGGCGTCTACGTCGTCGTGACGGCGCTGACCCCGCTGCTCGTGCGGGCCCACGACCGGCACCCGCTGCTCGGACCGGTCGCCCTGCTCGCATCGGTCGCCCTGGTGGACTGGCTGCGCATCGGCGTGGGCATCGCCCCCGTCGGCCTGCTCACCTTCGTGCTGGCCTGGGCGTTCGCCGCCCAGCTGGGGCTGCTGTTCGACGTGGGACTGCTCGCGGGCTGGCGCGGGCTGCGCGTGGCGGCGGCGGCGGTGCTGGCCAACCTCGCCCTCGTCACCGTCGGGCCCTACCCGGTCTCGATGGTGGGCGGCTCCCCCGGTGAGCCGTTCAGCAACATGGCCCCGCCGAGCCTCGTCCTCACGCTGCACGCCCTGGTGCTGGCCGGGCTCGCCGGGGCCGCCCGACCCGCGCTGGCCCGACTGGCCCAGCGGCCGCGGGTCTGGTGGTCGGCGACGGCGATCAACCTCACGGCCATGACCCTGTACCTGTGGCACCTGCCGGTGCTCGTCACCCTCGTCGCCGCGACGCACCTGCTCGGTCTGGACCGGCCGGTCACCTGGACCCCCCAGGGCCCGGCCCCGGCCCCCGGCTACTGGTGGTGGACGCTGGCCTTCCTCGCGGTGGACCTCGCCTGCGTCGCCGGGGTCGTGCGCATGCTCTGGGTGCTCGAGGTGGGCCGGCTGCCCTGGTGGGACGTGCCCGCCCGCACCAGCCGCCTGGCCCCGGCGACCGAGCGCCGGAGCAGCGCGCTGGCGGCCGCCGGGGCCGGGGGGATCGGCGTCGGCACGGTCATGCTCGCGGCCACTGGGCTGTCCGGATTCCCGCTGCGGATGAGCACGGTCGCCGGCCTGCCGCTCAACGCGGCCGCGGCGATCGGGCTCATGGTGCTGGGCGGCCTGCTCGTGCGGCACTCCGGCGGGGTGCGGCAGCCGGTTTCCCCAGCACTGGCCGTTCCACGCGAGAAGTAGCAACTGCCCCTTGCCAGAATGGCAAGACCAGTTCTACGATCGATCCCATGAGCGATGAACTGCGAGACCTCCTGAACCGTGTCGCCGCTGGTGAGCTGAGCCCCGAGGAGGCCCAGGCCCACCTCGAGCAGGCCCGGGTGGCCGAGGGCCCCGCGGCCGGCACCACCGACCAGCCGGATGCCCCCGCGGACGCCACCCCCGTGGCCCCGCCGCCGCCCCCGCCCGCGCCGGTCCACCGCATCAGCGTCCGGGCCAGCGCCGTGCGGCTGATCGTGGTCGCCGACGCCACCGTGGACACGGCCGTCGCCGACGGCCCGCACCGCGTCTCCCACGACGGCGACGTGCTCACGATCCACTCCGACCTCGGCGCCGGCGAGTACCAGGCCGAGCCACCCCGCTCGGCGTTCACCACCTGGCTCACCAGCGTGAACCGGGCCGGCTCCACGCTGCGCGTGCGGGTGAACCCCGAGCTGCCCCTCGACGTGCTCAACGTGGCCGGCTCGCTGGAGCTCAGCGGCCTGCGCGCGCCGGCGTCGGTGGGCGTCGAGGCCGGCTCCGCCCGGCTCCACGACGGGGCCGGCCAGCTGGCACTGTCGGTGGCCAGCGGCAGCGCCGACGTCGACTGGCAGTTCCACGGCCAGTCCTCGGTGAGCACCGACCTGGGCTCGGCCCGGGTCGCCGTGCAGCCCGGCTCGGACGTCTCGATCCACGCCGAGGCCACCCTGGGCCTGGCGACGGTCCGGCTGGCCGACGGCACGACCATCAAGGCCTCCTCGGGCCCCGGGCGCGGCAGCGCGACCCCCGACCAGCCGCCGGTCGTCGTCGGTGCCGGCGGCGGCCGCCTCGACGTCACCTCGCGGCTCGGCTCGCTCACCGTCACGGTGCTGTGAGCCAGGGGGGCCTGCCCGAGGGGTCCGGCGGGCTGCGGACGCACCGGGCACCCACCACGTGCCCGGTGTGCTCCGACGCGCTGATCACGCTGCGACTGGGCTGCCCGTCCTGCGGCACGGAGCTCTCCGGGCACTTCGAGGCGTGCCGCTACTGCCGGCTCGACAGCCCGGACCTGGTGATCCTCGAGGTGTTCCTGCGCAGTCGCGGCAACGTCCGCGACGTGCAGGCCCACCTCGGGGTGTCGTACCCGACCGCCCGGGCGCGGCTGCTCGAGGTGCTCGACCGCCTCGGCTTCGCCGAGCCGCTCCCCGGCGGACCGCCGGCCCCCGTCCCCGAGCCGATCCCGCCGGCCGATCCCGCCGAGGTGCTGGCCGACCTGGCCGCGGGGCGCATCGACGTCGCCGAGGCCGAGGCCACGCTGCGCGGGCACTGAGACCCCCGACCTGCCGGCCCGCCGGCGGTCGGCGGCGCGTCGCTCAGGCGACCTGCAACGAGCGCCGCGACAGCCCGTACATCCAGCCGTCGATCGTGGTCTGCGGGGTGCTGCCCGGCTCCGCTGCGCCCAGGGTGAGGAACAGCGGCGTGAAGTGCTCCACCGTGGGGTGGGCGTAGGGCATGCCGGGCGCGTGGTCGCGGAACGCCGCGAGCTCGTCGAGGTCGCCGCGATCGATCGCCTCGCCGGCCCACAGGTCGAAGTCGCGCGACCAGCCCGGCACCCGGTCGGGCCGGGCCCAGTCGACGAACGGCAGCCCGTGGGTCATGAAGCCCGACCCGACGACGAGCACGCCCTCGGCGCGCAGCGAGCGCAGGCGGGCGCCGAGCGCGACGAGCCGGTCCGGGTCGTGCGTGGGGATGCTCAGCTGCAGGACCGGCACGTCGGCCTCGGGGTACATCGCCATGAGCGGCACCCACGCGCCGTGGTCCAGGCCGCGCGTGGTGCGCACCAGCCCGGCGTCGGCGGGCAGCGCGCCGGCCACCCGCTCGGCCAGCCAGCCGGCCGCGGGTGTCGGGTACCGGAAGCGGTAGTAGATCGGGTCGAACCCCGCGAAGTCGTAGACCAGCGGCGTGCCCGCCTCGGCCGAGGACAGCGCGAGGGGCGCAGCCTCCCAGTGCGCCGAGACGATGAGGATCGCGCGCGGCCGCGGCAGCGCTCGCGCCCAGGCGAACAGCCGGGCCATCCAGTCGGGGTCCTCGAACAGCGGCGGCGCCCCGTGGCTGATGTAGAGGGACGGCAGTGGCGCGTCGCCCGGCAGCCAGGCGCGATGGGCCGCAGCCCCGGCAACGGCCTGCAGGTGGGTGGCGTACGGGTGCTGCATGGTGCGCTCCCATTCGGTTGATGCTTCAACCAAATATACCAGCCGGACGCGCCCCTGGGAAGCCACCGGTGCACATCGGGGCATCCGGCAGGGCACGATGGGCCGCCATGAGCCAGACCCCGCACCAGCGCCCCGACACCGCGGCCGGCGACGTCCCCGCCGAGCCCCTCGTCGACCCCGCCGCCGACCAGGTGGCGCCGCCGCAACCGGCCGTGATGGGCCTGTCCCCCAACGACACCCTGTGGCTCAACATGGACACGCCCGAGAACCTCATGGTCATCGAGAGCGTCATGTGGTTCCACCACCGCCTCGACCCCGAGCGCGTGCGGGCCGCCGTCCAGGAGCGGATGCTCGACCGCTACCCGGTGTTCCGCTGGAAGCCGCGGTTCTCCGAGGCCGTGGGCGGGCGCGACGAGTGGGTCGAGGACCTCGACTTCGACCTCGACCGCCACATCACGGTGGAGGAGCTGGGCGGGGCCGGCGGGCGGGTCGAGCTGCAGGAGTTCCTCGAGCAGCGCTTCGTCGAGCCCATCCCGCACGACCGCCCGCTCTGGCGGGCCTACATCCTGGCCGGTCAGGACTTCGGCGCCCTCATGGTCCGCTACCACCACGCGATCGCCGACGGCACCGCGCTCGTGCGGGTGTTCCTGGAGATGACCGACGAGCACCCCGAGGGATCGGGCTACCCGCAGGTGGCGGCGGATCGGCTGCACCCGGCCGACGCGCCGCCGCAACCGGAGGCGATCGCCGGGCAGGGTGCCGGGCGGCGCAAGCGCGACCGCGCCATGCACGCCCTGTCACAGGCCGCCACCCTGCCACTGGCCGCCGGGGTCAAGGCCACGACCGGCGCGGCCCGCCTGCTCGAGATGCTCGACCTGGACCGCGAGGGCAGCATGGTCGCCCGCGTCGCCGACCAGACGGTGGGCGTGGCCGACACCGTCGACAAGCTGGTCGTGGGCCTGCCGCCCGACGTCGCCGTGTTCGGCCGGACCAGCATCGCCAAGCGCGCCGACTGGGCGCCCGCGCACGACCTGACGGCGGTGAAGCGCGTTGCCCGGACCCGCGGGGCCACGGTCAACGACGTGATGCTGGCCGGGGTCGCCGGCGGCATCCGGCGCTACCTGCAGGCGCGCGGCGAGCCGCTCGAGGACGTCATGACGATGATCCCCGTGAACCTGCGCGCCGTGGACGAGCCGCTGCCCGCGCACCTGGGCAACCGCTTCGCCCTCGTGGCGTTCATGCTGCCGGTGGCCACGGTGGGCTCGGTCGCCCGCCTCGACGCGGCGCACGAGCGCATGGAGGTGATCAAGGCCGGGCCCGAGGTGCTGCTCACGTTCGGCCTGCAGTCGGCGCTGGGCCTGGTCGGCACGGTCACCTCACGGGTCTCGCGGGCCACGCAGGAGTTCTTCGCGAACAAGGCCGTCGGGGTCACCACGAACGTGCCCGGACCCGCCGAGCCGCGCTACTTCGCCGGCCAGGAGGTCGTGGGGATCCTGGGATGGGTGCCCGGGGCCTCGAACCAGGCGCTGGGCGTGTGCATCTTCAGCTACAACGGCGAGATCCGGGTGGGGTTCAAGACCGACACCGCGGTGATCCCCGACATCACCAACCTCGTCGCCGCGTACGCCGCCGAGATGGAGGAGCTGCTGGCCCTGGACCCCGAGCAGCGCCGGACCTGACACGCGAGCGACGTCGATCCCGGCTCGGACCTCAGAGCACGCGGCCGAAGGCCACGTTGCGCGTCCAGATGTTGGCGGTGTGCACGCGCTGGCCGGGCCGCGGCGAGTGCAGCACCTTGTTGCCGCCGGCGTAGATGCCGACGTGGTACGCCCCACGGCCGCCCAGGAAGAACACCAGGTCACCCTTGCGCGCCTGGCTGCGCGAGATGCGCTTGGCCCGGTGCATCTGGCCGGTGGCCGAGTGCGGCAGGCGCACGCCGACCTTGCGGAACACGTACGAGGTGAACCCCGAGCAGTCGAAGCCGCGCGGGGTCGAGCCGCCGTAGCGGTAGGGCACGCCCTTCAGCGAGCTGCCGACGCTCATGACGCGCTGGGAGCGCGCGGCGAACGACCGGCTGCCACGCGAGGTGCGCTCGCGGCGCTCCTCGACGGCCAGGGCGGTGGCGGCAGCGCCGCCGGCGGGTGTGACAGCCCCGACAGCGCCGGCAGCCGGGGTGGTCGGGGCGGCAGCAGCAGGGACGAGTGGGGCCATCAGGGCGAGCGAGGTCACCCCGGCCAGGGCAAGCGCCCGGGCACGGTTCATCAGCGCCATGCGGAATCTCCTCCGGCGCCTGCGAGGTGAGCTGTCGGGTTCGGGCGGAGCAGCCCGGCCGCACGCATGCGGCTTCACCCCAAGGTCCACGCCTCATCGGACGGGGACCACGAATTGGGTCCCCCGCTCCCGTTCGCTTGCGTCACTGGCGCGGTGGCCAGAGCCGTGGGGGCTGGACGTGAACGGGATTCGGCGCCGTCCGCCCCATCCCGCCGGGTGGCGGGACGTCATCGAAGGTAGCCAATGTCACGGGAATGTCACAACTTCCGCGGTGTGACATATGTCTCCTGCGCAAGCGCCCGGGGACCGCAGGATCGGACGCTTCGGGCATCCGTTGCAGGAGGTCGTGCGGCGGGCCGGCGACCCCTCAGGCGAGCGCGAGGAACAGCTTCTCCAGCTGCTCCATCGGCATCGGCGGCTCCTCGCCGTCGCGCTGGGCTGCGGCGCACGCCTGCAGCTCCGCGGAGATGATCTTGAACCCGGCCCGGTCCACGGCCCGCGAGACGGCCGCCACCTGCACCATGACGTCGGCGCAGTCCCGGCCCTCCTCGATCATCGTGATGATCCCGTTGACCTGGCCCTGGATGCGGCGCAGCCGGTTCACCACGTCCTTGCGGCACGACTCGTCGATCTGCATGCCAGCCTCCAGTCCCTCGCGGTACCCCAGAGGGTACCCCTTCGACGGCCCAGAGCCTCGTTGCACGCTCAGCCGGTGACGATGACCTGGACGGCCTGGGCGGGCGCGAGCTGCGGGCCGTCGGCGTCGGTGCCGAGCCGCACGCGCCCGGCCTCCCGCGCGGCGCGCACCCGGCCGCCGGGCACGGCTCCCACGCGGCGCAGCGCCCCCATGAGCGGCTCGTCGGACTGCAGCGGCTCGCCGATGCGCAGCACCGTGACCTCGCGCGGCTCGTCGAGCGGCAGCGCGAGCAGCGAGGTGCCCGGCAAGGGGCCCGGGGCGGCGGCCGGACCGGCGTCGGCCGCCGGCGGGGCCAGCTCCTCGAGGCCGGGGATCGGGTTGCCGAACGGGGAGCTCGTGGGGTGCCCGAGGATCCCGAGCAGCCGGAGCTCGACCGCCTCGCTCATCACGTGCTCCCACCGACACGCCTCGGCGTGGACCTCCTCCCACGGCAGGCCGATCACGTCGACGAGCAGGCACTCGGCCAGCCGGTGCTTGCGCATGACCCGCGTCGCCAGCTCCGAGCCATGGGTGGTCAGGACCAGATGGCGATCCTCCTGGTCGAGCTCCACCAGGCCGTCGCGCTGCATCCGCGCCACCGTCTGCGACACCGTCGGGCCGCTCTGGCCCAGCCGCTCGGCGATGCGCGCGCGCATCGGCAGCACGCCCTCCTCAGTGAGCTCGAAGATGGTGCGCAGGTACATCTCCGTGGTGTCGATGAGGTCGCTCACGAGCGCCATTGTCCCCCACCGACCACCCCGCGGGTGCGCCGGGCAGCGGAACCCCTGGGGGCATGCCCACACGCCTCGGGGCGGCCGGATGCGCGCCGTCGGGCCGGCACCTAGGGTCGCCGGTCATGGAGGGCGCACCGCAGCAGGTGATGTGGTTCCGTCGCGACCTGCGCACCGAGGACCATCCGGCCCTGGCCGCGGCGGTCGCGGCGGCCGCCGGGGCGCCGGTGCTGCCGCTGTTCGTCGTCGTCCCCGGCCCCTGGCGCCGGCTGGGCGACCCCGCCCGTGCCTACGTGGCGGCGTCCCTGCAGGCGCTGGCGCAGGACCTCGGCGCCCTGCACGTGCGCACCGGGCAGCCGGCCGAGGTGCTCGCCGAGCTGGCGCGGGAGCTGGGCCCGCTCGAGGTCCACGCCACCGCAGCCCACACACCGGCCGGCATGGCACGCGACGACGAGGTCGCCGAGGCCCTGGCCGCCCACGGCTCACGGCTGGTCGTTGCCGGCAGCAACTACGCGGTGGCGCCCGGCGCCGTGACCAAGCCCGACGGCACCCCGTACCGGGTGTTCACGCCGTTCCACCGCGCGTGGGCGGCGCACGGCTGGGGCCGTCCCGTGCCGCGACCCGCCACGCTGCGGATGCTCGACCTGCCCGGCGAGCCGCTGCCCCGGGCGGCCGGCCCAGTGGGGACCACGATGCCGCCGGCAGGGCAGGACGCGGCACTGGCCCGCTGGGAGGCCTTCGTCGCGGGCCCGCTGGCCGACTACGGCGCCGAGCGCGACCGCGCCGACCTCGCCGGCACGAGCCGGCTGTCGATCCCGCTGCGCTGGGGCGAGGTGCACCCGCGCACCCTGCTCGCCAGGCTGGACCCCGACCGCGACCGTCGGTTCGTCGCCGAGCTGGCGTGGCGCGAGTTCTACGCCGACGTGCTGTTCCACGCCCCGCACAGCCGCACGCGCAACCTCGATCCCGCCTTCGACCGGATGGTGCACGACGAGGGCCCGGCCGCCGACGCGCTGTTCACGGCCTGGGCCGAGGGCCGCACCGGGTTCCCGTTCGTCGACGCGGGCATGCGCCAGCTGCGCGCCGAGGGCTGGATGCACAACCGCGTGCGCATGGTGACCGCCTCCTTCCTGGTCAAGGACCTGCACCTGCCGTGGTGGCGCGGCGAGCGCGAGTTCATGCGGTGGCTCATCGACGGCGACCCCGCCTCGAACGCGCACGGCTGGCAGTGGGTCGCCGGATCCGGCACGGACGCGGCGCCGTACTTCCGGGTGTTCAACCCGGTGCTGCAGGGCCTGAAGTTCGACCCGGACGGGGCGTACGTGCGCCGGTACGTCCCCGAGCTCGCGCACCTGGCCGGCACCGCTGCGCACGAGCCCTGGAAGGTGCTCGACGGCTACGCCCACGGGTACCCGGAGCCGATCGTCGACCACGCCGAGGAGCGCGAGGAGGCCCTGCGCCGGTACGCCGCGATCCGGCCGTCCTGACGCGCCCGGCGCGATCAGGCCCGGCGCGATCAGGCCCGGCACCCCGCCCGCGCCCTCACCGACGGCGTCGGCGCGTGACCCGGGCAGGCACCGGGTCACGTGGCAGACTGCCCGGCATGGCGATGCTGGCGGTGATCTCGCTGAAGGGCGGGGTCGGCAAGACCTCGGTCGCCCTCGGCCTGGCCGCCACCGCCTGGGCAGCCGGGCACCGCACCCTGGTGATCGACCTCGACCCGCAGGCCAACGCCACCGCCGCGCTGGACCCCAAGCCCTACGAGTTCACCTCGAACGACGTGCTCGCCGACGGCCGCACCGGCATCGCCGAGGAGGCGATCGTGGCCAGCGGCTGGGGCCCCGGCATCGACGTGATCGCCGGCGAGCGGGCCCTGGAGCATCGCGGGCACGCGGAGGGCCCGGAGTCCGCACTGCGCCTGCGGATGACCCTGTCCGGGGCGCTGGACCGCTACCACACGGTGCTCATCGACTGCCCGCCCTCGTTGGGCGAGCTCACCCGCAACGCGCTGGCCGCCGCCCCGGCCGCCCTCATCGTGACCGAGCCCTCCTACTTCGCGCTGCAGGGCGCCGAGCAGGCCCTCGAGGCCGTCGAGGTCGCCCGCGCCGCGACGAACCTCGCCCTGCGCCCGGCCGGCATCGTGGTGAACCGGGTGCGGCGCAGCGCCGAGCACACCTACCGCCTGGGCGAGCTGCGCCGCGCCTACCCCGCGCTGGTGCTCGAGCCGGTCATCCCCGACCGGACCGCGATGGCCGCCGCCCAGGGTGCGGCCGTGCCGATCACGAAGCTGAGCGCGACCGGGGCCCGCGACCTCGCCCGCCGCTTCACCAGCCTCGCGGCCAACATCGAGGAGGCCCTGTCGTGACCACCCCCGCACCCCGCCCCGCCCTGCGCCGTGCCGCCGACGCCCACGTGCACCCAGCTGACCCCAGTGGCACCCACCGGCTGCGCCCGGCTGCCGCGAGCGCCGCGGCCGCGGAGGCCCAACCGGCGCCGGAGGCACCGGAGGTGCCCGCGCCGCGTCGGGTCTCCGGCCCGCTCACCGGGATCACCAGCGACAGCCTGCGCGCCGCGGGCAGGCGCGGCCGCCGCCCGGCGGCCGACGGCAAGCTCGTGGAGCTCACGGTGCAGGTGCCCAAGCAACTGCGCAAGCAGTTCCGCGCGGCGTTGAAGGAGCAGCACCAGCAGGCCGACGACGTCGTCGCGGCCCTCCTGCGCGCCTGGCTGGACCGATGACCCCCCGGCACGCGTGCGCCGCGCACGCCCCGCGATGATGGCCCCGACCACTCCTGACCGGCCCCGGTCCCGATCCCTGGGAGTCCCGATGAAGCGCCCCCTGACCGCCCTGGCCCTCGTCCTCGCCCTCGGCATGAGCCTGTCGGGGTGCGCGGAGTACACCACCACCGGCGTGCCCAGCGAGGAGACCGCCGCCGGTGAGCAGGTCCAGGAGGGCTCCCACAGCGAGGCCACGCTGGAGGGCACCAGCTGGGTGCTCACCTCGGCCAGCGGCGAGGCCCAGGCCGCGCTGGACGGCTTCGAGGTCACGGCCAGCTTCCTCGAGGGCACGATGTCTGGCCAGGCACCGGTGAACCGCTACAGCGCCGAGGTGGAGATGGCCGGGCCGGGGGAGCTCACCGTCGGACCGGTGGCGGCCACGAAGATGGCCGGCCCGCCGGAGGCGATGGCCGCTGAAGCCGCCTACTTCGAGCTGCTGGCCGAGGTGACCGGGTACGCCGAGCAGGGCGAGTCCCTGCAGCTGCTCGCCGGCGCCGAGCCGGTGCTCACGTTCGGCCCGGACGAGGCTGCCGGCGCCGCCGAGGAGCCCGCCACCGACCCGATGGGCCCGGACGCCGCTGTCGTCGCCCTGGCCGAGACGCTGGTCGGGATGCCGCTGTCGGAGGCCGAGGCCGCCGTGGAGGAGGCCGGGTACACGGTGCGGGTGCTGTCCGTCGACGGTGAGGGCGGTCCTGCCACCTCGGACTTCCGGACCGACCGGATCAACCTGGTCGTCGTCGACGACGAGGTCACGCAGGCCACCGTCGGGTGACCGCCGGCGCCGAGCCCCTCGCCCCCCGGTCGCGCAGCTGGGCGCAGCGTGAGGCCCGTGCGTACCGGCGACGCCGCCGCGAGTACGTGGCGGCCACGAACGCGCTGGTGGCGCTGCTGACCGCGCGCCTGGAGGACATCGACGAGATCGAGGCGTTCGTCTCCGGCCGTGCCAAGGACGTGCGCTCGGTCGAGCAGAAGCTGCGGGCCAGGGACCGCCTCGAGCCCGGCCGCGACGATGGCTACGCCGACCTGCCCGACCTCGTCGGGGTCCGGGTGGTGGTGCGCCTCGAGCACGAGATCGCGATCGTGGCCGACGAGCTGCACCGGCTGCTGCTGGTCGACAAGGACGTCGACGTGCGCGACGAGCGCGGCCGCGACGAGACGCCGGGGTACCGCGGGCGGCACTTCGACGTACGGGCCCGGCCCGACGCCGACCTGCCCGAGCTGCTCCTCACGCAGCCCGCCGAGATCCAGGTGCGCACGCGCGCCGCCGATGTGTGGGCCTCCATCGAGCACGACCTGCGCTACAAGGGCGCGGCCCCCCTGCCGCCCGAGCGCAGCCGGCAGTTCGTGCTGGCCGCGAGCCTGCTCGAGCTGGCCGAGCGGGAGCTGGAGGACCTGCGGGCCTGGCACCTGGCCACCCAGGCCGAGGCGGTCCCGGCGCCGGCCGCCCCCGCCCTCGTCGACGCCCGGGTGCCGCTGGACCCGACCGCCCTGGCCGAGCTGCTCGCCGCCCGCTACCCCGGCACCGCCAGCACCCCCCGACGGCTGGCCTGGATGCTCGAGCTGCTGCGCGAGCTGCACGTCGAGACCGCCGAGGAGCTGCACGCGCGCCTGCCGGACACCCCCGACCCGCGGGTCCTGGCGCTCGTCGAGGGCCGGGCCAGCGTGGACAACGTGCGCATGCTCGACGACGAGCTGCTGCTGCTGGCGCCCGAGGACTACCTGCGGGCCAACCGCGTGGTGCCCGACGAGCGCAACCCGCACCGGCTGCGCACGCTGGCCCGCCGGCAGCGCCGCCTCGCCGGCGGCTGAACGGGACCGGACCGGCTCAGGTGCCGAGCAGTGCGCCGTCCGGCACGCTGGCGGGGGTGCCGGTGTCCTCGAGCTCGGCATCGCCGGTGACGGTCACGCCGGCACCGAACGTCCAGTCGCCCCGCACCGTCAGCGAGCGGGCCGCCCGCAGCGAGGGAGCGCCAGCGGGGAAGCGCTCGTCGAATACCGCGATGGTGCGGTAGGCGCGCGGGTCGAGGTCCACGAGCGGCGCGGGCTGCACCACCGGGCGCAGGATCGCGTCCGCACCTAGGTCATAGGCGTCCGAGCGCAACAGCAGCAGGTCGTTCGTGGTCTTCACGGGCAGGAAACGCTGGCGCGGCACGACGATCGCCGTCGCCCCGTCGAACACCTCGATCGCCGCCCCCATGGCCGTCTCGAGCTGCAGCACCTGCGGGGAGGTCGGGTCGGTCGGGTCGACGGTCTTGGCGTTGCGGATGAGCGGCAGGCCCAGGACCGACCCGCGGCTGGTGAGCGCGGCATGCAGCGCCTCGAGGTCGATCCACAGGTTGTTCGTGTGGAAGAACGGGTGCCGATGCTCGTCGGTGAAGTGGTGCAGCTCGTCGGGCGCGGTCTGGGCGGTGTCGCGCAGGATGAGCCGGCCGTCCGAGCGCCGGACCGCCAGGTGGCCGCCCTTGCGGTCGGCCGGGGTGCGGGGACAGAGCTCCGCGGCGTACGGG
>JALOLK010000069.1 GCA_025456015.1 Candidatus Nanopelagicales bacterium
TGGCGCGCCCGAAGGGATTCGAACCCCTGGCCTTCTGATCCGTAGTCAGATGCTCTATCCGCTGAGCTACGGGCGCACGCCCCGACGGGGCCCGCCAAGGGTACCCGACCGCCGGGACGTACCGGAAATCGTCGCGGGCCCCGGGAGGCGCTCCCGAGGCCCGCGATCGCCGTCGGCGGAGGCAGAGGGATTTGAACCCTCGATGGGGCTCTAAACCCCAAACCCGCTTAGCAGGCGGGCGCCATAGACCTGACTAGGCGATGCCTCCCGCGTCCGCGCGGGCGGACGGCGTTCAGGGTACCCGAACCGCCGGGTGGTGCGGGAATCGCGAGGGCTCGGCGAACGCGGCCGACCTCAGCCCGCGAGGCTCTCGACGAGGTCGGCGTACTGGGCCTTGGCATCCTCCGAGGACATCCCCTTGAGCTTGGACCACGCGTCGTACTTGGCCCGGCCGACCATGTCAGTGAACCCGGGGCGCTTGCCCTGCACATCACCCTCGGTGGCCTGCTTGAACAACGAGTACAGCGCCAGCAGCGTGTCGTTGTCCGGGCGCTGCGGGAGGGTCTTCGAGGCCTCCGCTGCGGCGGTGAAGCGGGCGTCCAGGTCCGACATGGCTCCTCCTCGGGATGGATGGGCCCATCGTGGCAGACGCATGGGTCGTGGTGCGCCCCGACCACGGGCCGATCACCCGGTGGTGGTGACCAGCTCCGCCTCGACCGGCCGGTCGCGGTGCACCCGCAGCGCGAGCAGGGCCGTACCGACGACGATGAGGGCCACCGCGGCCCACGCGACGGCGCCGGGCACCCCGAGCACCTTGGAGAGCACCGCGGTGTTGCTCACCAGGACCATCCCGCCGACGCCCACGCCGAGGATCCGCTGCGGGGCACGATGGGCCAGCCGCGCGGCGATCGGGGCCACGAGCGCGCCACCGGCGACCAGGCCCAGCACCGCCATCCACGGGATGTCGTGCTGGCCCGCACCGAACAGGAACCCGGTGGAGGCCGCGACGGCGACCATGAACT
The DNA here is from genome assembly GCA_025456015.1 of Candidatus Nanopelagicales bacterium. GTDB lineage: Bacteria > Actinomycetota > Actinomycetes > S36-B12 > CAIYMF01 > Prado023. Next base: position 1,023 of record JALOLK010000069.1, read on the forward strand.
CCGCGGCGTTCACGGTGCCCACCACCCGGTGCGGCTCGTGCTTGGTGATCATGAGCATCGTGGGCGTCGCCACCGGGCCCCAGCCGCCGCCGCCCGTCGCGTCGACGAACCCGCCGACCAGGCCCAGCGGCCACAGGTGTCGGGCCCGGGCATGGATGGCTGGCAGCAGCGAGCGGCCGAACCCGAACCGCGCCAGGATCAGCAGGCCCAGGCAGAACAGGATGATCGCCATCCACAGCCGGCCGGTCTCCGAGGCCACGTTCGTCAGCACGACCGCCCCGACGAACGCCCCGAGGGACCCGGGCACGCCGAGCGCCAGCATCACGCGCCAGTCCACGTTGCCGTACCGCCAGTGGCTCAGGCCGGACACCAGCGTGGTGCCCATCTTCGCCGCGTGCGTCGCAGCGGATGCGACCACTGCGGAGTAGCCCAGCAGCGTGAGCAGCGTCGCCGAGGTGACGCCGAAGCCCATGCCCAGGGTGCCATCGACCATCTGGGCGGCGGCACCCGCGAGGGCGAAGGCGATGAGGGACCACTCCACGAAGAGCAGGCTAACCTATCGGAGTGACAGGGAATAGCGGCTCGGCCGATCCCACGCGTGTCGGCGACGCCCGGCGAGGTCGACGGGGTCAGGCCGGGGGCTGGACCACCATCGTGGTCAGGGCCGCTGCGACAACTGCGTCCACGGCCTCCTCGAGCGGTCCGTCGCCGGCCACCACGAGCTCGGGAGACAGGGGCTCCTCGTAGTCCTGGCCCACGCCGGTGAGGTTGGGCAGCTCGCCGGTGGCGGCCTTGGCGTAGAGGCCCTTCGGGTCGCGGGCGGCGCAGACCTCGACTGGGGTGCGCACGTGGACCTCGACGAAGTCCCCGGCGTCGAACAGGTCACGGGCGGCCCGCCGGTCACCGCGGAACGGCGAGACCAGCGCGACGAGCACGACGGTGCCGGAGGCGACCATGAGCCGGGCCACCTCCGCCACGCGGCGCACGTTCTCCGCGCGGTCCTCGGCGGTGAAGCCGAGGTCCTTGTTCAGGCCGTGGCGCACGTTGTCGCCGTCGAGCACGAACGTGCGCACGCCCTGGGCGTGCAGGGCCCGCTCGGCCGCATCGGCGATCGTGGACTTGCCGGCCCCGGACAGGCCGGTGAGCCAGACGGCCCGGCCGCGGTGCCCGTTGAGCCGCTCGCGCGCCGCGCGGTCCACCGCGAAGTCGTGGGAGCGCACGTTCGCCGAGCGCCGCAGCGCGTAGCGCACCATGCCTGCGGCGACGGTGTCCGCGGAGAGCCGGTCGACCAGCACGAAGCCGCCGGTGTCGCGGTGCTGGGCGTAGGGCTCCATCGGGACCGGCCGGTCGGTGGCGACCTCGACGCGGCCCACGTCGTTGAGGCCCAGCACCCGCGCGGCCTCCTCACGCCCACTGGTGACGTCGAGGCGGTGGCGCACCGAGGTGACCACGGCCGGCACGACCGTCGGCCCGCTCACGAGCAGGTAGGACCGGCCGTGCGCCAGCGGCTCCTCACCGAGCCAGACCACGTCGGCGGAGAACCGGTCGGCCGGCACGGCCGGGTCACCGGGCGGCTCGAGCAGGTCCCCGCGGGTGACGTCGAGGTCGGGCACCAGCTCGATGGCCACCGCGTCGCCGGCGGCGGCCGACTCGGCATCGACCCCGGCGACGAGCAGCCGGCGCACCTGCCCGGACACCGCGGACCCCGCGACCCCGAGGCTGTCCCCGAGCGCGAGGCGCCCGCTGGCCAGCGTGCCGGCGACGCCACGGAAGTTGTCCGCGCGCACGATGGTCTGCACGGGCAGGCGCACCGGGATCCCGGCGGCGGCCGGCTCGACGCCGAGCTCGTGGGTCTCCCCGATCGCGGTCAGCACGGTGGGCCCGGCGTACCAGTCGGTCCGATCCGACACGGTCGTGACGTTGTCGCCGCCCAGCGCGCTCACCGGGATCACGGTGACCCGCGAGAAGTCCAGGCGGGCCGCAGCGCCAGCCACGTCGTCGGCCAGCTCGCGGAAACGGCCGTGGTCGAACCCGACCGCGTCGAGCTTGTTCACCGCGATGATCACGTGGTGCACGCCCATCAGCGCGCAGATCGTGAGGTGCCGGAAGGTCTGGCGGGTGACCCCGCGCGCGGCGTCGACCAGCAGCAGCGCCACGTCGGCCGTCGAGGCCGCGACCGCCATGTTGCGGGTGTACTGCTCGTGGCCCGGGGCATCGGCGATGATCACCCGCCGGCCGTCGGGCAGCGCCAGGTGGCGGTAGGCCACGTCGATCGTGATCCCCTGCTCGCGCTCGGCCTCCAGCCCGTCGGTGAGCAACGAGAAGTCGATCTCGCCGACCGGGATCGTCGAGCCGGCCCGGCGCACCGTGCGGGCCATCTCCAGGGTGTCGTCAGGCACCGACTCGGTGTCGGCCAGCAGCCGGCCGATCAGGGTGGACTTGCCGTCGTCGACGCTGCCGCACGCGACCAGCCGGATCACGCCCATCAGAAGTACCCCTCCACCTTCTTGGCCTCCATCGAGGCACCACCCTCGCCGTCGATGAGCCGGCCCGCCCGCTCGGACTGCCGCGTGGACTCCATCTCCGCGATGAGCTCGTCGATCGTGGCCGCCGGCGACTCGATCGCCGCGCTCAGCGGATAGCACCCCAGCGAGCGGAACCGCACCAGCCGATCCACCGGCACCTCACCGGGCTCGAGCTGCATCCGGTCGTCATCGACGACGATGAGCTGGCCGCCACGCAGGACCGTGGGGCGCATCGCCGCGTAGTACAGCGGGACGACCGGCAGCCCCTCCCGGCGGACGTAGTACCAGACGTCCATCTCGGTCCAGTTCGACAGCGGGAAGGTGCGCATCGTCTGGCCCGGGGTGAGCTGGGCGTTCACCGTGCGCCACAGCTCCGGGCGCTGCCGCCGCGGCTCCCAGCGATGCCCCGGCATCCGCAGGCTGAAGATCCGCTCCTTGGCCCGGCTGCGTTCCTCGTCGCGCCGGCTGCCCCCGATCGCCGCATCGAACCCGTACTCGTCGAGCGCCTCGCGCAGGGCCACGGTCTTCATCAGGCGCGTGTACTCCTGCGCACCGTGCGTGAACGGGGTCACCCCTTCGGCGATCGCCGCGTGATTGGTCGCCACCCGCAGGTCCAGGCCGTACTGCTGCACCATCTGACCGCGGAACGTGATCATGTCGCGGAACTTCCACGTGGTGTCCACGTGCAGCACCGGGAACGGGATCGGACCCGGCGCGAACGCCTTCGCAGCCAGGTGCAGCATCACCCCCGAGTCCTTGCCGATGCTGTACAGCATCACCGGGTTGCGGAAGGCCGCCGCCGTCTCCCGCAGGGCCCAGATGGCCTCGGCCTCGAGGGCGTCGAGCACGGCATCGGCGACGGAGGGTGCTGCGGCGGGTGCTGGCATGGGTCGATTGTCGCCGATGCGGGCGTGCTCGCCGGCGCAGGGATCGCGGGGCGCGCCCCGGTTCGCGCCTCCGCACCCGGCGTCGCAGCCCCGCGTGCTGCCCGGGTGCTGCTTCGTCCCGCCAGTCCCCCATCCCGCGTCGCGCCCCCCTTCCCCGGATCGCGTTCGATCTCGGAGGCTTCGGGGTGCGCGAACCGAACGGGATCCCCGCGGGCGTTGCGCGAACCGAACGCGATCGCCGCGCCCCTCCCCGGCGGGTGTCCACAGATGTGCGAAGCGACGGGTCCCATCAGCCGATCGGGCGTGAGACTCGCGGCCATGCCCCGACTCATGATGCTGCCGCGACCGGTGGTACCCGACGACCTCGAGCAGCCCGAGGTCGCGCTGGCACAGGACGGCGTCTTCACCCGATCCCAGGCGCGACGGGCCGGCTGGAGCGACAGCCGGCAACGGCGGCTGGTGCGGCTCGGCCTGTGGCGCGCCCTCACCCCCCGGCTGCTCGTGCACCACGAGGTCGAGGTCGGGCCGTGGCAGCGGGCGCGCGCCGTGCACCTCGCCGGCGCCCTCGTGGGCAGCCACCTGACGGCGGCGGGGATCTGGGGGTTCGTCGCGGCGGACGCCCTGCATGGCACGGCCGACCATCCGGTCGCCGCGCCGGGGGTGCGGGTCCATCGCGTCGCCCTGGCCCCCGGCGACACAGTGACCGTCGATGGCCTTCGCGTGACAGGACCGCTCCGCACGATCGCCGACCTGCTGTGCAACACCCCTGAGCTCGACGCGGTGGCCACGCTGACCGAGGCGATGTCGAGGGGGCTCCTGCGCGGCGCCGATGTCGAGCTGGCGGCGCGCCGCTCGCGCGGACGCACCGGGGCACCGCGCGCCCGCATGGTCGCCGACGGACTCCGGGACGAGCCGCACTCCGTGCTCGAGTACCTGTTCCACCAACGGCTGCGTGCCCTGGGGCCCGGCTGGCGGTTCCACGTCCAGCTGCACGACGAGCGGGGGATCATCGGGGTCGTGGACGCCTACCACGAGCCGACCGGCGTCGTCGTGGAGCTCGATGGTCGGACGTTCCACGGCGCCGACCAGTTCCAGCGCGACCGCACGCGCGACCAGCGCATCGCGGCCATCGGGTGCATCGTCCTGCGCTTCACCTGGGCTGACCTGACCACGCGGCCACTCGAGGTGGTCGAGCGGATCCGGCGCACGATGGCGGCCCGCCGCCCGGTCGCCCGGACGGCCTGAGCCCCGGTCATCCCGCCACACGCCCACCTCCGCCCGGCCCCGCTGGGCGATCGCGTTCGCTTTCGATCGTTCGACCCATCGGACACCGAACGGGATCCCCTGGAGCAGGCGGCAGACCGAACGCGATTCGACCGGCCGCGGCACCCGCGAACCGATCGGGGAATGGCGTCCGGGAGCGACCGGGGAGCGCCCGGGCGCGCCGCGGAGCGGTCGCGTTGCCGCATGGGGCACGCTGGGCCGATGGACCTCGAGCGCACCCTGGCGATCGACTGCGGCGGCAGCGGGCTCAAGGGCTCCGTGCTCGACGACGAGGGCGCGATGATCGCCGAGCGGGTGCGCATCGCCACCCCCTACCCGATGGGGCCCGAGCGCTTCGTCGAGGTGCTCGCCGGGCTGGCTGAGCAGCTGCCACCGGCTGATCGGGCCACGATCGGCATGCCCGGCATGATCCGCCACGGCCGGGTGATCTCCACCCCGCACTACATCACCGTCGCCGGCCCCCACTCGACGGTCGACCCGCGGCTGGAGCGCGCCTGGCACCGGTTCGACGCGCAGGCCGCGCTGGCCCGCGCCCTGGGCATCCCGACCCTGGTCGTGAACGACGCCGAGGTGCACGCGGCCGCGGTCGTCACCGGTCAGGGGCTGGAGGTCACCTTCACCCTGGGCACCGGCCTGGGCTGCGCGGTGTTCGACGACGGCGTGCTCGTGCCGAAGATCGAGCTGTCCCGCTCGCCGGTGCGCAAGGGCGTCATCTACGACGAGTGGATCGGCGACCGGGCCCGGCGCGAGCTCGGTGCCAAGCGCTGGTCCACCCGCGTGCGCAAGGCCATCGACGGTCTGCGCCCGATGTTCCTGTGGGACCGCTGCTACGTCGGCGGGGGCAACGCCGCGCGCCTGCGCACGGGCCTCGGCGAGGACGTCACGATCGTGCCGAACGACGCCGGGATCGCCGGGGGCATCCGGCTCTGGGAGCTCGGCCAGCGCACCCCCGATCGACCAGCCTGACCCGGCCAAGTCCGGCCGCACGCCCCTGCGCCGCCCGCGGCGAATCGCGTTCGATCCCGGCAGGGGTCGCGGGGATCCCGTTCGATCTCGGAGACGTCGGACGACCGAAACCGAACGCGATCGGCTGGGGACGGGGCGGACCAGGGCCCGACCCGGGGCCACAGGAATCGCGTTCGATCCCGGCAACGGTCGCGGGGATCCCGTTCGATCTCGAAGGGGTCGAACGACCGAAACCGAACGCGATCGGCCCGGAACGCGGCGCAGGGAAGGGCGCGGGGCGGCCGGGAGCGGCCCCGGCTCGGAGCCAGGTTCCCGAGCCAGGTTCCCGAGCCAGGTTCCCGAGCCAGGTTCCCGACCCAGGTCCTACGACCAAGGTCCGATGGTGGACCGGACCAGCACCGCCACAGACTCGGGGCACCCGAGCACGATCCATCCCGAGGAGGACCCCATGACCAGCACGATCCGCCGCATCGGCACCGCCACCCTCGCCGCCACCCTGCTGACCGGCCTGGCCGTGGCGCCGGCCATCGCCAAGGACGGTGACGGCCGCATCATCACCCGCGGCAACTGCTCGGCCTCGGCCGACTGGAAGCTCAAGGCCAAGCCCGACGACGGCCGCCTCGAGGTCGAGTTCGAGGTGGACGCCAACCGCGTCGGCCAGCGCTGGACCTGGACCATCCGCCACGACGGCCAGACCGTGGCGTCGGGCCGGCGGACCACCGCGGCCCCGAGCGGCTCGTTCAGCGTCGAGCGGCGCATCGTCGACGCCCCCGGCACGCACACCGTCTCGGCCACGGCCCGCAACCTGCGCACCGGCCAGACCTGCCGCGCGTCGGTGCGGATCTGACGGCCGGGTGCGGCTCCCACGGCGCACGGGCGGTCACGTGCAGGATGAGCGCGTGACCGTCCGGCGCGAGGTGGCCGTCTCCGCGGCGCTGAGCGTCGCGGCGATCGTCGGCATCGGCGCCGCCGGCTTCCTCGCCGCCCGCACCGCGGCCACCGAGGAGGCGCTGCGCCAGGCCGAGCAGGCCACCGAGCTGCTCGCCCAGGCCGTGATCCAGCCCGCGATCGACGACGACCTGCTCGAGGGCGACGCCGATGCCATCGCCGACCTCGACGCGGCCGTGCAGTCCGGCGTCCTGGGCGAACAGGTGCTCACGGTGCGCGTCTGGGCCCCAGACGGCACCATCCTCTACACCGACGACCTGGCCGGGATCGGCGAGCGCTTCCCGCTCGGCGATGAGGAGCTCGCGGTGCTGGCCACCGGCCAGCCGCACGCCGAGCTGTCCGCGCTCGAGAAGGACGAGAACGCCGGGCAGGCCGACTTCGAGCAGCTCGTCGAGGTCTACACCCGGATCATCGACCCGGACGGCAACCCGCTGCTGTTCGAGACCTACCAGTCCCCTGACCCGATCGCGGCCACCACCGCCCGCATCCTGCGTGCCTTCGCCCCGGTCGTGCTCGGCGGGCTGCTGCTCGTCGGCCTGGTGCAGGCGCTGCTCGCGTGGCGGCTCGCGCGCCGGCTGGAGCGCGCCCAGGACGAGCGCGAGCAGCTGCTCCAGCACGCCCTCGATGCCTCCGACCACGAGCGGCGCTCGATCGCGGCCGACCTGCACGACGGTGTCGTCCAGGACCTCGTCGGCCTCACGTTCGCCCTCGAGGCGATGGCCGACGCACCGGGGGACGCCGAGCAGGCGGCCGCGCTGGGCTCGGCGGCCGCGACCACCCGGCGCAGCGTGCGCTCGCTGCGCTCCCTGCTCGTGGAGATCTACCCGCCGAACCTCGACCAGGTCGGCCTGGCCGGCGCGGTGCTCGACCTCGCCGCGGCCGCCGGCTCGGCCGGCACGCAGGTGCAGGTGCACCTCGAGCCCGACCTCGCCCTCCGCGAGGAGGCCGCCGCCGTGGTGTACCGGACCGTCCGCGAGGCGCTGTCGAACGTGCGCCGGCACTCGCAGGCCCGCACGGCCGAGGTCCGCCTCGAGCGGGGGCCCGAGGGCGGCACGCTGCTCGAGGTCATCGACGACGGCACCGGCTTCGACCCGGGCGCCGTGGGCAGCGACCACATGGGCCTGCGCCTGCTGCGCGACCTGGCCGCCGGCGCGGGCGGCCGGCTGGAGCTCGAGACCGCCCCGGGCCGGGGCACGACGCTGCGCCTGGTGCTGCCATGACCGGGCCTGCCCCGCAGCCCATCCGGGTGCTGCTGGTCGACGACCACGAGGTGGTGCGGGTCGGCCTGCGCCTGCTGCTCGGCCGGTTCGACGACCTCCAGGTCGTGGGCGAGGCCGCGGACGGCGCCGCCGCGGTGGCGCAGGTGGGCGCCCTGCAGCCCGACGTGGTGCTCATGGACCTGTCGATGCCCGGGATGGACGGGGTGACCGCGACCTCGGCGATCGCCGCCGAGCACACGGCAGTGCACGTCGTGGCGCTGACCACCTTCGCCGACCGCGAGCACGTCACGGCCGCGATCGACGCCGGCGCCGTGGGCTTCCTGCTCAAGGACGTCGACCCCGGGGCGCTGGCCGATGCCGTCCGGGCGGCCGCACGGGGCGAGGCGCCGCTGGACCCCCGCGCCGCGCTGTCCCTCATCGACCGGCGCCGCGGGACGGCGGCTGCCGGGCGCGACGCGCGGCCCACCCCGGGGTCCGGGCCTGTGGCCTCCGGCGGGGCCGGGGAGCTCACGGCCCGCGAGCGCGAGGTGCTGGCACTGGTCGGCCAGGGCTTGAGCAACCGGCTCATCGCCCGGCGCCTGGGCATCGCGGAGAAGACCGTCAAGGCGCACCTCACGCACGTGTTCGCGGTGATCGGGGTGACCGACCGGGTGCAGGCCGCGCTCTGGTGGCAGCGCCACGAGGCCGGCTGACCGCAGCGGACCCACGTGCGCCGAGCGGGAGCCCGCCACGACGGTGCCCTACCCGCGGCGCGCCTCGTGCTGCGCCCCCCGGCGCATGCGCTCACCGAGGCTCACGGCACCGGCCGCCTCGGCCGCCAGCAGCGCGGCCGCCGCGCCCGGCAGCGCCGGGGCCATGAGCGCGGCCACGCTCACCCCGTGCCCGGGCACCGTCACCACCGTGATCGCATCCCCGGCCGCCACCGGCCCGGGCACCACCACCCGCGCGTAGGCCCCGGGGGCGCGGCGCTCGGTGAACCGGCGCACCCAGTGCGGCTCACCCATGCGGCGGGCGAACGTGGCGCACGGGTTGCGCGGCGCGGTCACCTCGAGCACGAGGCCGGTGTCCCCGACGGCCAGCCGCGTGCCGATGGCCAACCCGCTCACGTCCAGGCCGCTGGTGCGCAGGTTCTCGCCGAACAGCCCCGGCGGCACCGCACGACCCAGCTCGGCGGCCCAGGCAGCCGCGTCCTCCTCGGCGTAGCAGTAGACGGCGAACTCCGTGCCCCCGTGGTGCGGGGTGTCCTGCTGGGAGTCACCGGCCACGCCGAGTGGGCCGACCTGCACGGGGCCGGCCACCGGGCGCTTGTCGATCGACGTCAGGCCGCTGGGGGTCGAGGGCTCGGGCAGCAGGGTGTGCACGACGCAGACCGCGCTCACACGGGGTTCCATGGCGGGCGAACCTACGCGAGGCGGTGGCGCTGCACGAAGGCGAGCACCGTGTCCGCCTCCCCGGCGGTGAGGCCCACCGTCTCGTCCGGGGCGACCACCAGCCAGGGCGCGGGCGGATCGCCGTGCGTGGACTCGCCGCGCCGGTCCGCGCCGAAGTCGTCCACCCAGGCCAGGGGATGCCCGGGGAAGGCCGTCTGCAGGGCCTGCACCTTCCAGTCGGCGGTCCGCGTCGGCAGCGCCTCGACGGGCAGCACGCGCGAGAGCTCGAGCACGGGCAGCGCGGGCAGGTCGCACAGGGCGGCGTTGCGCAGCACGGCCCGCTCCCAGGTGGTCGCCCAGACGACCGCGGCCCCGGCCGCCAGCCACGCGCGGACCATCGCACCGTGCGCGGGGTTCACCACGATGCCGTGCGGCACCGGCTCGTCCCCCGGGGGCAGCGGGCGGATGTAGGGGTGGCGGGGCCAGTTGGCGCGATCGAGCTCGACGACGTGCAGCGCGAACCCGGGCGGCAGCGCGCTGCGCGGCACGATGTTGAGCACACCGTCGAAGTCCAGCCCGACGACCGGCTGGCCGGGCTGGAGGTCCAGGGCGCCGGCGACGGCCGGGACGGCGGGCATGCACAAATCCTGCTCCCCCGGCCCGACCGCGGCCAGTCCGGACCACGCGCCCCGTGCTGGCCTGGCCGATACTGGCGGGCATGCCCGTGGAGACCTCCCGGCTGCGGCGCGGCCTGACGATCGCCGGGCTGCCCGCGCGCGCCGCCGGGCGCGGCGTGACAGTGCAGGTCCGCGGGCTGCTCGGCGCGGACCGTGCGGTGCTGCGCGAGCAGGCCCGCGCGGCCACGGCCGCCGACACCCGCGCCACCCTCGGCGGGCTCAAGGGTGGCGCGCTCAAGCTGGGCCAGCTGCTGTCCACCGTGGACGCCCTCTTCCCGGCCGACCCGGAGGACTCCTGGCAGTCCGCGCTGGGGGCGCTGCAGGAGCGCAATCCGGGCTTGCCCTTCGCCGAGGTGCAGCCCGTCCTCGCCGCCGAGCTGGGGCCGCGCTGGACCAGCATGTTCCGGTCCTTCGACGAGGCCCCCGCGGCCGCGGCCTCGATCGGCCAGGTGCACCGCGCGACCTGGGCCGACGGCACGCCGGTGGCCGTGAAGGTGCAGTACCCCGGCGTCGCCGAGGCGATCGCCAGCGACGTGCGCTCCCTGGCCCTGGCGCTGCGGGCGACCGCCCTGGTCGCCCGCGGGATGGCGATGCCGCCGCTCATCGCCGAGCTGCGCACCCGGCTGGGCGAGGAGCTGGACTATCGCACCGAGGGCGCCCACCAGCAGGCGTTCGCGCAGGCCTACGCCGACGACCCCCGGACCTGGGTGCCGCCCGTGCTGCACGCCAGCCACCGGGTGCTCGTGAGCCGGTGGATGGACGGCACCGGCCTGGCCGAGGTGGCCCGCGACGGCAGCCCCAGCGAGCGCGACGTCCTCGGCGCGGCCTACCAGCACTTCTTCCTCACCTCGCCCGCGCGGGTGGGCCTGCTGCACACCGACCCCCACCCGGGCAACTTCCGGCTGCTCGACGACGGGCGCATGGGAGTGCTCGACTTCGGCTCGGTCCTGGTCATGCCCGGTGGGCTGCCGCCGACGTTCGGCGGCCTCATCCGGGCGATGACGCGGACCGACCCGGCCGACGTCGAGCGTGCGCTGCGCGCGGGCGGCTTCATCGCCCCCGGCGCGACGCTGGAGGTCGACAAGCTGATCGACTACCTCGCGCCGTTCAGCGAGCCGGCCCGCCACGAGGTGTTCTCGTTCTCGCGGGAGTGGCTGCGCTCGCAGTTCGGCCGGGTGAACGACCCGCGCAACCCGGACTTCCTCGTCGCGATGCAGCTCACGATCCCGGCCGAGCAGCTGTTCACCCACCGCCTGTGGCTGGGCCTGGTCGGCGTGCTGTGCGGCCTGGGCGCCACCGTGCCGGTACGCCCCGAGCTCGAGGCCCACCTGCCGGGGTTCGCCGATCCGGTCGACGCCGGGCCCGCAGCACCGGGCCCCAGCCCCGTCACCAGGTCTGGACGCGACCCCGCATGACGAGCACCAGGCGCCCGTGGTGCTGCAGCGCCGCGTCCGGGACGCAGATGACCTCCGCGCCGCGGCCGAGGGCGGCCTCGATGAGCTCGTCGACCGCGTCGTCGAGCACCCCCGGCTCCTCCGGGTCCTCGGCCAGGGCGAACCCGTCCTCGGTCACCCGCATGGCCGCGGCGTAGGAGCGCTCCACCAGGACCAGCTCGGGCTCGCCATGCAGCATGGCCTGCCAGGCGTCGGTCAGGCCGGTCACGGCCCGACCCTGGCGCAGCCGCACGTGGGCGGTGTCCAGCGCCGCGGCCACCCGGTCGCTGACGTGCTCGCGCAGCGCCGTGCGCCCCATCTCCTCGAGCGCGAACAGCGGCTGGTGGGTGGCGCCGGAGCGCACGATGGCCGCGATCCGCCGGCCCCGGCCGACCTCGAGGTACTCCGCGACCGTCCGGTCGCTGCCGATGAGCACGACGGGCAGCGCGTGCTCGCGCAGGCGGGCCGAGAGGCGCTGGTCCACCTCGCGCAGGAACGCCCGGGCACGCTCGCGCCGGCTGCGGTCCACCGCACCGACCCGCTCCCGACCCCCGGGCTCCGGCCGCAGCATCGGGAAGTCGTGGCCCAGGACCGGCCGGGAGTAGCGCTGGTCGTAGTGGAACAGCCGGGCCGCGCGGCCGTCGATGGCCAGCAGCAGGAACGGCGGGTCCTCGGCGGACGAGCGCACCAGGTCCCGCGTGGCGAACGTCGGGTCGAGCACGACGCGGTCGCGGGGACGCACCCGCAGGTGGTGCAGGTGCGCCCCACCGGGGCTCACCAGGATCGCCAGGCCGCGATCGGTCGGGCCGTCCTCGGCCCTGGCCACGGCGGCGGCCAGGCCGGCGCGCACGGTCGCGGCACCCCGCCGATCGGACTCCTCCTCGAGCCGTCGGTGCGCGTCGCGGGCCAGGGCCACGAGCTGGACCCGGTCGGCCTCGGTCATCCGGCTGGCCGGGGTCGTGGTCATGAGCAG
>JALOLK010000133.1 GCA_025456015.1 Candidatus Nanopelagicales bacterium
ACCCGGTGGGGTCGTACCGGCCCTGCGGATCGACGGGGTGGAACCCTCCCCCGGTGAGCTCGGCGAGCGCCCGGCAGGCCGCGGCGACCTCGGCGAGCAAGGGGGCGTCTGCCATGGCCACCTCGCCGCGGCGCCACCGGCAGAGGTCGCTGTCCGCGCGATGGGCCGACAGCGCCTGCTCGACCGCGGCGAACCACGCCACCACGGCCCGGTGGGCGCGGTCCTGGTCGGCCGGGGACCCGCTGCCCGCCGCGACCGCGAGCGAGGCCACCGACCCCATCGCCGGCCACGACCAGCGCCGCACCGCAGCCACCATCGGGTCGGCGACCACGGCGACGGGGCTCGGGCTCACCGCTGGTCCAGGATCGACTGCAGGGAGGCCCGGTAGGCCTCCGAGGTGTAGGTGGCCCCCGAGATCGCGTCGAAGTCGACGCCCACCTCGAGCGCTGCGGCGTCCAGCGCAGGCACGGCCATCGCGTTGAGCCGTGCTGAGTGGGGGTCGCCGTCGGGGTAGGCGATCGCCGTGACGTCGCACGTGGAGCCGTCGGCGGCGAAGGTGGCCCGCACGGTCACCGCGCCCCACCGGGTCATCACCGGGTCCCCGGTCACGGCCTGGGCGGTCGAGCAGTCCGAGCCGTCGGCCTCCTGAGGGGCCGCGGCAGTGCCCGGCGCTGCTCCCTCGGCGGGCGGATCCGCGACCTCACCGGGCTGCGTGCCCGTGGGCTCCTCGGCGTCGCCCTCGTCGGCCTGCGCCGGCGACGGGAACCCGGTCGCAGTGGTCGCACCTGCGGTGGCATCGGGCTGCAGGGCGGGGTCGAACAGCCAGACGACGCTCAGCGCGGCGCCGGCCACCGCCAGGCCCGGCGCGGCCCGTCGCATCAGCTCCTGCATGGTCGTTGGCCTTCCTCTCGGTGGTTCACCAGGCGAAGCGCTCGGCATGGACCTGGGCCCGCGGGACCCCGGCTTCGATGAGCGCGCTGACGATCGCCTCCTGCAACGGCGCGGGCCCGCACACGAACACGGCGCGATCGGTGAGGTCGGCGATGTTGCGGCGCAGGGCCTGCGGGGTGCACGGGTTGCCGTCGGGGAACTGCGAGCGCGGCCCGGTGATCGTCAGCAGGGCACCGCCACGCTGCCGGGCGAGCAGGTCGAGCTCGCCGCCCAGGGGCAGGTCGGCCTGCGTGGAGGCGCGTGCGATGACGACCGGCTCCTGCTCGGGACCACAGGCCTCCAGCAGCGCTCGCATGGGCGCCAGGCCGACACCGGCCCCGATGAGCAGGACGCGCCGCCCCTGCGCCTGCTCGATCGTGAGGACCCCGTACGGCCCCTCGAGGAGCACCCGGGTGCCCACGGGCACTGCCAGGGTGCGCGTCGAGGCGTCGCCCAGGGCCTTGACGGTCAGGCGCAGCGCGCCGGGTCGTGGCACCGCCGACAGCGAGTAGGGGTGGGCCTGCCACCAGAGGTCCCCGGTGAGCACCCGCAGGCACACGAACTGCCCCGGTCGGGCCGCGAGGGCCTCGACCCCCGGGCCACCGATCACCAGCGAGGCAACCCCCGGCGCCTCGGGGATCACCGCGGCCACCGCGGTCCGGGGGCGGCGGACCGCAGCCACGATCCCGCCCAGCCGGGCGTGCGCCACGATGCCGGCGGTCACCAGCGCCAGGCCCACCCACCACCATCGGGCCACGGCGCTGCCGACGAACGTGGAGCCCGACACCAGCTGGTGGGGCAGCGCCAGGGCGATCGCCAGGTAGCCCGCGAGGTGCACGGCGTGCCAGGTCTCGTAGGACATCCGCGACCGGATGCGTCGCCAGGACAGTCCCGCCACGAGGGCGAAGATCACCGCGGCCACGAGTGCGGCGACGTACCAGTCCGTCCCCAGCAGGTCGAGCAGCGCACTCCACAGGCCCCCGAGCCCGCCGCTGGCAGCCAGGGTGGCGCCGATGTGCACGAGCATGCCGAACGCCGCCACCATGCCGGTGACCCGGTGCCACCCGAGGAGGCGGTCCAGGCCCACCGTGCGCTCCAGCCAGCGCGGCCGGGCGGTGAGCACGATGCCGCCGAGCGCGGCGAGCGCGGCCAGCAGGCCGGCCACCCGGCCCACGGCGAGCAGGGCCCCGGTCGTCCCGGCAGCCAGCCCGGTCAGGCCGCCCGTGAGGGCCCACAGGCCCAGGGTGATCGCGGTGATCGCCAAGGCCGCGAAGCGCGGGTCGACGCCACCGCGACGCCCGCGGTGGGCGCGTCGGGGCCGCTGCCCTGCCGGGACCTGCTCCTGGGCCTGCGCAGCCCTGGGACCTCGCTGGATCGTGGTCATGCCTCGATGCTGGCCCCGCCGAGGAGGCCCCGGAACCCATGGCGGGCTGGCCTTACCGCGTTCGAACACGATCCAGCGCTGCGTGCGCGGGTTCAGCCGCGGGCGGCCGGGTACAGCGCCACCTCGGCGGCCTTGACGGCCAGGTGGACGGGGTCCCCCACGCGCAGCGCCAGCTCGGCGACCGCCGCGGGCGTGATGTCCGCACGCACCTCCCCCACGCGCACGCGCACGAGGTGCCCCTGCGGCTCGAGGGCGCTGATCGGGCCGGACAGGACGTTGCGCGGGCTGCCCGACGGGAGCTGGCGATGCACCGACACCGCGGCGGGCCGGAACACGGCGATGGCCGACTGTCCGGGCACCAGCGCCGGATCGGCCTGACCGTGCACGACCCATCCCTGGCCGGTGCGCAGGGCGTCGGACGCCACGGCGGTGCCCGTGCCCATGTTGAGGCCGAACAGGCTCGCGGCGAAGGGGCTGCGCGGCGCTGGCAGCACCTCGGCGACCGGGCCGGCCTCGACCACTCGGCCGTCCTGCACCACGGCGACCTCGTCGGCGAGCAGGGCGACGTCGAGCACGTCGTGGGTCACCACGATGGCCGTGCGCCCGGCGAGCACCGCACCCAGGGTCTGGCGCACCGCGCCGGCGACCTCGACGTCGAGGGAGGCCAGCGGCTCGTCGAGCAGCAGCAGGTCGGGGTCGGTGGCCAGGGCCCGGGCCAGCGCCACGCGCTGCGCCTGCCCACCGGACAGCGCCCGCGCGGGACGCCCGGCGAGGTCCGCGGCGTCGACCACCGCCAGGCAGCGCCGCGCCACGGCCTCGGCCTCACGCCGCGGCCGCCCGGCGCTGCGCGGCCCGAACGCGACGTTGCCCAGCACGTCGAGGTGCGGGAACAGCAGGGGGTCCTGGGCCAGCAGCGCCACCCGGCGGCGATGGGCCGGCACCCACTGCCGCACGGCGCCGCCGGCCTCGACCCGCAGCAGGGTCCGCTCCCCCAGCACGGCCTCGCCGGCGTCGGGCACCAACAGGCCCGCCAGCACGGCCAGGGCGGTGCTCTTCCCCGAGCCGTTCGGGCCGAGCAGGGCCAGCGTCCGGCCTGCGGGCAGCACGAGCTCGAGGTCGACGCCGCGCTCGGCGACGGCGGCCCGCAGGTGCAGGCTCACCAGGGGCTCCGCGCGCGGCGCGAGACGGCGATGACGAGCACGGACACCACGACCAGCACGAGGGACAGGGCCACCGCGGCGTCGGGATCGGTCTCGCGCTGCAGGTACACCTCCAGGGGCAGCGTGCGGGTGACGCCCTGCAGGCTGCCGGCGAACGTGATCGTGGCGCCGAACTCGCCCAGGGCCCGGGCGAACGACAGCACGAGCCCGGAGGCCAGTGCGGGGGCCAGCAGCGGCAGGGTGACCCGGCGCAGCACCGTCGTGGGCCCCGCGCCGAGCGTGGCCGCCACCTCGTCGTAGCGCTGGCCCACCGTGCGCAGCGCCCCCTCGAGGCTGATCACCAGGAACGGCATGGCCACGAAGGTCTGGGCCAGGACCACGGCGGTGGTCGAGAACGCGACCTGCAGGCCGGCCACCTCGAGGGTCTGGCCGAGCAGGCCACGCCGGCCGAACGCCTGGAGCAGGGCGATGCCGGCCACGACCGGCGGCAGGACCAGCGGCAGCAGCGCGAGCGCCCGCACGAGGGACTGCCCGCGGAACTGGGCCCGGGCCAGCAGCATGGCCAGCGGCACGCCGAGCACCAGGCACAGCAGCGTGGCGACCAGGGACGTGCGCAGGCTCAGGGCCAGCGCGGCACGCGAGGACTGCGACCAGACCAGGGCCGGGAGATCGGCCCACGCCACCCGCGTGAGCATCCCGACCAGCGGCAGGGCCAGGAACAGCACCGCCACCCCCGCGGGCAGCAGCAGCCAGCGCGGCAGGCCGACCCCGGTGCTGGCCGGGGTGCGCCGACGCCGGCTACGGGGCGGTGAAGCCGGCATCTCGGAGCACCTGCCGGCCGGCCTCGCCGAGCACGAGGTCCGCGAACGCGCGGG
>JALOLK010000070.1 GCA_025456015.1 Candidatus Nanopelagicales bacterium
GACAGGGGCGGGCGGGGCGCCAGGCACGCCACGCTCGAGCCGCTCGATGCGGGCCAGCAGGCTCGCGAGGTCGTCCCCGCCGGGCAGGGCGAGCCGGGCGCAGAGCAGCTCGAGCTGCAGCCGGGGCGCGGTCGCCCCCTTGAGCTCACCGAGCCCCACGCTCACGAGGTCCGCCGCCCGGGACAGCTCGGCCAGTCCCAGGGACTCGGCCTGGGCCAGCATCCGCTCGCCGGCGTCGTCGGGGACGTCGACCAGGCCGCTGGCCAGCGCCTGCGGGTCGGCGCGCAGGATGACCAGGTCGCGCAGGCGTTCGAGCACGTCGGTCACGAAGCGCCGGGGGTCGTGCCCGGCGGTGATCACCCGGTCCACGACGTCGAACATGGCCGCCGGGGACCCCTGGGACAGGGCCTCCACGAAGGCGTCGATGAGCGCGGCGTCGGTCAGGCCCAGGGACGCGACCGCATCGGCGTACGTCAGGCCCTCGGGCCCGGCGCCGGCCAGCAGCTGGCCCAGCACCGAGAGGCTGTCGCGCACGCTGCCGGCCCCGGCCCGGGCCACCACGGCCAGGGCAGGGCCCTCGGCGGGGACCCCCTCGGCCCGGCACACCCCCGCCAGGTGCTCGGCGAGCGTGCGGGCCGGCACGAGCCGGAAGCCGTAGTGGAAGGTCCGCGAGCGGATCGTCGGGATGATCTTGTCCGGCTCGGTGGTGGCGAAGATGAAGCGCAGGTGCGGGGGCGGCTCCTCCACGAGCTTGAGCAGGGCGTTGGCCGCCTCGTTCGTCAGCTGGTGGGCCTCGTCGATGATGTAGACCTTGTAACGGCTCGCGGCCGGGGCGTAGATGGCCTTCTCGCGCAGCTCCCGGGCGTCGTCGATGCCGCGGTGGGTGGCGGCGTCGAGCTCGACGACGTCGATCGACCCCGGCCCGTTGGGGGCCAGCTCCGTGCAGCTGCGGCACTGCCCGCAGGGGGTCGCGGTGGGGCCCTGCTCGCAGTTCAGCGACCGTGCCAGGATGCGCGCGGTCGAGGTCTTGCCGCAGCCGCGGGGCCCCGAGAACAGGTAGGCGTGGTGCGTGCGGCCGGCCGCCAGGGCGCGCCCCAGCGGATCGGTCACGTGCTCCTGGCCGATGACCTCGGCCAGCGAGCCCGGCCGGTAGGTCCGGTAGAGCGCCAGTGCCACGCGGCTCACCCTAGTGGCCGGGTCGGACAGCGCGACCGGTTGATCCCCAGGCGATCATCCCCAGCTCGATCCACACCTGTGGATGAATGACACGGCTGTGATTCCCCGACCGCGGGGGTCGCCGCGCCGCCGCTCAGGTCAGAGGGAGCCGCCCGCCGCCGCCGGCGCGGTCGGGTCACCGGCACCCTCCGGCGCGGACTCCCGGGCGAGGTAGTCCTCGAGGAGCATGACGTTGTCCCCGACCCGGGTGGCCACCTGCAGCAGCGTGGACATCGAGGCGACCTCCTCGACCTGCTCCTTGAGGAACCAGTGCATGAACTGCTCGCCGAGGAAGTCGCGCTCGTCACGGGCCGCGGAGATCATGGTCTCGAACTGCGCGGTGACCTGGCGCTCCTGGGCCAGCGCCAGCTCGATCGGCTCGACCACGCTGGTGAAGCCGTTGCGCACGGCGGGCACGCCGGGGATGACCACCTCGGCGTCGCGGTCCATGAGGTACTGCACGAGCATCATCGCGTGGTTGCGCTCCTCGACCGCCTGGGCGTAGAAGTGCCCGGCCAGCTGGGGCAGGGCCTGCTGGTCGTACCAGACGGCGATGGCGACGTACTGCTGCGATGCGGCGAACTCATGCCCGATCTGGGCGTTGAGCAGCTCGTGCACTCGACTCATGCGGCGACTCCTCGGGACGGGCGGGCGTTGGGCGCCTGCGCCGCCAGCCTACGCGGCGCCGTCCCGCCCGCACGCGGCGCACGGACGCCCCGGTCCCTGCCGGGTTCCGGGCCGTCGATCCGGCCGCGGCAGTGGGACCCGATCCGCGAGGGGATGCTGCGCCAGGGTCAGCCCTCCATGGAGGCCAGGTTCAGGATGTTGCCGTCCGGATCGCGGAACCACACGGACCGCCCGCCGTCCATGGTGGCCACGCCCTCGACCCAGTCGAGGCCCTCCATCTCGAAGGTGTCGAAGGTGATCCCGGCGTCACGCAGCCTGGCCACCTCGGCGTCGAACCCCCCGTCGTCGACCAGGAAGGTCATCGTGGTCGCCTGGTTGGTGCCTGCGTACTGCGACTGGTACAGCAGGAAGCCACTGGCCCCGCAGGTGTAGCGGACGCCCTCGGCGACGTCCTGCCCCGCTCCAGCCAGGCCCAGGGTCTGCTCGTAGAACGTCCGAGCCCGCCCCAGGTCAGCTGTGGGTACCGTCGCGATCGGTGTGTAGGTGGACAGCATCGCGCCCTCCAGTGCTGACCGACGTCCGGCGACGCCGGCGCGCAGGCACGGTAGCCCTCGGGCGCACCCGCTGTCTGCGGGTGAGCCCCGCGCATGGGGGACCGGGTGGCGGCTCGCGATCGCCCCGCGCGAGACCTGGGATCCGCAGCCCGGACCCGCACCGGTCATGCCGGCGGCGCTCCGCGTGCCAGCGCCGTGCGGTCGGCCGGATGGCCGGCACGTCGGCTGAGCGCGAGCAGGGGGGCTGCCAGGACCTGGATGATGCCGCCGACCACGAGGGAGGCCGGGTAGCCGGCGGCATCGGCGACCCGGCCCAGCGCCGGCTGGACGACGACACCACCCCCGGAGCCCATGAGTGAGGCGAAGCTCAGCACGGTCGCGCGCTGCTGCGAGGGGATCATCCCGTTGAGGTAGGCGCTCTGGACCGGCGTGGCCACCGCCCCGAGCAGCGCCCAGCCGGCCGCGAGGGCCAGCACCGCCCAGAAGGTGCCGGCCGCGCCCGCCACGCCGACCCCGACGAGCAGGGCCGCCGCGCCGACGCCGCACACGATCAGCACCGTGGTGCGCCGCGCGACGCGCGCGGTCAGCGGGGCGGCCAGCAGCCCGCCGACGATCTGGGAGCCGGCGACGACGGCCGCCGCGGCTCCGGCGATCGCATAGGCGCTGGGATCCCCCCAGAGCTGGAGCAGCAGGGGCTGCAGGGCGTAGAACGCGTAGATCCCGACCCCCGCCTGCAGCGGAGCGGCGAGCATGACCCAGCGCACCGGCGGCGAGCCCAGCCCGTGGTGCACCGACGCGCGCAGCGTCCGGCGCACCGACGCCCGGACACCGAGCCCCTCCGCGGGGGTGAACCCCAGGTCCCGCATCACCGCCGAGGCGACCAGGAACATCACCACGAGGATGCCGGCGCGGAGCAGGAAGGGCACGCCGAGGTTGCTGGCCTGCGCCAGCACCCCCCCGGCGATGCTGCCCGCGAGCATCGCCGCACCGGCCACGATCTGCCCACGGCCGAAGACGGAGTCCAGCGTTCCGGCGAAGCCGCTCGCCGCGAGGGCGTCCACGAGCCAGGCGTCCACGGCCCCGCTGAAGAACGTGAAGCCCAGCCCGAGCAGGATCGAGACCAGCGCCCAGCCCCAGAACGGCCCCTCGACGACCCAGAGCCCCCAGTACAGCAGCGTGCTGCCCGCGAGCGTCAGCGTGCCGAGCAGGTAGGACCGCCGCCGCCCGGCGGTGTCGGCGACCACCCCGGTGGGGATCTCGAAGAGGATCATCCCGAGGGTGAAGAAGGCGTTCGCGGCGAAGGCCTGGGCGTTGCTCAGCCCGGCGTCGAGCAGGAACAGGGTGTTGATGCCCCAGATGAGTGACGCCGCCAGCGTGTTGCCCAGCACGAGGGTCAGGTAGGTCCGCTGGACCTGGGCCGCGGTCATCGCTGCCTCTCCACGGCACCCTCCGTCACCACGCGAGTCCCTGCGCCCGCTGGGCGCCACGTGGAGCGTGGCCCTGTCGCCGTGGGTGGGCAAGTGCGAGGAGGTCCTCGCGCGTCACCGCGGGGGCACTGGCGGCAGCGCAGCGCCCGGACACCCCCGAACGCAGCGATGTCCCGAGACACCTGGCACCAGTGTCTCGGGACATGCACGCGGCGGTGGCGGTGGGATTCGAACCCACGGTGGGCTCATCACCCACACACGATTTCGAGTCGTGCTCCTTTGGCCGCTCGGACACGCCACCGCCGCGGATTCTAGGTCGGGCCCCTCCCGGTCACGAAATCGCGCGGCGGTGGGCTCCGGTGGCCCGGCGGGCCTGCGTACCCTGCGGGGCGTGCCCGTCGGACCGCACCCGCAGCCCTGGCCGGAGGACCCCCGGCTGGACCCGGAGCTGCTCGCCGCCGGCGACGCCCGCAACGTCGTCGACCGGTACCGCTACTGGAGCGTGCCAGCGATCGTGGCCGACCTGCGCACCCGGCGGACCGGGCTGCACGTGGCCGTGGAGAACCTCGAGCACGACCTCAACATCGGCTCGATCGTGCGCACGGCGAACGCCTTCAACGTCGCGGGGGTGCACATCGTGGGCCGGCGGCGCTGGAACCGTCGGGGCGCGATGGTCACCGACGCCTACCTCGAGATCGCCCACCATCCCGACATGGCAGGGTTCACGGCCTGGGCGGGCGCGGCCGGCCTGCCCATCCTGGCGGTGGACGTGGTG
Organism: Candidatus Nanopelagicales bacterium; assembly: GCA_025456015.1. GTDB lineage: Bacteria > Actinomycetota > Actinomycetes > S36-B12 > CAIYMF01 > Prado023. The sequence goes on from JALOLK010000070.1 coordinate 4,599, forward strand.
CCCGGGGCGGTGCCCCTCGAGGGCTTCGCCATGCCGTCGCCGTGCGTGCTGCTCTTCGGTCAGGAGGGCCCCGGCCTGAGTCCGGCCGCGCTCGACGCCGCCGCGGCGGTGCTGTCGATCACGCAGTCGGGCTCGACGCGCTCGATCAACGTGGCGGCGGCCGCAGCGATCGCGATGCACTGCTGGACGATGCAGCACGGGCCGACCCATCCGCCGGGCCGCGGGTAGCCTGCGCGCGTGACGCTCCCCGCGCTGGCCGCCCTGCCGGCTCTCGTGCCGGCCCTGGGCCCGGACTGGCTGGACCCGCAGAACCTCGATCGCTTCGGCACCGCCGCGTTCTGGATCGCGATGCTCATCGTCTTCGCCGAGTGCGGCCTGCTCGTCGGCTTCTTCCTGCCCGGGGACTCGCTGCTGTTCATGATCGGGCTGTTCATCGCCTCGGGCGTGATCGCGATCCCGCTGCCGGTGGCCTGCCTGCTGCTCACGATCGCGGCCGTGGCCGGCAACCTCACCGGCTACTGGATCGGGCACCGGGCGGGGCCACCGCTGTTCAACCGCCCCGACTCCCGGCTGTTCCGCCGCGAGCACGTCGAGAAGACGCACGCCTTCTTCGACCGCTACGGCTCACGGGCCATCGTCCTGGCCCGCTTCGTGCCGATCGTGCGCACCTTCATCACGGCGATGGCCGGGGTCGGCCGCATGGACTTCCGCACCTACGCCGTGTTCTCGGCCTTCGGCGGGGTGATGTGGGCCACCGGGGTCACGGTCGCCGGCTACTTCCTCGGCTCCGTCCCGTTCGTGGCCGACCACATCGAGCTGATCCTGCTGGGGATCGTCGCCGTGTCGGTGATCCCGATCGGGATCGAGGCGATCCGCCACCGCCGGGACGCCAGGCACGTCGCCGTGGAGGTGGCCGCAGCGATCGACCCCACCGACTGAGGGCGGGGCGCGCGCTCGGGACGCCCGGCGGGCCGGCGCGGGTCGTGGGCACCGCGCCCGAGCGCGCCGGCCGGGACCGCTTAGGGTGGGTGCTCGTGAGCCCGACCGACGCACGTGCCGCCCTGCTCGAGCAGATCCGGACCAAGGCCGTCGTGCACGGCCGGGTGATCCTGTCCTCCGGCCGGGAGGCGAACGCCTACGTCGACCTCCGCCGGGTGACCCTGGACGGCGTGGCCGCCCCCCTCGTGGGCCAGGTCATGCTCGACCTCACCGCCGACCTGTCCTACGACGCCGTCGGCGGCCTGACGCTGGGCGCCGACCCCGTCGCGACCGCGATGCTCCACGCGGCCGCGGCCCGGGGCCGGCACCTCGACGCCTTCGTCGTGCGCAAGGCCGAGAAGGCCCACGGCCTGCAGCGGCGCATCGAGGGGCCCGACGTCGCCGGCCGGCGCGTGCTCGCGGTGGAGGACACCTCGACGACCGGGGGCTCGGTGCTCACGGCGGTGGCGGCCCTGCGGGAGGCCGGGGCCGAGGTCGTGGCCGTGGCCGTGATCGTGGAGCGGGGCGCGCAGCCAGCCATCGCCGAGGCGGGGCTGCCCTACCGCGCGGCCTACCAGCTGGCCGACCTCGGGCTGTCCTAGGTCGGGCTCGGCACGCCGCATGGAGCTGGTCCGCCCCGTCGTGGTGCTCTGTCCACCCCTGGACGACGAGCCGGACCCGCCGTGGCGCGCGCCGCTGCTGGCCGCCCTGGCGGCCGGCGGCAACCCTGCGATCGCCCCCCCGTCGGCTGACGTGCGCGAGGCCGACCCCCGGGTGCGCCTGGCGGCCTGGGTGGCCGGCCAGGCGATCGCGGTCACCGCGGCCGACGTGCCGGGACCGCTGCTGCTCGTGGCCGCCGGATCGGCCTGCCGCGGACTGCCCGCGCTCGGGATGGCCCAGCGCGCGGCACGGCACGCGGTGGTCGGCTACGTGCTCATCGACGGCGCGGCCCCGGACCCCGGCCGCTCCGGCCAGGACTGGCCCGACGCCCCGGTGACCGTGGTGCGCTCCCCCGGCAGCACGACCCCGCAGGACCCGGCCGCCCGGCTGCGCGGGTGGGCCTCGGTGCAGGCCGACCCCGTCGACCTGGTCCCCGACCTCGTCCGCCGCTGGCCCGAGCCGCTGCCCGACCCCACCCGCCCGCACGGCTCGCCCGGCACGACCTGAGCCGGCACGGCGTGAGCCGGGGCCCTCGGGCAGACTGCGCGGCATGACCGCCCTCATCACCGGACCCACCGCCGGCATCGGGCTGGCCTTCGCCGAGCTCCTCGCCGCCGAGGGCACCGACCTGGTGCTGGTGGCGCGCGACGAGGCCCGGCTGGCGACGCTCGCCGAGCGCCTGGGCGCCGACCATGCCATCACCGCGGAGGCGCTGCCAGCGGACCTGGCCACGAGCCAGGGGCGTGCCGCGGTGGTGCGGCGCCTCACCGAGGACCCCGATCTCGACCTGCTCGTGAACAACGCCGGCTTCGGCCTGAACGCCGGGTTCCTCGACACGAGCATCGCCGACGAGGAGCGCCTGCTCGACGTGCTGGTCCGGGCGCCGCTGCAGCTCACCCACGCCGTGCTGCCCGGCATGGTCGCCCGCGGCCGGGGTCGGGTGATCAACGTCTCGAGCATGGCGACGTGGACCCCGATCGGCACGTACGCGGCGGCCAAGGCCTGGCTCACGGCGTTCAGCGAGGGGCTGTCGGTCGAGCTGGCGGGCACCGGGGTCACCGTGACCGCCGTGTGCCCGGGCCTGACCCGCACGGAGTTCCACCAGCGCGCCGACATGCCGCTGCCCGGCATCCCCGACTTCGCGTGGATCGACGCGCGCACCGTCGCCAGGGAGGGCCTGCGCGCGGCGCGGGCGGGGCAGGTGGTGTGCGTGCCGTCGAAGCGCTACGGCGCCGCAGCCCTGGCCCTGCAGGTCACGCCGCGGCCGATCGTGCGGGGCCTCGCCCGGCTCTCCCCGCACGCCGACCGTGCCTGACCCAGGGACACCTGCGGCCGGGGGCAGGTCACTGTCCGACCCCCTCGTGGCCCGCATGCGGGCGCATCGGCGCTCGATCTTCGGCGAGATGTCGGCCCTGGCCGCCGAGGTCGGCGCCGTGAACCTGGGGCAGGGGTTCCCCGACACCGAGGGCCCGGCACTCGTCCGCGACGCCGCCATCGAGGCCCTGCGGACCGGCCGTGGCGCGCAGTACCCGCCCGCGCACGGGCTGCCGGAGCTGCGGGCGGCGATCGCCGACCACCAGCGGGCCTGGTACGGCCTGGACTGGGATCCCCGCACGGACGTGGTCGTCACCACGGGCGCCTCGGAGGCGATCGCGGCGGCGATCCTGGCCCTCGTCGAGCCCGGCGACGAGGTGCTCGTGCTCGAGCCGTGGTTCGACCTCTACGCGGCCGCCATCGACCTCGCCGGTGCGCGACGCGTGGCGGTGCCCCCGGTGCCCGGGACCCTGCGGCCCGATCCGGCGGCCATCGCCGCAGCCGTGACGCCGCGGTCGCGGATGCTCGTGCTGAACTCCCCGCACAACCCGACCGGCGTCGTGCTCACCGCCGACGAGCTCGCGGCGATCGCGGGCATCGCCGCGGCCGCCGACCTGGTCGTGCTGGCCGACGAGGCCTACGAGCACCTGTGGTTCGACGGCCACCCCCACGTGCCCATCGCCACCCTGCCCGGGATGGCCGAGCGGACCGTCACGGTGGGCTCGGCGGGCAAGAGCCTGTCCTTCACCGGCTGGAAGGTCGGGTGGGCCACCGGGCCGGCGGGGCTCATCGGGGCGGTCCGGGTGGTGCGCCAGCACCTGAGCTACGTCTCGGGTGGGCCGTTCCAGTGGGCGGTGGCCCAGGGACTGACCCAGCTGCCCGCCGAGCACTGGGAGCAGTTCCGCGCGGGCCTGGCGGCGCAGCGCGACCTGCTCGCGGGGGGACTGGCGGGCCTCGGGCTGCCGGTGCTGCCCAGTGAGGGGACCTACTTCCTGCTCACCGACGTCCGGGGCCTGGGCTACGACAGCGGGGAGCGCTTCTGTGCCGAGCTGCCGGGGCGGGCGGGCGTGGTGGCCATCCCGGTGGCCCCGCTGTGCGAGCACCCCGACGTCGGCCAGCACTGGGTGCGTTGGGCGTTCTGCAAGCAGCCAGCCGTGCTCGAGGAGGCGCTGCAGCGGCTCACGGTGGCCTTCGGCTGAGGCCGCGGACGCCACGGTCCTGCGGGTCAGGAGGCGGTCGGGAACCCGACCCGGCCCACCACGGGGGCCAGGCCCTCGGCGCGCTGGGGTGCCTCGGCGTCGCCGCACCGCACCAGCCAGTTCGCCAGCATCCGGTGGCCACCCTCGGTGAGCACCGACTCGGGGTGGAACTGCACCCCCTCGACGTCGACCTCGCGGTGGCGCATGGCCATGACGACCCCGCTGTCGGTCCAGCCGGTCACCTCGATGGTGTCCGGCAGCGACGCCCGCTCGACGGCCAGCGAGTGGTACCGGGTGGCGCGGAAGGGGTTCGGCAGCCCCGCGAGCACCCCGGCGCTGGTGTGGTGCACCATCGAGGTCTTGCCGTGCAGCAGCTCGGGCGCCCGGGAGACGATCCCGCCGAAGACCGCCCCGATCGCCTGGTGGCCCAGGCACACGCCGAAGACCGGGACCCGGCCCGCGCAGCCGCTGACCAGCTCCATGCAGGCGCCGGCGTCGTGCGGGTCGCCGGGACCGGGCGAGAGCAGCACGCCGTCGACGGCCAGCGCATCCGCCAGGGACACCGCGTCGTTGCGGCGGACCTCCACCTGCGCCCCGAGCTGCGCCAGGTACTGCACGAGGTTGAACACGAAGGAGTCGTAGTTGTCCACGACGAGGATGCGGGCCGCCACGTGGTCATTGTCGCCGGTACCCTCGTGGCGTGCACACCTCCCCGGCGCCGACCGGCTCCGCGGGTGACCGCGAGCCGGTGGACGCGGGCGAGCCCCGCGCGGTGCTCGTGGCCGAGGGCGAGCCGCAGCTGTCCCACCTGGGAGCGGGCGCGGCGCATCCGGCTGCCCCCACCCGGGCGCGGCGCCGGCGCCGGCGATGGCCCGATGCCGTGGCCGCCCTGGTCTTCGCCCTGGCCGGGGGGCTGTTCGTGGCCGGATGGAGCGCCGCACGCGACGGCGACCTGCGGGTGGACCGGACCGGAGGGCTGCGCGAGGCGATCGCCGACCGATCCGCCCAGAACCTGCAGCTGCAGGCCCAGAACGACGCGCTCGAGGCCCGCGTGGCCACCCTGCGCGAGCAGGCGACCGCGGGGCCGGCCCTCGAGGCCGCCACGGCCCGGATCGCCGCCCTCGAGCCGATGGTCGGCCTGACCGAGGTCATCGGACCGGGCGTGCGCGTCGTGCTCGAGGACGCCGATCCGCCCGACCCGATGCCCGAGGACATGACCGGGGACGACTACATCGTCCACCAGGAGGACGTGCAGGGCGTCGTGAACGCCCTCTGGCGCGGCGGGGCCTCCGGGGTGACGGTCATGGGCCAACGGCTCATCAGCACCAGTGCCGTGCGGTGCGTGGGCAACACCGTGATCCTGCAGGGCCGGGTGTACTCGCCGCCGTTCATCATCGAGGCGGTCGGACCGGTCGCCGACCTCGAGGCCTCGCTGGACGCCGACCCAGCCGTGCGCTTCTTCCGCGAGTGGGCCGACGTCGTCGGCATGCGCTACGAGCAGGTCCCCCTGCGCGAGGCCGTCCTGCCGGCCTACTCCGGCCCGCTGTCGCCGCAGTACGCGCGGGTGGCCTGATGAGCGGCACGATCGCCGAGCCGGTGGCCCGGCGCACGCCGTCGCGGGGGTGGGCCGCCGTCGGGGTGCTCGGCGAGGTGCTCATGACCCTCGGCGTGGTCCTGCTGCTGTTCGTGGCCTACCAGCTGTGGTGGACCAACGTGTCCGCCCAGCGGGCCGCCGACTCGCTGGCCCAGCAGCTGCAGGACTCCTGGGAGCGGCCCCCTGCGCCGGGCCCCGATGGGGGCGAGCAGCCGGGGTATGTCGAGCCCGAGTTCGGCGAGGCGTTCGCGATGCTCTCCATCCCGCGCCTGTCGGACATGGTCTGGGGCATGCCGGTCGTCTCGGGGGTCGGCGAGGTCCAGCTGGCCCAGGGCATCGGGCACTACCCGAGCACGGCCCTGCCGGGGCAGGTCGGCAACTTCGCGGTCGCGGGCCATCGGGCGACCAACGGCGAGCCGCTGCGTGACATCGACCGGCTGCAGGTCGGCGACGAGGTCATCGTGGAGACCAGGGACACCTGGTACGTCTACACGCTCGAGCGGGACGAGATCGTGCTGCCCACGGACACCTGGGTCATCGAGCCCGTCCCGGGACAGCCGGGCGCGGAACCGACGCAGGAGCTCATCACGCTCACCACCTGCAACCCGCGCTGGGCCAGCACCGAGCGGTGGATCTGGTGGGGCAGCCTCACCGAGACGATCCCCAAGGAGGACGGCGAGCTGCCCGAGGCGATCGCGGCGGGGCGCTGATGTACGCCTGGATCTGGCGGCACCTGCCCGGGCCGACCCCGGTGCGGGTCCTGCTGGCCGTGGCGCTGGCCGCCGCCGTGGTCCTGGCCCTGTTCCTCTGGGTGTTCCCCTGGCTGGAGCCGCGCCTGCCGTTCACCGACGTGACCGTGGACGCGTCATCCACAGCTCCATCCACAGGTGGGGACAGAACTACAGCGCTGTGATTCCCGCGCGTCAGCGCCAGCGGGTGGACAGGGCGAAGCCGACCATGATGAAGGCGAAGCCGATCACCAGGTTCCAGCCGCCGAGCTCGGAGAGCACCGGGGCGGACGGGACGATGTAGTACAGGACGATCCAGGCCAGCCCGAACAGGAACGTGCCCAGCATCGCGGGGACCAGCCAGCGCGGCGAGGCCTGCGGCATCGCGGCCTTCGCCGGATCCACGGGGACGCGGGAGCCCGGCTTGGGCCTGCCCTTCGATTCCGGCATGAGACCTCCTCGTCGACCGTGCCGCTGATGCTACCTGCAGGCCGGTGCCGCCTCAGACGGGCAGCAGCGCCTCGATCTGCCCGGTCCGCCAGGCGGCCAGCGCGAGCAGCGCGCCCAGGATGACCAGGCTCACGACCACCTGCTGGCCCAGGCGCTGGCGGCCCTGCGCCCCGCGGCCGGTGGTCAGCGCCAGGGCGACCACCGCGCCGGTGACCGCGCCGCCGAGGTGCGCCCGCCAGTCGATGCCCGGCAGCACGAAGCCCAGGGCCACGTTGATCGCCAGCAGGACCAGCACCTGGGTGGCGTCGGCGTTGAGGCGCTTGCTCACCACGATCCACGCCGCCATGAGCCCGAAGATCGCCCCACTGGCACCCACGGACAACGTGCGGATCGGCGAGAAGGCGTACGAGGCGATGGAGCCGCCGAGCCCGGACAGCAGGAAGAGCACCAGGAAGCGGCCGTGCCCGAGCAGGCGCTCCAGCGGTGGGCCGAGCAGGAACAGCACGTACATGTTGAACGCCAGGTGCAGCAGGCCGGAGTGCAGGAAGATTGACGAGACCAGCCGGAACCACTCGTCGCCCAGCGCGATGGCGATCGGCTGCATGCCCCAGCGGGCCAGGCCGCCAGCGGCCCCGAGCATGCCGACGAGCACGTAGAGCCCGAGGCAGGCGCCCATGATCGCGTAGGTGACGCCGCCCTCACGGGTGAGCCGGCCGCCGAAGACCGTGCGGGCCTGGCGGGTGGTCACCGCGCCGGCACGCACGCAGTCGGGGCACTGGTAGCCCACGGCAGCGGCGGTCATGCACTCCGGGCAGATGGGGTTGCTGCAGCGCGAGCAGCGGATCCACGTCTCCCGGTCGGGGTGGCGGATGCAGGTCGGGGCCGGCGGGGCGGCCTCGGCCGGCAGGCCGTAGCTCACTGCTCGATCGTCACCGAGCTGATGACCACGGCCTCGGTGGGCCGGTCCGCGCGGTCGGTCGGCGAGGACGCGATCGCGTCGACCACGTCACGGCTGGGCTGGTCGGCGACCTCGCCGAAGATCGTGTGCTTGCGGTTCAGGTGCGGGGTGCGACCCACCGTGATGAAGAACTGGCTGCCGTTCGTGCCCGGCCCGGCGTTGGCCATCGCGAGCAGGTAGGGACGGTCGAAGACGAGCTCGGGGTGGAACTCGTCGGCGAACTGGTACCCCGGGCCACCACGGCCGGTGCCGGTCGGGTCCCCGCCCTGGATCATGAACCCCGCGATGACGCGGTGGAAGACGACGTCGGTGTACAGGGCGCCCTCACCGGGCCTGCCGGTGCGCGGATCGGTCCACGCCCGGGAGCCGTCGGCCAGGCCGACGAAGTTGGCCACCGTCTTGGGGGCCTGGAAGTCGAAGAGCGCGATGCGGATGTCCCCGCGGTTGGTGTGCAGCACGGCCGTGGTCATGGCGCCTGATCCTGCCACATCGTGGGGTGGCCGGCCGGCC
>JALOLK010000134.1 GCA_025456015.1 Candidatus Nanopelagicales bacterium
TCATCGAGGCGGACGGCACGCGCACCGAGCAGCTGTTCGCCCCAGCTGCCGACCCGGTCGCCGACTGCTTCTACGTCTACCCGACGGTCTCGGAGGCACCCAGCGACAACGCCCCGCTGGAGGTCAGCGACGCCGAGGTCTTCGTGGTCCGCGCGCAGGCGGCGCGGTTCGCGCAGGCGTGCCGGCTGTACGCACCCATGTACCGCCAGATCACTCGGGCGGGGCTCGCCAGCGGCGCCCTCGGGAGCGGGGAGGCGCGCGACCTGGCGTTCGGCGACGTGCTCTCGGCCTTCAACGACTACCTCAACGCACACAACGCTGGCCGGCCGTTCGTGCTCATCGGCCATCCCAAGGTGCGATCAACCTCGTGCGCCTCATCCAGCAGGAGGTGGACGGTGACCCCGACCTGCGGGCGCGCATGCTCGCTGCGCTGCTGCTCGGGACCACCGTGAACACGGCCACCGGCAAGCCCGCGGGCGGCACCTTCGCGAACGTCCCGGCGTGCCAGGACGCCGAGCAGTCCGGCTGCGTCGTCAGCTACGGCAGCTACGCCGGCACGCCCCCGGCGAATGGCATCTTCGGGCGCTCGGCGCCGGGCCGCCCTGCGTTGTGCGTGTCCCCGGCGGCGCTGCTCGGCCGCGGCGAGGAACTGACCAGCCTCCTGCCCACCGCCGCCCTGTCCGATGGCGAGCCACTCGTCGAGGATGCGCCCGACACCGGCTTCGTCACGCTGCGGGAAGCGGTGCAGGGCCGCTGCCGCAGCACCTCCGAATTCGGCTGGCTCGACGTGACGATCGCCGAGGGACTCGCGCAGCTGCCCCAACTGACCGGGCAACGCGGTGACGCGTGGGGGCTGCACCGCGTCGATGTCAACCTCGCGCTCGGTGACCTGGTCGACCTCGTCGATGCCCAGTCGCAAGCCTGGCAGGCCCGTGGCGGCCCGAGCTGGGACCGCTGAGCGGATGCCCCCGCGTCAGGCGTCGGGGTCGCCCGGCTCGGCCTCGCCGGCGCCGTCCGGCCGGTCACCGGCCTCCTCGGCCTCGGGCTCGGCGGCGTCGAGCGCCTCCCACGGGCCGACGTCGAACGTGAAGCCCGCGGCGCGCAGACGCTCGACGAGCACCATGCCCCGCGGCGCGCAGACGCTCGACGAGCACCATGCCCAGCCCGGCCGCGGGGGTGAGCACGCCGGCCGCATCGGGCAGGGCGTCCTCGTCGAGGGCCGCGGCCAGCGCCGCCTCGCTGAGCATGACCGAGGTCGCCGCGTAGCCGGGGTCGCCCTGCGCGGCCACGGTGGCCCGCAGCCGCTCGCCCTCGCCGGTGTGGGCGTGCAGCTCCATCCGGAAGTGCCCGCTCTCCCGCGCCTCGGCCGACGGGCCCTCGCCCGGCTTGGGCAGCACGCGCTCGGCCCCAGCCCGCGCCGGGCCCAGGCCCATCGCCGCGGTGAGCGCCCCGACCCCGGCCCCGTACCCGGTGGCCTTGGCCCGCGCGGTGACGCCCTCGCCGAACCCCATCGCCTCCTGGTAGCGGAAGGCACTGGAGTAGGCGTAGCCGAGCAGCGCGTTCGAGCGGCGCACGACGCGGGAGTTGGTCGAGGCCATCACGAACGGGCCGAGCCAGCCCAGCTCCGGGTCGTGCCGCGCGCCGGTGAGGTCGGACTCGTCGGGCCAGTCCTCGCCGCCGAGCCGGTCGGGCTCCGCGTCGCGGTCGGGGCTCAGCGAGTACGGGTCCTTGAGCATGGCCCGCACCCCGGCGTCGCCAGCCGCGGCCTCCATGATCGCGCGCATGGACGCCGCGGTCCCGCCGCTGAAGCCACCCTTCATCGAGCGGACCAGCAGCGTGGTGGGGCCCAGCGCGCCGGCGGCCTCGTGCAGGGTGAGCACGCCGAGGTCCGAGGGGATCGAGTCGAAGCCGCAGGCGTGCACGATGCGCGCGCCGGTGGCCACCGCCTGCTCGTGGCAGGCGTCGATCGAGGCCCGCATGAACGGCACCTCGCCGGTGAGGTCGACGTAGTGGGTGCCCGCCTTGGCGCAGGCGCCGACCAGTGGCAGGCCGTGCTTGAGGTATGGGCCGACCGTGGTGATGAGCACCCGGGTGGAGCGGGCCATGCCGTTGAGGGTGCTGCGGTCGGCCGCGTCGGCGAGCACGAGCGGCCAGTCGGCGGCCCGTTCGGGCAGCTGCTCGCGCACCTCGCCGAGCTTGGCCAGCGAGCGGCCGGCCAGGGCGATGGCCATGCCCTCGGGCGCCCGCTGCGCCAGCTGCTCGGCCACCAGCGCCCCGGTGAACCCGGTGGCGCCGAACAGGACGATGTCGTACTCGCGCTCGGTCATGCGCCCACGGTATCGGCGAGGGCGCTGGGCCGCCGGCACCCGTAGCAGGCGGTCACGCGCGCCGGCCGAGTCGGGCGACGATCGCCTGGAGCACCTCGGACTCGCACTCCGTCCGCAGCCCCCGCAGGGCGGCGTCCCGCGCGGCAGAGGGGTTCCCGGCCCGCTCGTGGCGCAGGGCGAGCTCGTGGGCGACGTCGACGATCAGCTCGATCATCGTGTTCACGTGCAGGTCGGTCCACGGCAGCTCCCGGCCGGCCACCGGGCCGAACGGGCGGCCCCGGACCAGCTGCAGCGCAGCGGTCAGCTGCTCGGTGTCGTGCGGGTCGGCAAGCCCGGCCTCGGCGAGCCGCTGGAAGTCGTCCCAGTCAGAGGTGACCCCGGGGCCGAGCCGGAGCAGGCCGCCGGTCTCGGAGAGCTGCTGCAGGTGGGGATCGCCGGTCACCGCGCGGCCGAGCCACGTGCGCGTCCGGGTGATCATCTGCCGGCAGGTCTGGGCGTTCGATCGCACACCCGGCCACAGCGCGGACTGCAGGGCGCTGGGCCGGCTGTCCGGGTTCAGGTGGATGAACGCCGCCGTCTCGGCCAGCCGCCCGATGCGCGTGGATTCCACGGGGCCCGCGGCGTGCTCGACGCGCAGCTGTCCGAGCACGAGCAGCCGGGGAGCGATGGTGGGCATCGCGCTGTCGCCACCCCCTGCCCAGGCACGCGCGGCGCGCGCCTGGGAGTCCGCGGGATCGGGGAGCTCCCGGTCGGCGTCCTGCGAGTCCTCCGGGTGGGTGCCCTCAGGGTCGTCGGGGATGTCGGTGGCGGCGAGCAGCCCGAGCAGGGCGCTGGCGGCAGCCTCGGGCAGCGCCGAGGGCCGCAGCACGAGGCCATCGGGCGCCAGCACGGCGGTGCCGGTGTCGTCGACGTGCAGGACCGCGCCGGCCACCGGTACGGGCGCTGACGTGATCAGGCCAGCGCTTCTGGCACCGATCGAGGGGGGCACGGCGACGTCGGGCAGCACCTGGTCGGCCACGAGCAGCTCGACCGGATCCACGCCGGGCCCGCGCTCGAGCGCCGTGGTGAGCACCTGCGCGGCGTCGGCGGCGTCGACCACAGCCATCACCCCGGGCTCGGTCGCACGAACCAGGGCCGGATCAGCCAGGCACGCGCTCCTGGCGGCGGAGCCGGGCGTGCCGCCGAGGCCCAGCTCGACCGTGAGCCCGCGCAGCGTGTCGGCCACCGCGGCGGTGCTGCCGGTGACCTGCAGGGTGCCGAGCGTCGTGAGGTCGACCAGCACGGTCTCGGTTCCCGCCGTGCCGATCGCGACGAGCCCCGGCAGGGCGGGTGGGGCATCGGCGCCTGGGGCGGCCTGCGCGCCGGGGTCGGCGTCCGCTGCGCCACCGGTCGGGCCACCGCTGTCGGCGTCGAGGTCCCCTCCCGGGCCGGCATCCGCCGGGTCCCCGGTCTCCAGCAACGCCGGGTCCAGCACCCAGCGCCCCTCGTCAGCGGCACCGAACGGGCTGATCGGCGCCACGGCACCCTCGGGCTCGGCGAGCTCCAGCTGCACCGAGTCGGGCTTGGACCGCACGACCCGTACGGGCGGCACGGGCGTGCCGGCGCGGGCCGCCTCCCGGCCGAGCTGCGCCAGCGAGCGGTCGAGCAGGTCGGCGGCCGCGCCGCCACCCTCGGCCACGGCCGATCGTGCGCTGTGCTCGAGCGCGCGTTGCATGGGCGTGGGCTGCGGCATGCGCTCACCGGGCCTGCGCAGCCGCTGGAAGCGACGCCGGCGCCGGACGAGCTCGCCGGCCATCGCCGCGAGCAGCAGCGCACTCAGGGCCCCGCCCGCCGGGAGCCCCGCGCTGTCCGCCGGGTCCGCAGCCGGGTCGGGCGCCGCCGCCGTCGGGCTCGGCGCCGGCCCACCAGGGGCGGGCACGCTGGCCGGCGCCCGCTCGATCGGCGCCACGACCTGGGTGTCTTCGCCGACGGGCGGGTGGGGCGACTCCGGAGCCTGGGCCCCGGTCGGGGTATCGGCCCCATGCGCAGGCACTCGGCCGACGAGGGTCCCGTCCGAGTCCGCCTGATCCTCGGCCGGGAGTGACTCCTCGGCCGCCTCGGTCCCCGGCAGGTCGAGCACCCAGCCGGGCCGGATGAGGTCGGGGTCCTCGAGCCGGGCACCGTCGGGCTGCACACGGTCACGGTTCGCGGCGAACACCTCGGGGTAGCGCGCGCCCTGGCCGAGGTGCTCCTCGGCCACCTCCCACAGGGTGTCGCCGAGGGCCACGCGATGGCGTCGCGGCATCGAGGTGGGGCTGGGCCCATCGTCGGACGCGGGCAGGCGCAGCAGCCAGCCCGGGTACAGCCGGCCGTCGGCGCCCAGCGCGCGGCCGTCGGCCTGCACGACGCCGGCATTCAGCGCCACGATCTCCATGAAGCGCTCGCCGTCGCCGAGGTGCTGCTCCGCCAGCTGCCACAAGGTGTCGTGCCGCTCGACCTCGACGGTGGGCAGCCCCGCACCCCCTGCCCCCACCGCCCGAGGGCGCCCCGGGCCGTGGTCGGTCCCGACCTGCCCAAGCCCGGCCACCGCGTCCGCGCTCGTCGGTCCTGTCGCGCCATCAGCTCCCGAGGACGTCCGGACGCCCCGGTCGAGGACCGGCAGGTCGTCCCCATCGGCGGCGGCCACGCCGGCCACCAGCGCCCCGAGCGCGCTCGGCGAAGCCTGATCGGCGGTGGTCGCACCGACGACGGGGGCCCAGCTGGCCGTGGGCACGAGCAGCAGGCCGGCCACCAGCGCGGCGGCCCACCGCTGCGGCGCCGCCAGGCCGGGCAGGCGCGGGGCCGGGGCGCCCCGCACCACGCTCCAGAGCTCGACGGACACCGTCAGGACCATGGCAGCCCAGGCCGCCCAGGCGACGGCGAGCAGCAGGAGCAGCAACAGGCCGCCATCGGCGGTGCCCGCCCAGGCGTCGGGGGCCAGGAGGCCGAGGTCCACCGGCAGGGCGGCGCCGAGGGCGACCAGCAGCGCGGGGACGGCCACGAGGATGGC
>JALOLK010000071.1 GCA_025456015.1 Candidatus Nanopelagicales bacterium
CCCCGCCCCGCTGCTTGCCCGCCGCTCACCCGCCCCCCGCCCGTTCCCCTCGCGCGAATCGCGACCGATCTCCGAGCGCGACCCCATCCGAGATCCGACGCGATGGGGGGAACCGTGACCGAAACCGATCGCAATCCGAGCCCGGACGCCCGCACCCCCTCCACCCGCGCCCGCCGCACGTGCCACCGCCGGGCACACGGCCCTGACCTCCACCGCGGATTCCGATCGCTCTCGGAGCGCGACCCCATCCGAGATCCGACGCGATCGGGGGAACCGTGACCGAAACCGATCGCGATCCCGAGCACGGACGCGGAGCCGGCCCACGCGCTCCCGGCGCAGGACGCGGGTGCGGCCACTGCGCGGCGGGCGGACAATGGCGCCATGCCCGACCTGCCCGTGCGCGCCCTGACCCGCAGCGCACGCATGGCAGCGCTCCCACTGGGCCACGCCGGCCGAGCGGCTCTCGGTGTCGGCAAGCGGATCGGTGGCGCCCCCGCCGAGGCCGTGGCCGCCGAGTTGCAGGCCCGCACGGCCGAGCAGGTGTTCCGCGTGCTCGGCGAGCTCAAGGGCGGGGCCATGAAGGTGGGCCAGGCGATGAGCATCTTCGAGGCCGCCCTGCCCGAGGACGTCGCCGCGCCGTACCGGGCGACCCTGACGCGGCTGCAGGACGCCGCGCCAGCGCTGCCGGCCGAGCAGGTGCACGCCGTGCTCAAGGAGAACTTCGGCCCGCAGTGGCGGCGCAAGTTCGCCTCGTTCGACGACGAGCCCGCGGCGGCGGCGAGCATCGGCCAGGTGCACCGGGCCGTGTGGCGCGACGGCCGGCCCGTCGCGGTCAAGGTGCAGTACCCGGGCGCGGACAAGGCCCTCATGGCCGACCTGAGGAACGCCTCGAGGCTGGCCAAGCTCATGACCGCCTGGGTGCCCGGCGTGGACGTCAAGCCGATCCTCGACGAGCTGGCCGCGCGGGTCACCGAGGAGCTGGACTACGAGCGCGAGGCGGCCTCCCAGCGGGCATTCGCCAAGGCCTACCGCGACGACCCGGACGTGGCCGTGCCCGACGTGCTCGCGGCCGGGCACACCGTCATCGTGTCGGAGTGGCTCGAGGGCGTGCCGCTGTCCCGGATCATCGCCGAGGGCACCCGGGCCGAGCGGGACGCCGCGGGCCAGCACTACCAGCGCTTCCTGCTCTCCGGCCCGGCGCGCGCGGGGCTGCTGCACGCCGACCCGCACCCCGGGAACTTCCGGATCACCCCGGACGGCCGGTTCGGCGTGCTCGACTTCGGGGCCGTGGCGCACCTGCCCGAGGGCCTGCCGCCGATGATCGGCCACCTGCTGCGGATCGCCCTGACCGGCGACGCCGACGCGGTGCTCGCCGGGCTTCGGGAGGAGGGCTTCGTGAAGTCCACCTCGTCGCTGGACGCGCAGGGCCTGCTCGACTTCCTCGACCCGTTCGTGGATCCGGCCCGCGTCGAGGTCTTCCACTACAGCCGCGACTGGCTGCGCTCGCAGTTCGCACGGCTCAACGACCCGCGCAACCCCGACTTCGCGGTCGGGATGCGGCTGAACCTGCCGCCGTCGTACCTGCTCATCCACCGGGTGTGGCTCGGCGGCATCGGGGTGCTGTGCCAGCTGGACGCGCACGTGGCGATGCGCGCCGAGCTCGAGACCTGGGTGCCCGGGTTCGCGCTCGACGACCCTGGCGTGCCCGATCCCGACGCGGTCGACCCCGAGGCCGTCGGCGCCTGAGCGCGGCGGCGGCGAGCGGCAGTCCGTCCGAGCGTCGGCCGCCAAGGTCAGCCCGACCGCGGGTGCGCACGCCCGCCGGGTGGCGGATCCGGCGCGCCTCTGCGCATGACGGCGTCCGCGGCGGGCCGCCCCGCACCGGACCCGCGGCGAACGGGTGGCCGTCAGCCGACCGCCACCAGCCGTCAGCGCCGCAGGTCGACCACCGTGCTGTCCGGTTCGGCGCCCTTGGCCGCGCCATCGGGCTCGACCGGGTCTCCCGGCATCGGCACCTCGCCGCCTGCCACCAGCCCGAGCAGCGTCTCCCCGTAGAGGTCGAGCTTCGCCGGCCCGATCCCCGGGATGTCGAGCAGCGCCTCGCGCGTTCCCGGCAGCCGTTCGGCGATCGCCGTCAGCGTCACGTCGGTGCACACCACGTACGCGGGCACGGAGCGCTCAGTGGCCACCCCGATGCGCCAGGCCTTGAGGCGGTCCACGAGCGCCTCGTCGGCCTGGCCGGGGCAGGTCGAGCACCGACCGAGCGTGCGTTCCGGGGCCGTCACCAGGCCGGCCCCGCACACCCGGCAGCGGCTCGGTGCCCGGCGCCGGCGCTCCCGTGCCCCGACCGAGCGGCCCTGCCGCACCACGCCGGCCGGCGTGGCCGTGGCGGTGACCCCGCCGCGGGTGCGCAGGTCGGCGAGGAACCGGCTCGGCTCCCGGGCCCGACCGGCGCCGGTACGGGTGAGCGCCCAGGTGCACACCAGGCGATCACGTGCCCGGGTCACCCCGACGTAGAACAGCCGGCGCTCCTCGGCGATGCGCTCCTCGGTGTCGGCGTACACGATCGGCAGGCTGCCCTCCGCGCACCCGATGATGAAGACACAGGGCCACTCCAGGCCCTTCGCGGCGTGCAGCGTCGCCACCGTCACCCCGTCGGGGGTCGGCGCGTGGGCCAGGCCCGCCCGGCGCTCGAACTCCGCGACCAGCCCGGCGACCGTCGTGACCCCCGTCGCCTGCACCTCCTCGGCCAGCGCTGCCACGCCCGCCAGCGACTCCCACCGCTCCCGGCTGGCCCCACCGCTCGCCGGCCCCGCGGCCTCCCAGCCCATGCCGGCCAGCACCGCCACCACCTCGGCGACCAGGGGGCCGCTCGGACCTTCGCCCGAGGCGAACAGGCCGGCACCGGCCTCCCCGGCAGGTGCGGCCTGCGCCGCTGGCGGCCCGGAGCGCGACGACGTGGCGCCCGGCTCGCTCGCCGCCTGCCCGCGCAGGCGGACCAGCGCCTCGCGGACCTCGGGTCGGTCGAAGAACCGCTCCCCGCCCCGCAGCACGTACGGGATCCCGGCGCTGCCCAACGCCTCCTCGACGGGGGCCGAGGCGCCGTTCGTGCGCATGAGGATGGCCACGTCGCGGGGGCTGCGGCCCTCGTCGACGAGGGCACGGATGCGCGCCACGACGGTGACGGCCTCGTCGACGTCGTCGGCGCACGTGACCACCTCGGGCACGGTGCCGGCGTCGCGCTGGGACCGCAGGAGCAGCAGGTCGCCGGCGGACGAGCCACCGCCGCCGGGGACCCCACGGTCCGCGGACCCCCCAGCGGCCGCGAGCGACCGCTGGCCCGAGCGCAGCACCGCATTGGCCACGGTGACGATCTCGGGCGTGCACCGGTAGCAGCGGTCGAGCCGGATCTCGGTGGCCTGCGGCCAGCGGCGCAGGAACCTGCTCAGGGAGGCGGGGTCGGCCCCCGCGAACGAGTAGATCGTCTGGCTCGCGTCGCCCACCACGCACACGTCGTCGCGATCACCGACCCAGCCGGCGAGCAGGGCCTCCTGTGCTGGGGTGATGTCCTGGTACTCGTCGACGGTGAACCAGCGGTAGTGCCGGCGGATCTCGTCGGCGACGTCGGGGCGCTCGTCGATGAGCCCGACCATGAGCAGCAGGATGTCCTCGAAGTCGATGGCGTGGGCGGCGGTCTTGGCGTCCTGGTAGGCGCTGAGGACACGGGCGACGTCGGCCGGGGTGAGCACCTCGGAGCCCGAGCCCACCTCGCCGCGGCCAGCCTCCTGGGCCCGCAGGGCGTAGTCGCCAGGTGAGCACATGGTGGAGCCTGCCCACTCGATCTCGGCTGCGAGGTCGCGCATGAGGGGCTTCGACGGGCGGATGCCCAGCTGGTGGCAGGCCCGCCCGACCAGGGCGGCCTTCGTGCTCACCAGCTCCGGGAACGGCCCGCCGACGGCGGTGGGCCAGAAGTAGCGCAGCTGGCTCAGGGCGGCGGCGTGGAACGTGCGCACGGCGACGCCGGGGACGCCGAGCTGGGCCAGGCGACCGCGCATCTCGCCGGCGGCCCGGGTGGTGAAGGTGACGGCCAGGCCGCTGGTCGGGGCGTGCTCCCCGGTGCGCACCGCGTGGGCGATCCGGTGGGTGATCGCGCGCGTCTTGCCCGAGCCCGCCCCGGCCCGCACGAGCACGGGACCGGCCAGGGTCTCGGCGACGAGGCGCTGCTCGGGGTCCAGGCCGTCGAGCACTGGATCGAGGCCGTCGAGCAGGGGATCGGGCATGGCCGGCATTCTGGCAGTCGGCCCTGACAACGGGGCAGGCTTGCCCACAGCCCCGGGAGGAACCGCGGCGACCGGGTCCAAGGGCCCTGCCTGCGCCCGGATCGGCAGCGGGACGATGGAGGTGACGGGGGAACGGCTGACGGGAGGTGCGTCATGCGCACCGGACGGTTGAGTGCCTGGGCCACCGCGCTCGGGCTGGCCGCGGGTGGGGCCTTCCCGGGCTGGCCCCTGGCGATGGGCGCCTGGACGTTCCACCACACGAACAACGGCAGCCCGGCCCCCGACTGGCGCTAGCCCTACCAGCGGCACCAGGCGTCGGGGATCTCGCCGCCGTACCACCGGCGCACGAGCTGGTGGGCGATCGACAGCCGGCCCGGCAGCCGCACCTCCCGGGCCTCGGCGAGGCCGGGCAGTTCGCCGGGCGACAGCCACCGGGCCTCGACGATCTCGATGCCGTCGACCTCGGGCGTGGGACGCACGCCCTCGACGGAGGCCTCGAAGCCGAGCATGAGCGAGCCGGGGAACGGCCACGGCTGGCTGGCCACGTAGCGCACGGCGGTCGGGGTCAGGCCGACCTCCTCGGCGATCTCGCGGACCACGGCGCGTTCGGCGGACTCCCCAGGCTCGACGAACCCCGCCAGCGCCGAGAACGCCCCTTCCGGCCACACCGCCTGGCGGGCCAGCAGGGCGTTGCCGGCGGCGTCGACCAGCACGGCGATGACGGCCGGATCGGTGCGCGGGTAGTGGTCCGAGCCGTCGGCGGGGCAGGTGCGCCACCACCCCAGGCCCGCCACCTCGGTGGGCGTGCCGCAGCGCGGGCAGTGCGTGTGCGTGCGGTGCCAGCTGGCCAGCGCCACGAGCTCGGCGAGCAGGGTGCGCTCCTCGGCCGGCAGGCGCAGCCCGACCGAGCGCAGGCCGGCCCACGCCACGCCCTCGGCCAGCGCGACACCCGACGGGTCCACGACCCGCCCCACCACGGCCCGGCCGTCGTGGCCCACCCCGAGCAGCACGTCCAGGCCGGCCGGCGCGGTGCTCGGGTCGACCTCGACGAGCGTGGCCACGGACCCGTCCCGGCGTACGAGCGCCTCGGCCGCCGGATCGACCGCGATGAGGCGCCACGGCCCGGGAACGCCGGCCCAGCTGCCGGTGCGCAGGTCGGCCCGGCGGTCCAGCGAGCCCTGGCCGAGCGCCAGCGGGATCGGGTCGATCGCGCTGGGCGACCCGGTGGAGGACGGCATGGCGCTCACGGTAGTGCTGCTGTGCCACGCTTGGGCCCGTGCGCGTCGCAACCCTGAACCTGCTGCACGGCGTCCCCCTGCGTGACCGCATCGCCGCCGCGCGGGCCTCGGGGCAGCGCGGGCGCCAGGGCTCCGAGCCCGCCGGGGCCGTCCCGCAGCAGGGGGCGCCCGAGCCGACGGCCGAGCAGGCCGCGGAGTCGGGGCTGACCCCGACGGACCGGGCGCTGTGGTCGCCCGACGTGCCCGACCCGGGCGACCTGGTGCGCGCCATCGAGGAGCTCATGGCGTCCGGGCCGATCGACGTGCTGGCGCTGCAGGAGGTCGACCGGTTCCAGCCGCGAACGGCCGGCGTGGACCAGGCACGCATCGCCGCGGAGGTGCTGGGCGCCGAGCACTGGCGGTTCGTCGCCAGCGTCCGCGGCACCCCCGGCATCGCGTCGGAGGGGGCCGCGTGGGTGCCGGCCACCGACGCCGACGACCTGCCCGAGGGCGAGGTCGAGCCGGAGGTGCCCGACGACCCAGCGCTGCGCGGCCCCCGCTACGGCATCGCGCTCATCAGCCGGCTGCCGGTGCGCGAGTGGCGGGTGCGCCGCTTCCCACCCGTGCCGGTCTCACTGCCGCTGCTGGCACCGAGCCCGTCCGGGAGGCCCCGGGCCATCCGGGTGCCCGACGAGCCGCGCAGCGCCGTGTCGGTGATCGTCGAGACGCCGTACGCCGACGTCACGGTGGCCACCGCGCACCTGACCTTCGTGCCCGGCGCCAACACCAAGCAGATCCACGAGCTGCGGGCGTTCCTGGCCGGCCGGCCGCGGCCGATGATCCTCATGGGCGACTTCAACACCCCCGGCGGCATCCCCGGGCTGGTGACCGGGTGGGACCAGGTCGCCCGGCGGCCCACGTACCCCGTGGCCAAGCCGCGCGTGCAGTTCGACCACATCATGGCCGACGGCTGGACCGAGGAGGCGCTGGACCATGCCCGCCACCACGTGCAGGTGCTGCCGCTGCCGGTGAGCGACCACTGCGCGCTCGTGACGGAGTTCCCCGACCCCTGACCGGCCGGGGCGCCCGGCCTCCTCAGCCCGCGGGCGCATCGGCGGGCTCGGATTCCTCGCCGGCCAGCAGGCGCGCGATCCCGAGCGCGTCGGGCAGCTCCTCCGGGCGCTGGACCACCCCGGAGCGCACGAACGCGAACGCGGCGCCGACCGCCTCCACCGGCACGCCCATGCGCTCGGCCCAGGCCACCCGGTAGATGGCCAGCTGCAGCGGGTCGGCCACGTCCTGGGCGGAGGTCTTCCAGTCGACCACCTCCCAGCGCTGCCCGTCGGGCGCGTCGGGCCCCGCGGGGAACACGGCGTCGATCCGGCCCCGCACCACGCGCCCCCCGACGGCGACCGCGAACGGCACCTCCAGGGCCAGCGGCGTGCGCGCCGCGAAGGGCAGCCGCTCGAACGAGGCCTTCAGGGCCTCGAGGTCCGCGGCGCTGGCGATGTCGGCGTCCGCGGCACCGGGCAGCTCGTCGTCGGTGATGAGCGGCTGCAGGCCCAGGCGCGTCTCGACCCAGGCGTGGAAGGCGGTCCCGAGGTCGGCCTGCCGGCTGCGACGCCGCGGCATGGGGCGGACCAGCTGCCCGGCGAACCGCTGCGGGTCGGCGGCCAGGTCCATGGCCGCGGACGCCGAGAGCACGCCCGGCACCGGCACCACCCGCTCGGACCCCTCGCGCCGGCCGGCCTCGGTGCGGGCCAGCAGGGCGACGATCGCGCGGTCCCAGCCGGCCACCACCGGGTCGATCACGCCGCCGGCCCACGGTCCGGTCGCCGATCCTGTCGAGAGGGCCGGGCGCGACGCACCGGCCGCAGGATCGCCGGACGGTCCGCCCGAGCCGGGGGGGAGCACCGCGCCGGCTTCGAGCAGCGCGCGGACGGCCGCGGCGGCTCGCCAGCCCGGATCGTCGACACCGGGCTCGGGCGGGGGCCACGCCACCTCGTGCACCAGGTCGCGCAGCGGGTTGCTCGCCTGCTCGCCGGGGGTGTCGCCCTCGGGCTCGGGGGCCCAGAGGTCGTCGGTGCCGAACAGCGCACCGGACGCTTCCGCGGCCTGGGCACGCAGGGCCTCCAGGTAGGGCGACGCACCCCGGGTGCGCTTCTGCGTCGGGCCCCACCAGTGGCCCGACGCGAGCACGACCTCCTTGGCCCGGGTGACCGCGACGTAGGCCAGGCGGTCGTCGCCGGAGCGGTCGTGGGCCCGGCACGCGTCCAGGTAGTCGTCCAGGTCGCGCTTGGCGTACCCGCGCAGCACGGGGAGCACGTGCCGGTCGTCGCGCAGGTCGATGGGCACGACGTGCGCCCTGGAGGTCCACCGCTCGCTCGGCTGGCCCCCGGGGAACACGCGGTCGCACAGGTGCGGCAGGACGACGACGGGGAACTCCAGGCCCTTGGCCTTGTGCATGGTCATCAGCTGCACCGCACCTGGCACCAGGGGCTGGTCCACCTCCTCGCCGCCGCCCAGCTGCTCGGCGGCGTCGAGGTAGGCCAGGAACGCCCCGAGACCCGACCGGCCCTCGGCGTCGGCGAACCCGTCGACGAGCTGCAGCAGCCCGTCGAGGCCGACGTCGCCGTGGGCTGCCGGGCCGCCCGGCCCCCCGCGGGCGGCCGCGACCTGCGCCTCCACCTGCGCCCCGGTCACCGCGACGACCCGGGCCACGAGGTCGGCCAGGGGCTCCCCCACGTGCCGGTGCAGCCCGTCGAGCTCGGCCACGAACCCGGCCAGCCGGGCCCGGGCCTGCGCCCCCACCCGGGGACCGGGGTCGGCCGCCGCCTCGAGCAGGCTCGGCCGCTCCACGGGGTCCGGCTGCTCGGCCGCCTCCGCGAGGCGCCGCGTGAGCCCCGGACCGGCGGCGCCCCCCGCGTCGGGCGAGCTGACATCCCCTGGCGTCCCGCCGTCGACCCGCCGCCCGCGCCGCCCGCCGCTGCGACCGGCCAGGTACTCGGCCCGGAGGTGCAGCGCGGCCAGGTCGGCCGGACCGATCCGCCACCGCGGACCGGCGAGCAGGGTGACCAGCGCGGTGTTGTCCGCCGTGTCGGCCAGCACGCGCAGGGTGGCCAGCACCGCCAGCGCGTAGGGGCTGGCCGTGATCGCCTCGGTGCCGGAGATGCAGGCCGGCACCCCGCGGGCGGCCAGCGCGTCGCGGATCGGGGCGAGGCTGTCGTTCGTCCGGCCCAGCACCGCGACCTCGTCGGGCGCGCGGCCGGCAGCGACGAGCGCGGCCACCTGCTCGGCGATCCAGGCGCACTCGTCGTCGACGGTGGGCAGCAGGGCCGCCCGCAGCTCGGCGTGTCGCGGGCTGGGGGCGCGCAGCGCGGCGACCTCCGGGTGCGCCAGGCGCAGGTCGGCCGCGATGCGGTTGGCCGCATCGAGGATTGCGGCACCGGAGCGCCGGTTCACCGAGAGCACGTGCACCGGGGCGGTCCCGTCGCGGCCGAAGTGCGCCCCGAAGGCGGCGATGTTCGCCACCGAGGCGCTGCGCCAGCCGTAGATGGCCTGCAGCGGGTCACCCACCGCCGTGACCGCGCACCCCTGGAACAGGGTGGCCAGGATCACGCGCTGGGCGATCGAGGTGTCCTGGTACTCGTCGAGCAGCACGACCCGGTAGGCCGCCCGCATGCCAACGACCAGCTCCTCCGAGCCGCGCACGAGGTCGACGCACAGCCGCATGTGATCGGCGAAGTCCAGCCCGCCGACGCGCAGGCGAGCCGCCCGGACCCGGTCGACGAGGTCCGCCAGCTCGAGTCGGGCCCGCGCGGTCTCCGCGATGCCGAGCACCTGCTTGGTCGGCTTGGGCAGGGCGGCGACCTCGGCGATCACCCGCCGGCAGTGGTCGCGCAGGTCGTCGGTGCTGATCGTCTGCTCGGCGAGGTTGGCGTCGAGGGCCATGACGTCGGCCGCGACACGACTGGGCCCCAGCCCGGCGTTGGCCTGCAGCGGCGCGGCGCACACCTCGCGGAAGGCCAGCTGGGAGACCGCCGCCGCCGAGAGCAGGCGCGTGCCCGGCTCGATGCCGGCACGCAGGCCCTGCTCGTCGATGAGCCGTCGGGCGAAGGCGTGGTAGGTCGCGATCGTCGGCTCGCCGGGCTCGTCGTCGGGGTCCGCCGGGTGCACCTCGCGCCAGCGCCGGAGCATCCGGGTCACCCGCTCGGCGAGCTCGCCAGCCGCCTTGTTCGTGAAGGTCAGGCCCAGGACCTCGTGCTCGGCGACCAGGCCCGAGGCGACCAGCCACAGCACGCGTGCGGCCATCACCGTGGTCTTGCCGGTGCCCGCGCCGGCCACGATGACGAACGGCTCGAGCGGCGCGGCGATGCACGTCCACTGCTCGTCGGTGACGGTGAGGCCGAGCAGGGCGTCGAGGTCCTCCCGTGACAGCGGCGCAGTCATCGCGCGCCTCCCGGGGTCGGCACGGCGTCGGGCCCGGGGGCGGCAGCCGCCTGGGCCGGGCACCAGTGCCGGAACGCGCACCGCGGGCACCGGGGGTTGCGCCGGGCCGGAAAGCCGGGACCCGCGGCGAGCTGCACCGCGTCGGCGACGAGCTCATGGACCCAGGTGGGCCCGTCCTCGAGCGGCACCTGTTGGCGCACCTTGGCCGAGCCGTCGGCGTAGGTCTCCCCGAGGTGCACCAGCGCGGCGCCCGCGAGCGGCGCCCCGGGCGGGACCACCTCGCCGAGGCCCGCCTCCCGCACCGCGAGCTGGTAGACGCCCAGCTGGGCGTGCTCGTCGGTGGCCGCCTGCGAGGCGACGGACCGCCCGGTCTTGAAGTCGACCAGGTGCACGCGGCCGGCCTCGTCGCGCTCGACGCGGTCGATGGTGCCGCGGACCTGCGCGGGCCCGGCCGCCGTCGCGACGTCGAACGTGAACGCCGCCTCCGCGGCGAGGACCTCTCCCGGTCGCTCGGCCAGCCAGCGCAACAGGGTGCGCAGCATGGTGTCGAGGCGCTCCCGCTCGTGGCCTGACTGGTAGCGCGCCGGGAACGGCAACCCGGCCCAGATGCTGTCCACATACGGGGTGATCGCGGCCATGTCCGCGGCCACCTCGCCGTCGGCGATCGCGCGGGCGACCTCGTGCACGATGGTGCCGAGCGTGGCCGGTGCACCGGGCGGGGTGCCGGCGCCGACCCGCCGCTCCAGGAACCACTGCAGCGGGCAGCGCAGCAGCTGCTCGATCGCCGAGGGCGAGAGCCGGGCCACGTCAGGCTGGGGCTCTTCTCGCTCGGCACGCTCGACATTCGCCTGCCCTGCACCGGGCGTGCTCTCCCCCGGCAGCGTCGCCCCGGAACCGGTCTCCGCCGCGCCGTTCTCCCGCCTCCCGGCCTCGGAGGTCGAGGCAGGCCCCGGGGTGACCGCGGCCAGCCCCCACCAGGTGTCCGGATGGGCGGCCACGAGCGCCTCGTGCCCGCCCGCCACCCCGGCCTGGGCCAAGGCGGCCAGGCGGGTGATCGCCGCCCCGCGCCGCTGCTCCACCTGCGCGTCCGGCGTGCCGTCGGGACCCAGCCGCGCGGGCGCGCAGGCCGCCGCCCGCAGTGCCGCGATCAGCCCCGCAGCATCCATCGGCGCGACCGAGCGGGCGGTCATCGCCCGCACGGGAACGCCGAGCTGCTCGAGGAACCGCGAGGGCTGCAGCCCCCCGTCGAACGGCTCGGCCACAGCCGTCACCACGAGCGCCGAACGGGCACGCGTGCACGCGACGTACATGAGGCGCCGCTCCTCGACGAGCAGGTCCCGTGCCGTCCGCGCGGGAGCACGGCCCGCCCGGGTGAGCTCCTCGACGTGCAGCAGGTCCGAGCGCAGGCGCAGGTCCGGCCACGCGCCCTCCTGCACCCCGGCGACGACGACCAGCTCCCACTCGAGGCCCTTGGCGCGATGGGCGCTGAGCAGCCGGACTGCGTCGGGGGCGACCTGCCCGGGCAGCCATGCCTCCTGCGGCACCTGCAGCGCGCGGACCTCGTCGATGAAGCCGGCCAGGCCCACCCGGCCACGCCGCTGCGCGGGCAGCCGGTTCGCGAGGTCGAACAGTGCGACCACGGCGTCGAGGTCGCGGTCGGCCGCGTCCCCGGCCGGACCCGCGCGCAGCGCCGCGCGCCGCAGCCGCTCGGGCCAGTCGGTGGCAGCCCACGCGGCCCAGAGCACCTCGGCGACCAGCCCGTCCCCTGCCAGCGCCTCGCGGGCCGCGTCGATCACCCCGGCCACCCGCGCGAAGCCAGCACGGGCGCGCGGGGGCAGCCCGACGGCGTCAGGCAGGCGGCCCTCGGCCAGCGCCTGTGTCAGGGCCCGGCTCGAGCGTGGGGTGGCCCCCCAGTCGGTGGGACCGAGCAACCCGACCGACGGGGCGCCGGGCGCCGGATCGGGGTCGGCTGAAGCCTGCGGGGAACCCCCCTGCTCGAGCCTGCCCAGCGCGGGCTCCGCGTCAGGCCCGGGGTCACCCAGTCCCGCCGCCGCAGCCGACACCGCGGCGCGTGCTCGCTGCTCGGCCAAAGCGGCCCGGGCCAGCGCGCGGATGGCGACCGGGTCCACCCGCCCGAGGGGACCGGCGAGCAGCTGGGCGCCCACCTCGGCCGGGGCGCCGGCGGGGTCCAGGGCCAGGCCGAGCACCGACAGCAGCACCGCCACGGCGGGCTGCGCGGCCAGCGCGAGCTCGTCAGCCGCGACGGCGACCGGGATGCCGGCCGCCCGCAGCGCCCGCACGAGGACCGGCCCACTGGCCAAGGGGCTGCGCACGAGCACGGCCATCTCCCCCCAGGGGAGCGGCTCGCCGTCCAGGCCCGCCCGTGCCCGCAGCAGCAGGTCCGCCACGCCCGCAGCCTCCGAGGCCTGGCTGGGGTAGGTGCGGGCCTCCACCCGCGCCGGCCCGGCCGGGGTCACCGGGTTGCGGTGCTCGCGCACCTGGTCGGCGGGCAGCCCTGGCAGCGGCACGGCCCCGCGCACCCCACGGGCCGCCTCGGCGATGGGCGCCCGGAACCGCCGGGTGTGCCGCAGCACGACGGTGCGCGCCGTCGCGCCGGTCACCGGGTCGGCGAACACCGCCGGGAAGCGCAGGATGCCGCCAACATCCGCACCGCGGAACCCGTAGATCGCCTGGTCGGGGTCGCCGACCGCGACCACCTGGGCGCCGCCGGACGCGAGCGTGCGGACCAGCTGCACCTGGGCGGGGTCGGTGTCCTGGTACTCGTCCACCACGATGAGCCGGTACGCCTCGCGCACCGCCCGGCCCCGCCGCTCGTCGGCGGCCAGGGCGATCGCCCGCTGGATCAGGGCGGCGTAGTCGATGGTGCCCTCCCAGTCGAGCACCTCGGCGTACTCCTCGGCGAACCGGCCGATGGCCCGCCAGGCGGGCAGGCCCGAGGCCCGGCCGAACTGGCGCAGCGCGGCGCCGTCGAGGTC
>JALOLK010000008.1 GCA_025456015.1 Candidatus Nanopelagicales bacterium
CAGGTGGTCCATGCGGCTGTCGATGATCATGTCGAAGCCCCAGAACGTGAAGAACAGGTGCGTCTCGATCCCCTCGCCGAGGGCGGCGTTGGCCAGGACCAGGGCCGGGTAGGCCATGTCGAGGTTGCCCTTCGAGCAGATGATGACGAACTTGCGGTCGGTGTCGGCGTCGTCGAAGTTCGGGATGACGGTCATGTGGGTGTCGCTCTCGTCAGCAGGGTCGGGGGGACTACACGCAGCCCTTGGGCTTGGGCACGCCGGCGATGTACGCCATCTTCTTGGCCGGCTTCTTCGGGAACAGCTCGAACTGGCGCTTCGTGGGCACACCGCCAGCGGTCTGCACCCGCCTGGTGGTGGCGGTCTCGCCCTTCTCCTGGTAGTCCGCGCGCAGCCACTTGATGAGGGCCCAGTGCTCGTCGGTCATCTCGACCTCGATGTTCTTGGCCAGCTCAGCGGCGACGTCCTCGTCCCACTCGTCGAACTCGGTGAGGAAGCCCTCCTCGTTGACGTGGACGTCCTTGCCGGCGATGGTCGCCATTCCCATTGCTTCGTTCCTCTCGTGGTTGGGTCGTCGTCTACCTGGCGGTCACGGCGGGCGACTCGGCGCCGACCGTGTGGAGCATGGACAGCACGCGGGCCAGGCCGCGGCGGGTCTGCGGGTCGCGCATCGACTTCAGCAGCGCCAGCGCCGACGGGGGCTCCATGGGGGTCTCCTCGACCTCCTGGATGGTCAGCGCCGTCCGGTTGAGCAGGGCCATCACCTCGGGCTGGGTCAGCTCCTTGACCGCGTTGATGATGGTGATGACGTTGTCGCCCAGCGCCCGCACGTCGTCCTCGGAGTAGGTCGTCACGATGCGGTCGGCAATGGCGGCGCCCTCGCGGGCGAACATGAAGTAGCCCTTGTCCTCGGCGGCCTGCAGCACCTCGGTGAGCTTGGCCACGCCGGCTCCGCTGATCGAGGTGAGCTCGCCGCCGAGCTCGGACACGCTGCCCAGCTGCCCCATCAGGGCGGTGAGCTGGGGGATCGAGCGCGCCGAGGTGCGCGCGAACCGGGTGACGTCGTCGATGGTGACGTCGGACTCCAGCGCGGTCAGCTCCCGGGTGGTCATGTCCATGACGTCGCGGGAGACCGGCACCAGCGTCTCGACGAGCTCGGCCCACTGGGCGCGGGCGGCGTCGGCGCGTGCCACCTGCTCGGCCATCACGGCCATCTGGGCGCTCATGGCGTCCAGTCGGGCCAGGATCGCGGCGTTGGCGTCGTCGGCGGCACCGGGTCCCAGGGCGCCGACGGGGGAGGTCGTGGTCTGGGTCATGACAGGTCCGCCGTCTCCTTGCCCGCCATCGACATCAGGGCCGGCAGCGGCAGCTCCTTGCCCGGCAGCAGGATGTTCCAGTACATCCAGCGGAACATCACCTTGCCCCAGTGGTTCATCTCGGTCTCCTTCAGCAGGGAGAACGGCCCGAACCCGGGCAGCGGGTACTTGCCGGGCAGCGGCTCGGTCTCGTAGTTGAAGTCGATGAGCAGGCCCTTGCCGTGCCCGGTCTCGATGAAGCAGTTGGCGTGGCCGTCGAACGGCTCGGTCATCTTCAGGCCCTGGATGTGCCGCAGGAAGTTGTGCGGGAACAGGTCCATCGCGAAGTGGGCCACCGACCCGGCCTTCGAGGCGGGGATGTTGGAGGCGTCGCCGATGGCGAAGATGTTGTCGTACCTGTCCGACAGCAGCGTCTCCTTGTCGACCTCGACGTAGTTGAGGTCGTCGCCCAGGCCGGAGCGCGCCACGAAGTCGGCACCCATGTTCAGCGGGATCGTGACGAGCAGGTCGTACGCGACCTCGCGCTCGTCGAAGCTGACCAGCTTCCTGGCC
Source organism: Candidatus Nanopelagicales bacterium (assembly GCA_025456015.1). Classification (GTDB taxonomy): domain Bacteria; phylum Actinomycetota; class Actinomycetes; order S36-B12; family CAIYMF01; genus Prado023. The sequence continues at coordinate 1,866 of JALOLK010000008.1, forward strand.
TCGGCGTCGATCGACTCGACCATGAAGTCGCCCTCGAGCCGGATGCCGCGGGTGTCGAGCATGTCGCCGAGGTACTTGCTGGCGACCGGCTTGGTGAACGCGCCCTCGAGCGGGGTCACGTAGGTGATCTCGACCTTGTCGCGCAGGCCCTGCTCGGTGAAGAACGCGTCGGCCAGGAAGGTGAACTCCAGCGGCGCGACCGGGCACTTGATCGGCATCTCGGTGATGTGCACGACCAGCCGCCCGCCCTCCCAGGTGCGCAGCTTCTCGGCCAGGGCGGTGGCGCCGGCGAAGGTGTAGAACTCGTGCACGCTCCCACCGAGGTCGTCGGCCATGCCCGGGGTCTCCTCGGGCCGCGGCGTCGTGCCGCTGGCGATGATGAGGTAGTCGTAGCGCAGCTCCGTGCCGTCCATGAGCAGCACCCGGTTGTCGTCGGGCTCCACGCGGTCGACCTCGCCGAGCACCAGGTCGACGCCGCTGGGCATGAAGCGCGCCTTGGGCTTGACGATCTCCTCCGGCCGGTAGATGCCGAACGGCACGAACAGGTAGCCCGGCTGGTAGTAGTGCGCCTCGTCGGAGTCCACGACGGTGATCGTCCAGTCGTCGCGCGGCAGCAGGGGGCGCAGCTTGTTCACGGCCATGGTCCCGGCGGTGCCGGCGCCGAGCACGAGCAGTCGCTTCATCAATGCTCCTTCGTGGCCGCGCCCACCGGCGCGGTCGTGGGGGTGGGGTCCGACGATCGGGTCGCGATCGCCGCGGCGATCCTGGGCAGGGCGGCCAGCACGCGATCGCGCTGGTCGCCGTCCAAGTGGTAGAGGTCCGGGTCCGCACCCGGCTCGGTCGAGGGGCTCACGCCGCCGGCCAGCACCATGCCGACCAGCCGGCTGCCGTCGCGGACGAACGCCCGCGCGCACTCGAAGCCGAGGGCTCCGGGCTGGAAGCGTGGGCTCAGGTCGGGGTGGTCGGCCAGGTCGCGCCACTCGGTCACGCAGCGGTCGAGCACCGCCGGCTCGGTCCCGTGCTCGGCGAACCACGCGCAGGGGTTGGCCACGGTCGTGACGGGCCGGCCGGCCATGTCGGTGACGACCATCATGACGCCGAGCAGGTCGGCGGCCACCTCGACGGCGGCCCGCGCGGCGGCCAGGTCGAGTGCGGGGGCGTCCGGGGCGGTGGGCACGGTCGGCGGCACGTCGGAGGCCTGCGCGCCGGCGGTCACCGCCCCCACCCCACCCGATGATCCATGCACGTTCTGGTCGTTCTTGGCTGCAGAACCCGCATGGATCATGGCGAGGCGGGGCTCGGGCACCTCCGGGGCGTCGGTGCCGAGCATCGCCTCGATCCGGTCGGCGGGGAAGCGCCACGAACGGCCGACCCTGATCGCCGGCAGCCGGCCGTCCTCGGCCATGCGGTACACCGTGGAGCGGTCGATGTGCAGCAGCTGCTGGACCTCGAGGGCGGTGAGCAGCGGCCGTCCGCTGCCGGCGACCGCCTGCGACTGCTGCATGTCATGCACGCTATGCCTGCCCTGCATATGCAGCAGTGGGCCGAAGGTCCCGATCTGGCGGGCCGAGCGGCGCGTTCGGCGCCCCACGGGCGGCGCGTGGCAGGGAGCGGGGCGGTCCGGCCCGTCGAGACCGTCACGCGCGCGTAACGTGCCCGACATGGATCGGCCACGCAGCAGTGACCTGATAGCCGGCGTGCGCCCCTGGGACGAGATGGTCGACCACGACGGGCAGGTGCGCCCGGGTCGCGAGCTGCTGGCCGAGGCGCTGGAGGGCCTCGGCCCCGACGGCCTGCTCGCCCGTGCGCGGCTGCGCGACGCGCACCTGAGCGCCCAGGGCATCACGTTCACGCTGTCCGGCCGGGAGCGCCCGCTGCCGATGGACCTCGTCCCGCGGCTCGTCGACGCGGCCGAGTGGCAGGTCATCGAGGCCGGCGTCGCCCAGCGGATCCGGGCGCTGGAGATGTTCCTCGACGACGTGTACGGCGCCGGCCAGATCCTCGCCGACCAGGTGATCCCGCGCCGGCTGGTCACCTCCTCGGCGCACTTCCACCGGCAGGCCCATGGGGTCCGACCGGCGAACGGGGTGCGCATCCACGTCGCCGGCGTGGACCTCGTGCGCGACGACGAGGGCACCTTCCGGGTGCTCGAGGACAACCTGCGCTGCCCGTCCGGGGTCTCCTACGTGCTGGAGAACCGCCGCACGCTGTCCCACGTGGTGCCCGAGCTGTTCACCGGCCACCGCCTGCGCAGCGTCGAGGAGTACCCCGCCCGGCTGTTCGGCGCCCTGCTGGCCGCTGCACCCGTCGGCGTCGCCGAGCCGACGATCGTCGTGCTCACGCCCGGCGTGCACAACTCCGCGCACTTCGAGCACGCGTTCCTGGCCCGGCGCATGGGCGTGGAGCTCGTCGAGGGCCGCGACCTGTTCTGCCGCGACGGCGTCGTGCGCATGCGGACCACCCGCGGCAGCGAGCCCGTGCACGTGATCTACCGGCGCATCGACGACGACTACCTCGACCCCGTGCACTTCCGGCCCGACTCGGTGCTCGGCGTGCCGGGCATCCTGAACGCGGCCCGGGCCGGCGCGGTCACGATCGCCAACGGGGTGGGCAACGGCGTGGCCGACGACAAGGCCATCTACCCCTACGTCCCGGCCATCGTGCGCTACTACCTCGGCGAGGAGCCGGTGCTGCCGAACGTCCCCACGCACGACCTGCGCGACCCCGACCAGCGCGCGCACGTGCTGGCCCACCTCGACGAGATGGTGGTCAAGCCCGTGGACGGATCGGGGGGCTACGGGATCGTGGTCGGCACGCGCGCCACCGACGAGGAGCTCGCCGCGACCGCCGCGACGATCCAGGCGGATCCGCGCGGCTGGATCGCCCAGCCGATCGTGGCCCTGTCGACCAGCCCGACCCTCGTCGAGGGCGGCGCGCTGGCGCCCCGGCACCTGGACCTGCGCCCGTTCGCCGTGAACGACGGCGAGCGCATCTGGGTGCTGCCCGGGGGCCTGACCCGGGTCGCGCTGCGCGAGGGCAGCCTCGTGGTGAACTCCAGCCAAGGTGGCGGGTCGAAGGACACATGGGTGCTGGCGACCGCCGAGGACGAGGAGCTGCCACCGCTGGAGCCCGAGCTCGTGGTGGACGACCCGGGGCCGCGGTTCAGCGCACCGCCGAAGCGCAGCAACGGCAACGGCGACGCCCGGGCCCGCCGGGACCAGCCCCGCGCGCACTCCGAGCGGATGCGCCAGCAGGAGGAGCAGCAGCAGCAGGCGGGCGCCCCCCCGGCTGCCTCGACCGCCGCCCCGACGACCCCGCGGGTGCCAGCGCAGGTCCGGCCATGCTGAGCCGGATCGCGGAGGCGATGTTCTGGATCGGGCGCTACGTCGAGCGCGCCGAGGCGACCACGCGGCTGCTCGTCGAGCACCACCAGCTGCTCGTGGAGGACACCCGCGTGAACCCGGCGGTGGGTGCCGAGGCGATGCTCGGCCCGCTGGGCCTGGTGCCGCCGGAGCCGACCGACACGGCCGTGCTCACCCCGGCCGGCCTCGTGCGGGTGGTCGTCGGCGACTCGGCCGATCCGACGACGATCCTGGGCAGCGTCGCCGCGGCCCGGGAGAACGCGCGCACGATCCGCGAGGCGCTGCCCGGGGACATGTTCGAGCGGATGAACGCCACGCACCTGCGGCTGCAGGCGGGCGTCTCGACGGTCATCCCGGGCATCCCGCTGCGCACGCTGCTCGACGAGCTCGCGGTGGTCACCGGGATCATCGAGTGGCAGATGCCCCGCGACGAGGGTTTGGTGTTCGTGCGGCTGGGCTCGGCGCTGGAGCGCCTCGACATGACCTGCCGGCTGCTCGACATCGACCACGACGGGCTCTGGCCCCAGGCCGGCGCCGCCACCACGCTGCGCGCGGCCGGCGGGTTGAACCCGTTCCTGCGCACGCAGCGCGCCCTCACCGGCGAGCAGGTCGAGGGGTTCCTGGTGCTCGACCCGACCTTCCCCCGCTCGATGCTGCAGAGCGCCATGCGCGCCGAGCGCGCCGTCCGCACCATGGCCACCTACGTCAGCCCGCAGCAGACCTCCACGCTGCTGCGCACCGTGGGCATCCTGCGCGCCGAGCTCGAGTTCGCCTCGGTGAACCCCACCCCGACCGACCTCGCCCAGCTGCGCGAGCGCGCCCGGGACGCGGCGTTCGTGGCCAGCGACGCCGTCGCGGCGGCGTTCTTCCGGCAGGCCGGCACGATCGTGTGGAGCCACTGATGACCCAGCGCCTGTCCGTGGTGCACACCACCCGGCTCACCTACCGCGGCGAGGTCCTCGCCTCGTTCAACGAGGCCCGGATGACCCCGGTGACCTCCCGCGGCCAGCTCATGCTGCGCCACGAGCTGGGCGTGAGCCCGACCGCGCGCATCCACCGCTACACCGACTACTGGGGCACCGCGGTCGAGGCCTTCGACGTGCACATGCCCCACCACACCCTCACGGTGGTGAGCACGTCGGTGGTCGACACGGTCGAGCGCTGGCGCCAGGCGCCCGGGGTCGGGTGGGCCGACCTGCGCGAGCCGGCGGTGACCGACCGGTGGTGCGAGTACCTCGGCACGAGCGCGGTCGTCGACGCCGCGGACGAGGACCCGGGGCGCGCCGAGGTGCTCGACGCCCTGCGCCGCGCGCCCACCCCGAGGGCCGCGATCGGCCTGGCCATCGAGGCGGTGCGCGACCGGATCGCGTACACCCCGGGCGTCACGCACGTGCACACCTCGGCGGGTGAGGCCTGGGCCGAGGGGCAGGGGGTGTGCCAGGACTTCAGCCACACGACGCTGTCGCTGCTGCGGGCGGTGGGCATCCCCGCGCGCTACGTGTCGGGCTACATCCACACCGAGGACGCGGAGGTGGGTGTCGCGGGCCTGGGGGAGAGCCACGCCTGGGTGGAGGTGTGGAACGGCGGCTGGGAGCCGCACGACCCGACCAACGGCCGGGCCGTGGCCGCCGCCCACGTCGTGGTCGCCCGGGGCCGGGACTACCGCGACGTCTCGCCACTGACCGGGATCTACGCCGGGCCGCTGTCCCAGGACCCGGAGGTGGTCGTCGAGGTGACCCGGCTGGCGCGCTGAGCCCCGCGTCCCCGACCCGGAGGTCGCCCCGAAGCCGCGACCCGAAGCCGCGACCCGGCGGCGCCCGGCCACCGGGGGCGATCGCGTTCGATCTCGGCGCGCTCGGGGGGCGCAGATCGAACGCGATCCGCGAGTGGGTGGCGCAGACCGATCGCGATCCGCGCCCGCCCCCACCAGCGAGCGAGCGAACGGACGTGGGCCCACAGGCGGTGACCGAACCTACGCGATCGTAGGATCGCCGGGTGACCTCCCAGGCCCTGGCCCGACGCATCCTGCGCACCACCGGCTGGACCGTGCAGGGCGAGCCCCCGCCGGATCCGGTCGTCGTGCTGGTCGCCGCGCCGCACACCTCGAACTGGGACTTCGCCGTGATGCTGCTGCTGTCCCGGGCGTTCGGCATCCAGGCGAAGTTCCTGGGCAAGCAGGAGCTGTTCCGCGGCCCGCTGGGGCCGTTCATGCGCTGGACCGGCGGGATCAGCATCGACCGGGAGAATCCGGCCGGCGTCGTCGACGAGCTCGTCGCCCACGCGAGTGCGGCTGAGCGCTTCCAGCTGGTGATCGCCGCGGAGGGCACCCGCAAGCCCAAGCAGTACTGGAAGTCCGGCTTCTACCGGATGGCCGAGCAGGCCGGCATCCCGATCTGCCTGGGCTTCTGCGACGGGCCGTCCCGGACGATGGGCTACGGCCCGACCTTCCGGCCCTCCGGTGACGTCCGCGCCGACATGGACCTGGTGCGCGCCTTCTACGCCGACAAGCACGGCATCAACCCGGAGAACCGCACCGAGCCGCGCCTGCGCGACGAGGACGCGCCGGCGGCCGAGCCCACGGGCTGAGGGCGCAGGGATCCCAGCCGGGCGGGTTGCTCAGTCGTTGCGGGGCTCTGCGCCGCCGCCCACGCCTCGCGGTTCGGGGGCCTCCGGCTTCGACTCGGGCATCGGCAGCGTCGGCTGCTCGGTGAGGAACCCGCCGCCGCGGTGCACGGCGATGCCCGGCCGCGGCAGGAACCGGGTCGACAGCTCACGGGCCCGCTCGGTCAGGCCGGCGGCCAGGTACAGCGCCACGGCGTGGGCGAGGTCGCGCTCGGCGGCAGCGACCCGCGGGGCGCTGCGCGACGTGAGCCGTGACAGCGAGCGCATCTCGTAGAGCTCGGCGCGCTCGGCCACCATCTCGGCGTCGGCAGCCAGGCGCAGGCCGTCCTCGGCGGCCCGCGCGGCCATGGCCCGCCGGCCGGTGGCCAGCAGGGCGCGGGCGCGCAGGGCGGCGGACTGCACGAGGGCCGCGGTCTCGGTCGACGCGGGGTCCTGCGCGTCGAGCACGGCGAGGGCCTCGTCGGGACGGTCGAGGTCGATGAGGTTGCGGGCCAGGTGGTTGGCGATGTCGCCCAGCAGCCAGGTCATCTCCCCGGCGCGGGCCTGGTCGACCAGCCGGCGGTTGAGCTCGGCGGCCTCGGCGACCCGGCCGATCCGGGCGAGCAGGACGGCCCGGTTGGCGTCGCTGAGCACCACCTGGGAGTCGTGGCCCAGGGCGTCGAAGACCGCGCGGGTGCGCCGGTAGAGCTCCTCGGCCTCCTCGTGCTGGCCCAGCGACGTGAGCGCGTTGGCCGCCTCGAGGTCGCAGCGCGCGCGGCCCTCGAGCTCCTCGAGCTCGTCGAAGAGCTCGGCGGCGACGCTGAGGTTGCTCAGCGCCTCCTCGAACTGCCCGACGAGGCGCAGCGTCCAGCCCAGCCGGTAATGCGCGTAGGCGATCCGCGGCACGTCGCGCTGCACCTCGCGGACGCTCAGCGCCGCGCGCAGCCGCTCGAGCGCCTCGTCGATGCGGCCCAGGTCGATGAGCGCCGCCGCGGCCCGGTCGTCGGCCCAGGGCACGGCCCCCGGCTCGTCGCTGCCGCGGAACAGCCCGCGGGCGTGGTCGAAGGTCTCCAGCGCCTCGGCCTGCCGGTTGAGCCGGCCCAGCGCCTCGCCCAGGCTCATGTACATGCGCCCGGCCTCGCCGGGATGCTCCTCGCTCTCGAACAGCCGGGCCGCGCTGCGCCAGTGCTCGAGGGCGGCGAGGTCGTCGCCGAGGTCGGCCAGGGCCGCGGCGACCATCGCGTGGCACTCGGCGATCTCCGCCGGCTCGCCGTTCGCGCGCAGCAGGTCCGCGGCCTCCATGGCGACCGTGATGAGCTCCTTGGTGCGTCCGAGCCGGCGCAGGCCGGCGGCCTGCCCGAACAGGCTGCGGGCGGTGAGCAGCGCGTCACCGGACTCCCGGGCCTGCACCGCCGCGGACTCGGCCAGCGCGACCGACTGCTCGAACTCCTGCTCGGAGAACGCCCGGCCGCCGAGCTCGTGCAGGATCCGCGCGCGATCCACCCCCGTGGCCTCGTCGAGCATCTCCCACAGCTCGTCCTCGCTGGCCTCGTCCGGCGTCAGGTCGTCGTCATCCATGTCCGGCCAAGCATCCCCCACGTGCGGCGGTCCATGCGCCCGCAGGGGCACAATCACCCCGTGAGCGACCAGCGCCCAGCCGCCGTCCCCCCGCCGATCCCGCCGATCCCGCCGGTGCCGGGTGCCGACCGGTGGCTGGACACCGACGTCGAGCGGCTCGAGCGCATCCGCTCGCTCGTGCGCGACATCCCCGACTTCCCGAAGCCGGGCATCCTGTTCCGCGACATCACGACGGTGCTGCGCGATCCGGTCGCATGGCGGGCCACCGTGGACCAGCTCTGCGACGCGGTGGACGCCTGGGACTTCGACATGGTGGTGGGCATCGAGTCGCGCGGGTTCATCCTGGGCTCGGCGATCGCCTACCAGCTCGGGGTCGGGTTCGTGCCGGTGCGCAAGCGCGGCAAGCTGCCCGGGCCGGTGCACTCCGTGGAGTACGCCCTCGAGTACGGCCTGGACTCCCTGGAGATCCATCGCGACGCCCTGACCGCCGGGCACCGGGTGCTCGTGGTCGACGACCTGCTGGCCACCGGCGGGACCGCGGCGGCGACCGCGCGCCTGGTCGCCGAGTGCGGGGCGCAGGTCGCGGGGATCGCCTTCCTGGTCGAGCTCGAGGCGCTGGGCGGGCGGGCCGCGGTCACCGCGGTGGCGCCGCAGGCGGAGCTCACCGCGCTGCTCGCGTACTGACCCCCGCCCCGCATGGACGCCCTGCTGGTCGACTGGTGCGACCGACACCTCGGGTCGCCGGCTGTGGCGCAGTTCTTCGGCCTGCAGCGGCTGTCCGCGGTGCATGGCGTGGCGCTGGCCGACGGCCGCGACGTGGTGCTCAAGGTGCGCGGCGCGCAGCCCCGGCAGGTGGCCTGCGGCCTGGTCCACGCGGCGCTGTGGCAGGCCGGCATCCCGTGCCCCGAGCCGCTGGCCGGCCCGGCCCCGCTGGCCCAGGGATCCGAGCCGGTGCTGGCCGCTGGCGGCGAGGGCCACGAATGGGTGGACGCGCGCGGCCTGGCCGTGAGCGCCGAGACGTGGGAGGGCGAGGGGCAGGCCTCGGTGGGGCCCATGTCGGCCCACGACTGGGGCGCGCTGCTGGCCCGGATGGTCGGCCTGGCCCCGGCCGTCGCCTCGCTGCCGACGCTGGCGCCGAACGTGCCCTGGCTGCACTGGGACCACACGGAGCCGGGGCGCATCTGGCCCCCGCCGGCCTCGCTGCGGTGGGATCCGCACCGGGTGCTCGACGGCATGGACCCGCGGATCCCGGAGGTGGCCCGGCGGGCCCGGGCGCGGCTGGCCGCCGCCGACGTCGCCACCCTGCCGGCGGTCGCCGCGCACGGCGACTTCGAGGCCCAGAACTGCCGCTGGGTGCCCGGGCCTGCCGACGGGCGGCTGGTGATCCACGACTGGGACTCGGTCGTGGCCCTGCCCGAGGCCGTCGTCGCGGGCAACTCCGCGATGGCCTTCGTCTCGGTCGACGACGTCGACATCTCCACGATCGAGCAGAACGACGCCTTCCTGGCCGGCTACGCCGAGCAGCGCGGCCGGCCGTGGAGCGCGCTGGAGTGGCAGGTCGCGCACGCGGCCGGCGCATGGGTGGCTGCATACAACGCCGCCTTCGAGCACCTCAAGGACGGTCCGGCCGCCGTGAGCGTCGGCCTGCTCGAGCAGGCCGACGAGCGGCTGGGGCGCGCGGGCGCCTGAGCCGACGGGGCCGCCCGTCAGCCGAACATCGCGCGGATGCGCTCCCACAGCGACATCGGGGCGGCCACCTCCGCCAACGTGAACTGGTAGGCGACGTGGCCCACCGCCCCGTCCGGCGCCCCGTAGGGCAGTGCGTCCGCTGCGCGTGCATCGGCGGCGGCCAGCCAGGCGGCGGCCTCGGCGGGCTCCGTGGAGGCCTCGAGCACCGATGCGGCGGCCGGTGCGGTGCCCTCCTGCTGCAGGCGGCGCGCCCCGGTGGCGAGCTCCCCGCCCGCGCCGGCGGCGGCCTGCGCGCCCGAGGCCAGCCGCTCGACGCCCGCCCTCAGCCCGGTGGCGCCCTCGGCGGCCTGCCCGGCCCCCTGCGCCAGCTGCTCGGAGCCCTCGGCGAGCCGGTCGGCCCCCGCGGCGGCCTGGCCGGCTCCCGTCGCGAGCTGGCCAGCCCCGGCGGCCAGGGCCCCGGCGCCGCGGTCCGCGTCCGCCAGGCCGTCGGCGAGGGCCGCGTTGCCCGAGGCGACCTGGCCCAGCGCCGCCGCGAGCTGCTGCTGGGAGCCGGCCAGGCCCGCGGACAGCGTGCGCAGGCCCTCGTTGAGCGCCACCATCGCGGCGGTGAGGCCCGGCTGCGTCGGGGTGCCCTGGCCCAGCCCAACCCCGAGGGCCTCCACCGCGGCGAGCAGCCGTTCGGCGGAGGCGACGGCGGCGTCGAGCGCGTCGCCGATCGCGTCGGCCTGGTCGCTCAGGCTGGTGGCGGCCTGCACGAGCCGGTCGACCACCGGCAGGGCGCTCACGAGGGTGCCGTCCGCGGCCTGGGCGGCCTCGGCGACGTCGAGCAGCTGCTGGCAGGACTCGGCGTCCAGGGTCGGGGATGTGGTCAGGCACAGGGCGTCGTGCAGCTCGCGCGCCCCGGTGGCCGCCGCGGAGGTGTCCAGCTGGGCATCGGCCAGGGCGGCGGCGAGGGCCTGCGCGGCGGCCAGGGCGGTGTCGGCCTGGCCCAGCACCGCGTCCACCACGCGGTCCAGGGTCCGCACCCCATCGCGGATCAGGCGGACGGCCTGGTAGATGGTCACGCAGTCGTCGTCGGGTGGGGCGGTCCCCCCGGACGGGCACGTGTCGTCACCGTCCGGCGGGATGGGGCGCAGGGGGTCCAGCACCGGGTCCGCCGGACCGCCGACCCGGGCGGTCGCCTCCCGCAGCCCGGCCTCGATCTGCACGCCGCCGGCGAGCAGCGGCGCCACGGGGTCCTGCCCGGCGCCGGCGGCGGCCGCAGCCGCCAGCTGCGCCGTGGCATCGGCCAGCGCATCGGCGCCGCCGCTCGCCTGGCCCAGGGCCTCGCCGAGTGTCGCGCTGCCGGTGGCCACCTCGTCGGCGCCCCCGGCGAGGTCGCCGATCCCCCCGGCCAGCGTGCCCGAGGCATCGGCCACGCCGCTGGCCCCGGCGGCCAGGTCGCCGATGCCGGCAGCCAGGGCGCCGGAGGCTGTGGCCGCGGTCCCGGCCCCGCCGGCGAGCTCCCCCAGCCCGCGTGCGAGGGCATCGGATCCGGTGGCCAGGCCGTCCGCGCCGGCATCGAGGGTGCGCAGCCCGTCGTAGAGCTCGACGTTGCCGGCGGTCACGCCGTCGAGCAGCGAGCTGGCGAAGGCGTCGCCGGGGTCCTGGGCCGACGTGACGGGCACGAGCTCGAGCTGGGCCTGCGGCACGCCCGCCCGCTGGGCCTGCATGGTGAGCTCGACGGTCTGGATCGGCGCGCTGATCGGGGGGTGCAGCGCGATCGCCCACTGGGCGACCGTGCGGCCCTGCGCGTCGGTGGCCAGGGCGGCATCGGGGGCGTCGACGAGTGTGGCGTCCTGGGGCAGGGTGACCGTCAGGGCGCCCTGGAAGGGGGCGAACACGGGGCGCTGCTCCGTGCGCTCCACCCCCGCGGCGTCGGCCCACGTCAGCTCGACCTGCTCGACGGTGGTGTTGGTCAGGGTGTAGGTGACCGTGACGGTGCCGGCCGCCCCGGGGACGACGCTGGCCGGGACGACCGCCCCGTCGAGGGCGTACTCGGCGTGCAGGGCGACCGGCAGCGGCTTGTCGAAGCGGGCCTGGGTGAGCACCGTGTCGCGGGGCCCGCCGACCGTGAGCAGGACCTCGCCGCCCTCCGTGCCCGGCCGGCCCAGCCGGTCCAGGTAGCGCACGTTCGTCACGCTCGCGGGGTCGCGGACCTCGCGGGCCTCGCCCCGGGCGCTCACCCGGCTCAGCAGCACCGCCCGCGAGGGCAGCCCGGTGGGATCCAGGGTGGCCACGGCCACCTCGTCGTTGACCAGCGCCGGTGGCACCGGCTGGCCGGTGGCCGGCAGGGCGGCCAGGGCGGCGGCGAGGGCCGGGCCGGACAGGGCTGCGTCGACCGCGTCGGCAGCGGGCGGGGCAGCGCCCGTCGCGCCGGGGGCCAGGCCCAGCAGCAGGGCTGCGGAAGCGGCGGTCGCACCGAGGGTGAGCGCGCGCCTCATGCCGACCCCCTCCCCGGACTGCCCCCGTGCGCCCCGGCAGGCACGGCCGGACCGGCCGGGGCCTCGGTGAGCTCGTCCTCGGTCAGGCCGAAGGCGTCGTCGCCGGCCGGGGCCCCAGGACCCGAGGCGTCGGCCCCCGGGCCCGGGGCGGAAGGCCCAGCCCCGGCCGCTTCGACGACCCGCTCGCCGTCGGCATCCCGCAGGGCCCGCCCCAGCCGGGTGAGCACCCGGGCGGACACGGCGGCCACCACGGCGGGGACCACCACGAGGCCCAGGTCCAGGGCGGGGCTGGCCACCATCGCCGCGGTGGCCGCGACCGCCCCGAGCCCGATCGGCAGCACGAGGCGACGCAGGGGCGTCAGCGCCGCCAGGCCCAGGGGGACCAGCAGCGCAAGGCCGGTCTGCAGCACGGGGACCGGCACCGTCGCCGGCGTCAGCCCCCGCACCAGCAGGTACAGCCCCGTGGCGAGCAGCGCGCCGCCGAGGAGCGCGACCAGGCGCAGGCCCAGCCCGGCCCTGGCCGCACGGCTGGTGCGGGGCACGACGGCCAGGGCACCGCCCGCGGCCGCAGCCAGCGCGATCGCCACGCCGAGCTCGGCCGACGAGGTGCTGGCCACGGCCACCCCGGCCACCCAGCCGAGCAGGGTGCCCAGGACCAGCGCGGGCAGGCTGGCGCCGGGCAGGTGGTCGCGCGGCCCCGGGGTGCGGGGCGCGCCGATGCTCGACAGCTGCGCGGGATCGCCCTCGACGTGCAGGTGGGGCAGGGCCCGGTCCAGCCACCTCGGGAGCCACCAGGTCCACCGCGCCGCGAGCACCATGAGGCTCGGCACGAGGATGCAGCGCACGATCGTGGCGTCCACGAGCACGGCCGTGGCCAGGCCGACGCCGAACATCTTCACGATCGCGTTGTCGGGCAGGACGAACGAGGCGAAGACCACGACCATGATGAGCGCGGCGGCGGTGATGAGCTGCCCGGTGTCGGCCAGCCCCCGGCGCACCGCGGTCACGATGCTGCCGGTGCGCTGGAAGTGCTCGGTGAAGGCCGTGAGCAGGAACACCTCGTAGTCCATCGACAGCCCGAAGAGCACCGCGAACATCATCATCGGCACGTAGGACTCGATCGGCACGGGCCCGTCCAGGCCGATGAACGACGCGCCCCACCCCCACTGGAACACCGCGACGACCACGCCGTACGCCGCCGAGATGCTCAACAGGTTCATGGCCGCGGCCTTGAGCGGGATGACCAGCGAGCGGTAGGCGACCATGAGCAGCAGGAAGCTCAGCGTGGCCACGCCCAGGATGAACGGCAGGAGCCGTTCGGCGATGCGCAGGGACAGGTCCGTGCGCGCGGCCGTGATGCCGCCGACGTAGGCGGTCATGTCGGCACCCGCCGTCGCCCCGGGGAGCACCTCGGTGCGCATCGTCCCCACCAGTGCCTCGGTGGCGGGGTCCGAGGGCCCGGTGGCCGGCGTGACCCGCCAGACGACGACGCCACCGTCGGTGCTGACGACCGGGTCGGTCACCTCCACGATGCCCTCGGTGCCGCGCAGCCGCTCGGAGACCGCGACGAGGCGCGGGTCGGCCGCGCGGGGATCGGCAGGAGCCCCCGGCTCGTCGACGGCGTCACCCTGGGGGGCCGCCGCGGCGCGATGCAGCTGCGCCACGATCGCCAGTGGCCCGGTCGAGCCGGGCCCGAACGCCTTGGTCACCAGCACGTGGGCCTGGTTGGCCGTCGTGCTGTCGGGCAGCGCGGTGGGGTCGGCCTGCTGGAACTGCATGGTGAGCATCGGGGCGGCCATGACCAGCAGCACCGTCGTGGCGCTGATCGCCCATGGCCAGGGGCGACCGGTCACCGCGTCCGCCCATCGGCCCCAGCGGCCGCGGTCCAGCTCCTCGTCGGGCCGGTCGTGGTCCACCTCGCCGGAGGCCAGCGCGCGGGCGTCGGCGACCTTCAGCACGCGATGGCCCATCAGGCCCAGCAGTGCGGGCACCAGGGTGAGCGCGGCCAGCAGGGCCACGGCCACCACCGCGGCCGCCGTGTACCCCAGCCAGGCCAGGAAGGAGATCCCGGTCAGCGCCAGGCCGCACACCGCGGTGAGCAGGGTGGCCCCCGCGAAGACCATGCCGGCGCCCGCGGTCCCCGCCGTGCGCCCGACGGCGTCGGCGACGTCGAAGCCGCGGCGCAGCAGGGTGCGGTGGCGGGTCACCAGGAACAGCGCGTAGTCGATGCCCACCCCCAGGCCGAGCATCGTGGCCAACGTGGGGGCCTCATCGGGGATGTACACCAGCCGGCCGAGCAGGCCGATCGTGGCCAGGCCGATCCCGACGGCCACGACCGCGGTCACCAGCGGGATCACGACCGGCCAGCCGCGGCGCAGCGTCAGCAGCAGCACGATCACCGCCAGGGCCAGGCCGATCGCCTCGGAGGGCCGGGTGTCGGTGCGCGAGATCTGGGCGCCGATGTAGCCCCCCAACGCGACCCGTGCCGTGCTCGAGGCAGCCTCGGCAGCCGCCGTGGCGTCCTCGAGGATCGCGGTGCCGACCTGCTTGTCGCCCGCGGCCCGCTCCACCAGGCCCAGCCGCAGGATGGCGGTGCGCCCGTCGGCGGCGAGCAGCTCGGGGTCCTCGTCGGGGCCGACGACGGCGTTCACGCCGGGGACGGCCAGCACTGCCGCGGCGACGTCGTCGAGCAGGGCAGCCCCGGGGCCCCGCGCGAGGTCCTGCTCGTCGGCGACGACCAGCGGGACCGGCTCGGCGGCCGTCCCCGGGAACGCCCGGTTGAGCAGGGTCTGCGCCGCGGCGGAGTCGGTGCCCTCGAGCACGAAGGGGTCCAGCGCGGGCGGGGGCAGGGCGCGGTCGGCCAGCTGCACGCCGGCGAGCAGCCCCAACCACAGCAGCAGCACGAGCATCCCGTGCTCGGCGCACCAGCGCCCGAGCGCGTAGAGGACCCGTGTCACGAGTGCAGTGTCCACCGTGCTCGGCCCTGCCTGCAGGGCCGGGCGACCCTGCCGGGGCCCAGCCGGTGGTTCAATGTCGGCCCCATGAGCCGCTCCACCCCGCCGGGCCCGCCCGGCCACGAGCCCGCGCACGCGAGCGTGACCGGGCACTTCTGGGTGGTGGCCGCGGTGTTCTGCGGCCTGCTGCTCATCTCGAACGTGGGGGCGACCAAGCTCATCGCCGTCGGCCCGCTCATCACCGATGGCGGGGCGTTCCTGTTCCCCCTGGTCTACGTCGTCGGCGACGTGCTCTCGGAGGTGTACGGCTGGCGGGCCACCCGCCGGGTCATCTGGGTGGCGTTCGGGCTGTCGGCGCTGGCGGCCCTGACGTTCTGGGTGGTGCAGCTGGCCCCGCCGGCCGCGGACTGGCCCAATCAGGACGCCTTCGAGGCGGTGCTCGGGTTCGTGCCGCGCATCGTGCTGGCCAGCCTGTGCGGGTTCCTCGTGGGCCAGCTGCTCAACGCCTGGGTGCTCGTGCGGATCAAGGCGCGCACCGACGAGCGACGGCTGTGGGTGCGGCTGCTCGGCTCGACCGCGGTGGGCCAGTTCGCCGACACGCTGGTCTTCTGCACGATCGCGTTCTACGGCGTGATCACGGGGTGGACGTTCGTGAACTACGTCATCACGGGCTACCTGTACAAGGTGGCCGTCGAGGTGCTCGTGCTCCCGGTCACGTACCGGGTCATCGCGCTGGTGAAGCGCCACGAGCCGACCTACGGGGTGCGTGCCGGCGGCACCGTGCCCGCGGGCGCCTGAGGCCGGCTCAGCGGCCGGCGGCGCGGCGGCGGGCGCCGTAGCGGCCGAGGAACTCCTCGCGCAGGGCGTCGAAGTCCCCGGCCTCCAGCGCCTCGCGCATGCGGTCGACCAGGCGCACGAGGAAGCGCACGTTGTGGATGGTGGCCAGCGTGTGGCCGGCGATCTCGTCCGCCTTGGCCAGGTGGTGCAGGTAGGCCCTCGTGTAGTGGGCGCACGTGTAGCAGTCGCACTCGGCATCGAGGGGCTCGAACGCTCGCCGGTTCGCCGCGGTCGCGATGTTGTAGCGGCCGTCGTGGTGCAGGATCGCGCCGTTGCGCGCCACCCGTGAGGGCATCACGCAGTCGAACGTGTCGGCCCCGGCCGCGACCCCGGCGAACAGGTCGTCGGGCTCGCCGATGCCGAGCAGGTGGCGCGGGCGGTCCTCGGGCAGCGCCTCGCTGACCCAGCCCACGATCGTGCCGAGCTGGGCCTTCTCCAGCGCCCCGCCGATGCCGTAGCCGTCGAAGGGCAGGCCGCCGAGGTCGCGGGCGGCGGCCCGGCGCAGGTCCTCGTACTGGGCACCCTGCACCACGCCGAACAGGGCCTGGTACGGCCGGTGCGACCGCTGCTCGGTCAGCTCGGCGTGCGCGGCCAGGCACCGGCGTGCCCACGCGGCGGTCCGGGCGACCGAGCGCTCCTGGTAGTCCCGGGTGTTCATCAGGGTGGTGCACTCGTCGAAGGCGAAGATGATGTCCGCGCCGAGCTGGTGCTGCACGGCCATGCTCGACTCGGGCGTGAACCGGTGCCGCGAGCCGTCGAGGTGCGAGATGAACCCGACCCCGTCGTCGTCGACGTGGGCCAGCCGGTCGTGGCCCGGCGCGATGACGTCGTCGGAGGTCACCCCGTCCGAGGCCATCGCGAGCACCTTCTTGAACCCCACGCCCAGGCTCATCACCTGGAACCCGCCGGAGTCGGTGAACGTCGGCCCCGGCCAGTGCATGAAGGCGCCGAGGCCGCCGGCCGCGTCGACGATGTCGGCCCCGGGCTGCAGGTAGAGGTGGTAGGCGTTGGCCAGCACGGCCTGGGCGCCCAGGGCCGCGGTCGCCTCCGGCAGCAGGGCCTTCACCGTGGCCTTCGTGCCGACCGGGATGAACGCTGGGGTGCGGATCGGCCCGTGCGGCGTGGCGATCACGCCGGTGCGGGCCAGCCCCCGGCGCACGCCCGGCGTGAAGCTGAACGGGGCCGCGGGCACGGTGCCATTGAACACGACGCCTGCGCCCGCCGGGCCCGCTCCGGGCGCGCGTAGACTCGAGTGCTGCGACCAGGGAGGTCCCATGAGCCAGCCGTTCCCGCCCGATCCCCTGTACCCGTCGTCGCAGGTGCCCCCGGACCTGCCCTCGAAGAAGCTGGCGGCGGGGATCCTGGGCATCCTGCTCGGCGGCCTGGGCATCCACCGCTTCATCCTCGGGGACGTGACCGGCGGGATCCTGCGCATCGTCATCACGGTCCTGACGTGCGGGCTCGGCTCCCTCATCGGCCTGGTCGAGGGCGTCATCTACCTGGTGAAGACCGACGCGGAGTTCTACCAGACGTACGTGGTCGAGCGACGGCCCTGGTTCTGACGCCCGCCGGCTGAGGAGTTCACCGGGCCGTCAGGACCCGGTCGCCGCGGGGCAGCCCCCGGGACATGCCCGCCCGTCAGGCTGGGGCCATGTTCCAGCGCTCCACGACCGGGACCACGATCGACCTCACCGCGCTCGCCGGCCGGCGCCTCGTGCGCGCCGACCTGCGCGGCGCCGACCTCACCGGCGCCTGCCTCGACGGCGCCAACCTCCGGCAGGCCTGCCTGGCCGGGGCCCGGGCCGCTGGGGCCACCCTCGTCGGGGCGCGCCTGCTGCGCGCGGACCTGACCGGTGCGGTGCTGCGCGACGCCGACCTGCGGCACGCGGACCTCTCCGGGGCATGCCTGCGCGGCGCGGACCTCTCCGGGGCGACCCTGCTGGGCGCCAACCTGTTCGGGGCCGACCTGCGCGGTGCCGACCTCTCCGGGGCCACGATGCGGCGCACCACCCTGGAGGTCGCCACGCTGCGCGGGGCGGTGCTGCACGGCACGGACCTCAGCGGTGCTCGCATGGCCACCACCGACCTGCGCGACGTCGACGCCGACGAGGACACCACCTGGCCGGAGAGCGTCCCCGCGCCGCGCGGGCAGGAGCCGCTGCGGATGGCGACCTGGCGCTGAGCGGGGCCAGGCGCGCAGCGGCCTGAGGCCGGGGTGCGCCCAGCGCCCCCCGGATGCCACGATGGCGCCCATGCCCATCGCCACCCAGAACCCCGCCACCGCCGAGGTCCTGCAGACCTTCGAGCCCCACACGCCCGAGCAGGTGCAGGCGGCCATCGCCACCGCCCACGCCACCTTCCAGCAGTGGCGGCTGACCTCGTTCGCCCACCGTGGCGAGCTGCTGCGCCGTGCCGCGGACCTGCTCGACGAGGACAACGAGACCATCGCCCGGGTGATGACCCTGGAGATGGGCAAGACGCTGAAGTCGGCCCGGGCCGAGGCGGCCAAGTGCGCCAAGGGGATGCGCTGGTACGCCGAGCACGCCGAGTCGCTGCTCGCCGACGAGCCCGTGGACCCGACCTCCGTGGGGGCCTCGCGGGCCTTCGCCCGGTACGCCCCGCTGGGCATCGTGCTCGCCGTCATGCCGTGGAACTTCCCGCTCTGGCAGGTCGTGCGCTTCGCCGCCCCGGCCCTCATGGCCGGCAACGTCGGCCTGCTCAAGCACGCCTCGAACGTGCCGCAGTGCGCGCTCTACCTCGAGGACCTCTTCCGCCGCGCGGGCTTCCCGGACGGGTGCTTCACCACCCTGCTCATCGGCGCCCGGGAGGTCGAGGGAGTCCTGCGCGACCCCCGCGTGCGTGCCGCCACCCTCACCGGCTCGGAGCCGGCGGGCCAGTCGGTGGGGGCCATCTGCGGTGACGAGATCAAGAAGACCGTCCTCGAGCTCGGCGGTGCCGATCCCTTCCTCGTGCTGCCCTCGGCCGACGTCGAGCGGGCAGCCCAGGTGGCCGTGACCGCGCGCTGCCAGAACAACGGGCAGTCCTGCATCGCTGCCAAGCGGTTCATCGTGCACACCGACGTCTACGACGCCTTCGCCGAGGCGTTCGTGCGGCACATGTCGGCGCTGGTCGTCGGGGACCCGATGGACGAGGCCACCGATGTCGGCCCCCTGGCCACCGAGGGCGGCCTGCGTGACGTCGCGGCCATGGTCGACGATGCCCGGGGCAAGGGGGCCAGCGTCCTGTGCGGCGGTCGCGCGCTGGAGGGGCCGGGCTGGTTCTACCAGCCGACCGTCGTGGCCGACCTGACCACGGACATGGCCATGTTCGCCGAGGAGGTCTTCGGCCCGGTGGCCGGCCTGTACCGCGTGGCCGACCTCGACGAGGCGATCACCCTGGCCAACGGCACCACCTTCGGCCTGGGCTCCAACGCGTGGACCAACGACCCCGACGAGATCGATCGCTGCATCCGCGACCTCGATGCCGGGGTGGTGACCATCAACGGCATGACGGTGTCCTACCCCGAGCTGCCGTTCGGCGGCACGAAGCGCTCGGGCTACGGCAGGGAGCTCAGCGCCCACGGCATCCGCGAGTTCTGCCAGATCAAGGCGGTCTGGGTGGGGTGACGCCCGCCCGCCGATCGCGTTCGGTCTCGGAGCGCCGCGGGCTCCAGGATCCATCGCGATCCGGGGGAGCGTGACCGAAGCCGAACGCGATCCGGGGTGGGCGGTGGGGCATCACGGGGTGTGGCGCCAGAAATTTGTTCAGGACTTGTGCATCCGTCTGGGCGGGGCCAGCCGAAGAGACCCATGAGAGCCCGAACAGGTCGGGCCCACCCCAGCAAGGAGCCCCTCATGCGCAAGACCGTCACCGGCATCGCCGCCGCCTCCGCCCTCGCCCTCACCATGGGTGCCGCTGCCGTCCCGGCCGCGGCGGCCGACGGCACCGCCTCCCTCGCGGGTGTCCTGACCGCGGACACCAGCGGCTTCGACCGCAAGAGCAGCGACTTCGACATCGTGACCGCCGCGGTGCTCGCCGTGCTCGACGCGAAGCCGCAGTCGGCCGTGGGCCTGCTCACCAAGGGCGACGTCGCGCTCACCGCGTTCGTGCCCAACGACCAGGCGTTCCGCCTCCTGGTCAAGGACCTGACCGGCAAGTCGTACAAGTCGGAGAAGACGATCTTCAACAAGGTGGCCGGCCTGGGCATCGACACCGTCGAGACCGTGCTGCTCTACCACGTGGTCCCCGGCGCGACGATCCCCGCCTCGGTGGCCGTGACCGCCGACCGCGTCGGCCTGGGCACCGGCACCGGCGACACCTTCATGGTGCAGGTGCGCAAGGGTGGCACCCTGATCAAGCTGTCGGACCGCGACTACAACAGCCGCAACCCGCGCGTGATCGCGACCGACGTCAACGAGGGCAACAAGCAGATCGCCCACGTGATCGACCGCGTGCTGCGCCCGCTGGACCTCTGAGCGCACACCACCCGCACGACCCGAGGGCCCCGGAGCGATCCGGGGCCCTCGGGCGTTCGTGGTGGGGGCCGGTCACAGGCCCGGGCCCAGCCGTCGGGGATGGGCCAGGAACTCCCGGATCGCCTCGCGGCCCTGGCCGCGGATCTCCGGGCCGTGGGTGAAGGCCGCCGTCGTGTACTCGAGGTCGCCGAGCAGGGTGGCGGTGCGCTCGGTCTGGGCGGCGTCGGTGCAGAAGGCCAGGACCGGCCAGGTGCGCCGGGAGCGCATGTTCCAGATCGCGTCGCCGGTGATGAGCGTGCCCGAGGCCTCGTGCAGCAGCGAGCAGTGCCCCGGGGTGTGCCCGGGCGTGTGGTGCACCCGCAGGCCCGCGTCGGCCAGGAGCTCCCCGTCGACCATGGCACGAGCGACGGGCGCCGGGTCGAACCCGTCGGGCATGCGCCGCAGCAGCCGGCCCAGCCGGAACCCCTCGTCGCGTCCTGGCGCGCGCCCCTCGCGGACCGCCGAGACCTCCGCCTCGTGCGCGGTCACCCCGCGGCCGGTCATGGTGGCCAGGGCCGCGGCCCCGCCGGCGTGGTCGCTGTGGGCGTGGGTCAGCACGATGGCGGTGACGTCGGCCGGGGCTGCGTCCAGCTCGGCCAGGGCGGCGGTGATGCGCGGTGGTGCCTGGCGCAACCCGGTGTCCACGAGCGTGAGGGAGCCGTCGGTGTTGCGCACGACGAAGGAGTTGACCAGGTCCCAGCGGGTCGTCGGCACGCGCCAGATCCCGGGGCCGATCGCGATGGCAGCAGGCATGGGTCGCAGTGTGGCAGCCGGCCCCGCCGTGCCGGGCAGGGCGTCGGCGACCGGGTGGGGGCCTCAACGCCCACCCGGTGCCACCTCAGACCTCGAGCACCCCGCGCATGAGCGACTGCTTCGAGTGGGCGGGATCGCCGTCGAGCGGCTCCAGCGAGATGTCGACGACGGGGAAGTCCTCGATGGAGACCCCCGGCGGGACGGTGAAGGTCCCGACCGAGCCGGCCGGCAGCGCGCCCAGGGCGAGCAGCTTGGTGACGTCCTCGTCGATGAGCCAGACCTCGTAGAAACCGTCACGCGGGGGCAGCGCCGTCGCATCGACCCGGATCACCTGGCCGTCGGGGCTGTCGAGCACCTCGGCCTGGCCGGGCTGCGCCACGTCCTCGGTGAGCGGGTCGAGCACCGCCTGGGCGACCAGCTGCGACGCCGGGGCAGCGGGCTCGCCGGCGGTGTCCATGGCGGCCCAGACCAGCCCGCCGCCCACGATCGCGCCAGCGGCCGCGGCCACGGCCGCGACGCCGAGGAAGCGGCGCCGGGGGCGCATGGGCACGACGGTGCCACCGTCCTGGGACCCACCCTCCCGGGACCCGCCGGCGGCTGGTGCCGCCGACTCCGGGGTGCGGGCAGGGGGCAGCGTGAGGAGCTGGCCACGGTTCGACCCGACCGGTGCGCCGACCAGGCCGAGCTCGGCGCTGATGCCCGCCCAGACCTGCGGGGGGGCGGGCGCCAGGGCCACGGGAGCCTCGCGGCCCAGGGTGACGACCTCGCTCAGCTCGGCGGCCTCGGTGAGGCACTGCTCGCACAGCTCGAGGTGGGCGGCCTCGGCCGGGTCGATGTCCTCGCCGAGTGCCACGAGCGCGAGCGTCGTGGGATCACAGTGCGACATCTTCGGCCACCATCCTCGTGCGCAGCCGGTCCAGGGACCGGCGGATATGGGACTTCACGGTGCCGATCGGCATCTGCAGCTGATCGGCGATCTGGGTATGGGTCAGGTCCTCGTAGAACGCCATCCGGACGATCCGGCGGGCCGGGTCGCCGAGGCGGTCCAGCTCGTCGGCCAGGAGCATCTGGGCGGCGATGCGGTCGACCTCTGGTGGGACCGCCTCCTCCGCCGGCCCGGAGGCCGCCTCGACCGCCGCCCGGGTCCGGGAGTCCCGTGAGCGCGACTCCCAGTGGTCGGCGATGCGCCGACGCGTGATCGTCATGAGCCAGCCGGGGAGGCTGCCGGCCTCGGGCCGGAACCCCCCACGGCCGCGCCAGGCGTTGACGAACACGGTCTGCGTGATGTCGGCGGCGTCCTCCGGGTTGCCGGTGGCGCGCAGGGCCGTGGCGTGCACCAGGCCCGACCAGCGTCGGTAGGCCTCGTTCAGCGCCTGCTCGTCCCCGTCGCGGAAGCCGGCCGCGACCTGCGCATCGGTCACTTCGGTCAGCACAGTCCTGATAGTGCCAAACCGATGCCCCGATCCGCGAACGGCGGGCGGGAGCGTCAGCACGCTCATCGCGCTGAACCTCCTTGCTCCCGCGGGGCCCGTGCTGGGGTCCGGTCGCCCGCTCGTTGTCCTGTCATGGGTCCTTTCGGTCACGGGACCCGATTCGGATGCACCCAATCTGCGGCTGGGTCCCGCTGCGGAGTCGGTCGGGTGCACGGGAATGCCCGACCTGGCTGCGCGGTTGGGACAGATGAGTGATGATTCAACTATCTACCCGAGAGGCAGGCTCATGACCCAGCACCGTGGCGAGGCCGCCACCACCGTCGACGGCGCCCGGGCGGCCACGCCCGATCGCGAGGCCGTGGCGGGCCTCGTCCTCGACGACCGGGCCGCTGACCTGCTCTTCCGGCAGGCTCGCACCGCCTACCGCTTCACGGACGAGCCGGTCACCGAGGCGCAGGTGCGGGCGATCCACGACCTCGTGAAGTGGGCCCCGACGGCCCTGAACGCCCAGCCGCTGCGGGTGACCCTCGTGCGCTCGGACCAGGCCCGCGAGCAGCTCCTCGCACGGCTGGCGGCGGGCAACCGCGCCAAGGCCCGGACCGCGCCGCTCATCGCGGTCCTCAGCTACGACGTCGACTTCCACGACGTGCTGCCCGAGGTGCTGCCCAGCAACCCGGCGGCACGCGACGGCTTCGTCGAGGAGGCCGCGCGGCACGCCTTCGGCCAGTTCAACGCGGCCCTGCAGGCGGGCTACTTCCTGCTCGGGGTGCGTGCCGCGGGCCTGGCCGCCGGACCGATGGGCGGGTTCGACCGGGCCGGGGTCGACGCCGACCTGTTCCCGGACGGCCTGCAGCGCTCGTTCCTGGTCGTGAACATCGGCCACCCCGCGCCGGACGGGACGTTCCCGCGCAACCCGCGGCTGGCCTTCGACCGCGTGGTCACCACCATCTGATCCGCGTCGGTCGGCCGGCGCCGGCCCCGCCCGGGCCCTACGCTGGCGCGCATGCCGGATCGCGCCGTGCCGTGGACGCCGCCGGGCGTCACGCTGGCCGCGATCGTGGCCGAGCTCGAGCTCGAGGTGGTCACCGACGCCGGTGTCGACCTGGCCACGCGGCTGGTGACCGAGGCTGCGGTGAACCGCCCGGCACTGCAGTGGGCGGGCTACTCCGAGCACTTCCCGGTGGACCGGGTCCAGCTCGTCGGCAGCACGGAGCTGGAGTTCCTGGGCCACCTGGACGAGGCCGTGCGCCTCGAGCGGCTCGAGCAGTACGCGCAGCTCGGGATGCCCGCCGTGGTCGTGGCGCGCGGCATCGAGGTGAGCCAGCAGGCCACGGCGCTGGCGCGCACCTACGGCATCCCGATCCTGCGCAGCCCGTTGCGCACCGGCGAGCTGGCCGGGCGGCTGAACTGGTTCCTGGCGATGGAGCTGGCCCCTCGTGCCGTCCTGCACGGCGGGCTGGTCGACGTTGCCGGCGAGGGCGTGCTCATCATCGGCGAGAGCGGCGTGGGCAAGTCCGAGACCGCCCTGGAGCTCATCCGCCGCGGCCACCTGCTCATCGCCGACGACACGGTGGAGGTCCGTCGGCCCACCGACCACGACCTCATCGGCCGCGGGCCGGGCCGGCAGCGGGCGTTCATGGAGGTCAAGGGCATCGGGATCGTCAACGTGCGCCTCATGTACGGGGTGGGCTCGGTCAAGCCCACCGCCGAGGTGACCCTGGTGGTGCGGCTCGTGCACCTCGACGAGGGCCGCGACTACGCCGCCGAGCCCGACGAGCTCGACGTGGTGGGGGTCTCGCTGCCGCTGATCACGATCCCGATGCGCCCCGGGCGCAACGCCGCGATCCTCATCGAGACGGCTGCCTCGGACGTCCGGGCCCGCCGCACGCTCGGCAGGCGCGACGAGGTGGACGGCCGTCGCCGCGGTGCGCCGGCGGTGGCGCGATGAGTGCGCGGCTGGCCATCGAGGGCACCCACAACTTCCGGGACGTGGGCGGCTACCCAGCTGGGTCCGGGACCACGCGACGGGGGCAGCTCTACCGCTCGGATGCGCTGAGCCGGCTCACCACGGACGGGGTCGCGGCCCTGCGCGCGCTGGGCATCGGCGTGGTCGTGGACCTGCGCTCACCCCTCGAGCTGGCCCAGGACCGCGCCCCGGCGCCGCTGCCCGGGGCACGCTGGGTGCACGTGCCGATCCACGGTGGCTCGCGCTCGTCGCTGCTCGACGAGACGCTGCCCAGCCTGGAGGCGCTCTACCGCCATGTGCTCGTGGACAACGGGGCACAGCTGGCGCAGGCCGTGCGTGCCGTCGCCGACGCCGGCGCCGTCCCGGTGCTGGTGAGCTGCACCGCGGGCAAGGACCGCACCGGCCTCGTGGTCGCGCTGGCCCTCGAGGCCGTGGGCGTGGCGCGCGACGCGGTGGTGGCCGACTACACGCAGAGCGCGCTGAACCTCGACGGCGACTGGATGGACCAGACGGTGACCCTCATGGTGAGCAACGGCGTGCCGATCTCCCCGCGGCTGTTCGACGTGCTCGGCGGCTCGCCGGACCACGCGATGCGGCAGATCCTGGCCTGGCTGGACGACACGCACGGGTCGGTGGCGGACTACCTGGTGCACCACGGGATGGGCCAGGACGTGCTGGTGGCGCTGCGCGCGAAGCTGGTGGCGCCGTGAGCACGACCTCCAGCGACGGCCCCAGCAGCGTCCCGGTGCGGCGGCGGCGTCGGCGGGGGCCGGCCGACCCGCCCCGCCCGCCCGAGACCGGTCCGTCCGTGCCGCTGTCCGTGATCACCCAGCGGCTGGGGGCGCTGCGGGTGGCCGGCGGGCACCTGGACCTCGACACCATCCACGTGACCACGGCGGAGGTCAACCGGCCCGGCCTGCAGCTCACCGGCTACCTCGAGCACTTCGCCCACGACCGGCTGCAGATCATCGGCTGGACCGAGACGGCCTACCTGTCGGGGCTGGACCCCCAGGTGCGGGAGCGTCGGCTCGACGACTACTTCGCGCTGGGCTTCCCGGGCCTCGTGGTGGCCCGCGGCCTGCACGTCATGCCCGACATGGTGCACGCGGCGGATCGCCACGACGTGCCGGTCTTCGCCACCGACGTGCTCACCAGCGAGTTCGCCAGCGCGTTCACCTGGCAGATGGTGCACGCCCTGGCCCCGCGCACGGTCATCGTGGCCAGCCTGGTCGACGTGTACGGCGAGGGGGTGCTGCTCGTCGGCGACCCGGACATCGGCAAGAGCGAGACCGCGCTGGAGCTGGTCCGCCGCGGGCACCGGCTCATCGCCGCGCACCACGTGGAGGTGCGCCGGGTGTCCCAGGTGCACCTGCGCGGCGGGGCGCCCGAGGGCCAGCGCCATGCGATCGACATCCCCGGCGTCGGCGTGGTCGACGTCGAGGAGCTGTTCGGGATGGGCGCGATCAAGCCCGATGCCAGGGTGACCCTCGTGGTGTCCCTGGAGGCCCGCGACCCGGCCAAGGAGTACGAGCGGGTGGGCATGGCCGATCGGGCGGCCCCGGTGTTCGGCGTCGACGTGACCCACGTGACCATCCCGGTGCAGCCGGGGCGCAACCTCGCGGTCATCATCGAGGCTGCCGCGCTCAACCACCGGATGCGCGGCCTGGGCTACAACGCCGCCCGGGACCTGCTCAGCGGGGGTGCGTCGGGGGCCACCCGGTCGGGCACCGGTCCTTCCCCGGGCTGAGGGACGAGTCGGGGGGCCGCCGGGAGGATGCGGCGCCTCGATGCATATCGGACAATCGAGACATGCAACCCCGGACTGGTCGACGTCGGATCCCGCTGGCCGCGGCAGGCGCCGCCGCTGCCCTCGCCCTGCTCCTCGGTGGCTGCGGGGCGGCCCAGGAGCAGCTCGAGCAGGGCCTCGAGCAGGGGGTCGGCGCCGTGGCGGAGTCCGCGCGGGCCGAGGCCGAGCGCCTGCTCGACGAGGCGACCTCGACCCTGCCCGACGCCGCGCAGGTGAGCGAGGAGAACCAGGCCGCCTTCGCCGAGCTGCGCGGACAGCTCGAGGCCGTGGAGGAGCAGGTCACCGCGGTGCTCGCGGCCCCCGAGGACCTCAGCGCCGCCGCGCTCGCGCCGCTGCAGGAGCAGCTCACCCAGCTCGAGGCCTCGGTGCAGGAGCGGGCGGCCGAGCTGACCGGCGTGTCGGTGGCCGAGCAGGAGGCGTGGGCCGAGCTCGCCCGCTCCGCCGGGCGCGCGGCCGACCAGCTCGGCGCCGTGGCGAGCCTGCTCGGCTGAGCCGTCGGCAGCCTCAGCCGGCGAGCGGGGCCCGGGCCAGCGCCCCCGGCGTCCCCGGGTCGGGCCAGGCCCAGCCCGCGGCTGCCACCGCTGCCCGCAGCTCGGCGTCGAACGCCGCCACCGAGCCGTCCAGCCGCGCCAGCGCGGTCCGGTCCAGCACGGGACGCACGGCGCCGTCGTCGAGCCGGGCCAGCACCAGGGGCAGGCCCACGCTGCGCACCGCGGCGGCGACCGCCGGCTGGTCGGCCAGCTCGTTGCGGTGCCGCAGCCGGAACGCCACGCCGAGCCCGGCCACCATCCGGTCCCACGCGGGCTTGCGCCGCACGGGGGAGTGGGTGATGTCGCACAGGGCGCAGTCGGCGAGGCCGAGCAGGTGGCCCACCACGTAGCGGGCCTCGCCGACCAGGCCGCCGTCGGCGTCGTACACGCCGACCAGGCCGACCACGCGGGGGGCATCCTGCATGCCCCCGACGGTAACCCAGCTGGCGCGGGCCCGCCCGTGCTCGCCCGAGGTGTGCCGGGTCAGCGGGCGGGCCCGCCCCACCGATCAGCCAGGCCGTGGACCGCGCCGAGGACGGCCGCGGCGTCGTCACGCACCTCCTGGCCGACGCGCACGGCGACGTGCTCGGCGGCTCGCTCGGCGGAGCGGACGCCCTCGCCGAGGTCGTGCACGACGCGGTCGAGCGCGCCGCGGGCCAGGGCGACCCGCCGGCTGGACGGGCTGGCCGAGGGGTGCGGCGCGGCCCAGACCCGGTCGAGCTCGTGGGCGGCCCGGAACGGCAGGAGCACCGCCGGTGCGTACAGCTCGCCCCACGCGACGCCGGGCACCCGCACGGCGAGCTCCTCGGCGGTGATGGGCTCGTCGAGGGCCAGCAGGTGGTCCCACGCCACCAGCACGTGCGGGGCCAGCATGCCCGGCCGGTCGGCGTGGAAGGCCGCGTAGGGGGCGGAGCGGACCACCCCTCGGCCCACCAGGCCGCGGCGGCGGCCCTGCAGCATGAGGTGCACCACGGTGCCGGGGGCCGGCACCGGCTCCCCGTCTACCCGCCACGGCAGGACGGCACTGCCAGCGGCCTCGAACTGGGCGAGCGCCTGGTCGTAGGGGGGCACCCAGCGCGCGCCGCGGTCCGGGTCCCACCCGAGCACCACCGCGTCCATCCCCCGATCATCGCGCGCCTGGCGGGCCCGGAACAGCCCACGCCATGGGCGATTCCGCGATTCGCAGCACCAGGGTGTGAGGCAACTCACGCCGCCGGGGCAGGCCCGGCGGCAGCCGCCACCTACCCTCCGGCGGTGGCGAGCCGGCCGGCCAGGCCGGTGGCCGCCATCGCCTCGCGGGCCTGGCCCAGGGTGCGGATGCCGCGCTCGTCGAGCAGCGGCAGCATCCGCACGAGCACCTCGGCGGTGGCCAGCGCGTCGCCGAGCGCGGTGTGCCGCCCGATCACCTCGACGCCGAAGCGGGTGCACACCCCGTCGAGGCCGTGCCGGGCGTCCGGGTCGTCGTCGAGCACCGCCGAGAGCAGCATCGTGTCCAGGCTCAGCGGCTCGAGGGTGATCCCGGCCTGCGCCGCCGGGGGGCCCAGGAAGCCCAGGTCGAACGCGAGGTGGTGCCCGACGAGCACGGAGTCCACCGCCCAGGCGGCGAACTCGGCGAGCACCTGCGGGCCGCTCGGGGCCTCGCGCACCAGCTCGTCGCTGATGCCGTGGAACCGCGTGGACGACTCGGGGATGTGCACGCCGGGGTTCACCAGGGCGTCGAAGGTGTCGTCGGCGCGCACCGTGCCGCCATCGACGCGCACCGCACCCAGCGCGATGAGGCGGTCGCCGGCCGCGGCGTGCAGGCCGGTCGTCTCGCAGTCCAGGACCGTGAAGACGATGTCGCGCAGCGGGGTCGCGAGCCACTCCTCGCGGCTCGGGGAGGGCCGGGAGTGCCGCGAGAGGTCCACCGACAGGCCCACGACCGGGCCGCTGGGCTCCTCCCCGGGCTCGCCGATCACGAGCACCATGGCTGGCTCGTCCGGGCCGGTGATCCGGGCCAGGCGCATCGGGGTGTCGCGGACCGTCGCCGAGACCCGCTCGCCGGCGATCGCCCGGGTGAGCAGCGGGGTGAAGTCGTCGGCGTCGAAGACCCCGAAGATGCTGCGGCCGGCGGCCACCGGTGCCCGCCCGCCGGCCACGAGCAGCTGGCGGGCGGCCGGGTTCACCAGCAGCACGCGGCCGAGGTCGTCGACCACGCCCACGGGGACGTCGAGGCCGGCGAGCACCGCGAAGAGCGCGTCGCGCTCCCGGGTGAGCTCGGCGTGCGCGGCTGCGAGCTGGTCGATGAGGCGCTGCTCGGCGCCGGCGTGGCGCTCGGCCAGCACGTTCACGGCCCGCTCCACGGCCGTGGCGCCGGCCAGGCGGTGGGCGGCGTTCGCGTTGGCGATGATGAGGATGTCGCCGGCCTGCCGGACATCGTGGCGCTGCTCCGAGCGCCAGGTGCTCCAGGCGACCCAGCCGATGCCGGTCACGAGCACGACCAGGCCCAGGGCCAGCACCACCCATTCGGTGCCCAGCGACTCGAGCAGGGTGCGCCGGGACCGCTCGGGCAGGTCGGCCAGCACGACCGCCACGGTGAGCGCCGGCACCAGCGTCGCGATCGCGATGAGCATGACGACGCGCCACCGGGTCATCGCGCACCTCCTGGTCGGGCGGCGGGTCGGGTGCTCCCCGCCCGGGTCCCGCTCATCGGGACAGGTCCGTCCGGAACGCCACCGTGGTGGCGGTCTGCGCGGCACGGACGGCGCGGAAGGCGTCGCGCAGCCCGGCCTGGTCGGCCTCGTCGAGCTCGGCGACGGGCACCCGGTCGCAGACCGGCAGGCCGGCGGCGACCTGGGCCAGCTGGGTGGCCAGGCGCAGGCGGCTCATGAGGGTGAAGGCGGCGACGAGCCGGTCCGTGAGCTCCGCGGAGAGCATCCCGGCCGCGGCGGCGGCGTGCAGCCGGTGCGGGGTGGCCACGGCGGCCGACCGCGCCCGCAGCCCGTAGAGCCGGGCCAGCAGCACGATCGGGGCCAGGCCGGTGCGCTTGACGTCGACCTCGCCGTGCGGCAGCCGGCCGAAGACCAGCCGCGGCGGTGGGAAGCCGTTGGCCGCCAGCGCCAGGCCGTGCATGAGCCGGGGCGAGTCGGCCCCGGCGAGCTGCACCTGGGTCGCGGGGGCCACGTCGAGGGTGCCGACCAGGGGGCGCAGGTCGAGGAACACGTCGGTCTCGAGGACCGCCTCGGGCGTGGGTGCCTCGATGCGGGCCCGGGCCTGGTCGAGGTAGTCCTCCAGGCCCAGGGACCACCGGTCGGCCATGTAGCCGCCGTCGCAGCGGCGCATCCCGAAGGCCTCGAGCCCGTCGATGACGGCGGCAGCCAGGTCTCGGGCGTACCCGGAGCCGGCCGCCCGCGGCTCCTCCCAGAGCAGGGCGTGGTCCTGGTCACTGGCGCAGTGCAGCTCCCCGCGGGCGTGCGAGCCCAGGGCGACCCACGCGAAGCGGCTGGGCGGCGGGCCGTTCTGGTGCACGAACCCGTCGACGAGGTCGCGCGTGCGCTCGTCGGCGGCCCGGGCCAGGGCCCCGATCCCGTCCTCGGCCTCGGGCGCGCGCAGGTCGAGCCGGTGGGCCAGCTCGACGAGCTCGGTGGGTTCCGGGGACGTCCCCGGGCCCTCGGACGGCAGGCTCATCGCGACCCCCTCGCGGTCCAGGTCTGGTGCAGCTGGGCGGACTCCGGGGTGTGCAGCCGCACCATGATCCGGCTCACCCCCGGGTGCAGGCGGTGCTGGGTGGCCCGGGAGACCAGCACCATCGTGAGCAGGGCGGTGGGCATGGCCCAGGCCGCGGGCTGGCTCAGCAGCGCGTCGGGCCAGCCGCCCAGGTCGGTCAGCAGGGTGGACGCGGCGATGGCCCCGACCGCCAGGCCGCCCCCGACGACCAGGCCGGCCGCCGCCCCCAGGTCGGTGAGCCGCGGCCACCAGATGCCGAGCAGCAGCAGCGGGCAGAACGTCGAGGCTGCCACCGTGAACGCCAGGGCGACGGCCTGCGCCAGCGGGAGGCTGGCAGCGAGCAGGCCCAGCACGAGCGGCACCAGCACCGCGACGACCGCGGCCCAGCGGAACGACCGGATGGGGTCGGGCACCACCCGGCCGACCAGGTCCTGGGAGAGCACGCCGGCCACCGTGACGGTCAGCCCCGTGGCCGTGGCCAGGAAGGCCGCGGCCGCGCCGGCGCACACCAGGGCCGTGACGAGCTGGCCGGGCAGGCCCTCGCCGAGCAGGGCCCCGGGCAGCAGCAGGACGACGGCGTCGGTGCGACCGGTCATGAGCAGCTCGGGCACGTAGAGCCGGCCGAGCATCCCGTGCACCGAGGGCACCAGGTAGAACAGCCCGACCAGGGCGATCACGATGAGGGCCGTGCGCCGGGCCTGGCGGCCGTCGGGGTTGGTGTAGAAGCGCACGAGCACGTGCGGCAGGCCCATCGTGCCCAGGAACAGGGCCAGCATGAGCGCGTAGGTGCGGTACAGCGGGTGCTCGGTGCCCTCGAGCGGCCGGGCCCACGCCTCCCCGGTCCGCGCGGGGATGCCCTCCAGGTGCGGGACGTCCGCGCCGGCGGGGAACGTGAGCTCGGTGCCCGCGTCGATGGCGACGGTCCCGGCCGGGAGCATCGCCGCGCCGGAGACGGCCTCGCCGTCGATGGTGCCGTTGGCCCGCACCGCGGTGGCCCGGTCGACCACGACGCGCACGTCGGCCTCGACCGCGACCGTGGTCTCGGCGCGGAAGGTGGGCACGCTGTCGGTCAGCGCGCTGGGCCGGCCGTCCAGCTGCCAGGCCGCGAGCAGGAGCAGCCCGGGCACCAGCATCGCCACGAGCTTGAGCCAGTACTGGAAGCCCTGCACCATCGTGACGCTGCGCATGCCGCCCCCGACGAGCACGACCAGCACGATGGCCGCGACGAGCACGCCGCCGACCCAGACGGGGGTGCCGAGCAGGATCTCCAGGGCCAGGCCCGCGCCCTGCAGCTGGGGCACCACGTAGAGCCACCCGATCACGACGACGAGCACGCTGGCGGCCAGGCGCACCGTCGAGGAGCGCAGCCGGGCCTCGCAGAAGTCGGGCAGGGTGTAGGCCCCCGAGCGGCGCAGCGGCGCAGCGACCAGCGCGAGCAGCAGGACGTACCCGACGGCGTACCCGACGGGGAACCAGACAGCGTCGGCGCCGCCCACCATGATGAGCCCGGCCACGCCGAGGAACGAGGCAGCCGAGAGGTACTCCCCGGAGATGGCCGAGGCGTTCCACCACGCCGGCACCGACCGCGCCGCGACGTAGAAGTCCCCGGTCGTGCGGGCCACCCGGGAGCTGTAGGCCGCCAGCACGATCGTGATCACCACGGTGAGCGTCAGGCCCAGCACGGCCATCTGCTCGCCGAAGCCGCTGCTCACCGGCCCTCCACCAGCTCGGTGAAGCGGGCCTCGTTGCGCTCGGCCTGGCGGACGTGCCACCAGCCCACCGCGAGGATCGCCGGGTAGACCAGGAAGCCCAGGAGCAGCCACCACAGCGGCAGCGGACCCGCCTGGAGCGCGCCCACGCCGGGCACCAGGCCGAAGAGCAGCGGCAGCGCGGCCAGCGGGACGACCACGAGCGCGACGGTCGCCAGGCCCAGGCGCAGCTGCGTGCGGATCAGCGCCTGCAGGAACACCCGGCCCACCCGGGTCTCCTGGTCGATGTCCTCGGCCACGGTCCGGTGCGGTCGACGGACCTCGCGTCGAGGGGCCGTGATCACCTCGCGCCGGGGCAGGTGCTCCCGTCGGGCGGCGGCCTGCTCGCGCCGCGTGGGGCCCTGGTCGCGCCGGCGCGACTCGCGGCTCACGCGCCGGCCCTCTCCGGGGCGGTGGGGTCCTCGGGCGGCTGGTCGTCGGGCGGCGGGGCGGGGGGCGCCCCTGGTTCCGCCGGGGCACCCGGGGTGGCGGCGTCGGCCTCGGGGCCCGAGGTCCCAGCATCGGCCTCGGCCCGCCGGCTGCTGCGCCCCGGCTCCCGGTCGAGCCGGTGGCGCTGCACGAGCGCGGCCCGCACCGCCGAGGTGAACCGCCGGCTCACCGGGACGTGCTGGTCCTGGCCCAGGTCCACGCTGACCATGCCCGCCGACGAGCGCAGGCCCTCGACATAGGCGGAGTTCACGAGGTAGCGGCGGTGGACCCGCAGGAAGCCCACCGGGGCCCAGCGCTCCTCGAGCGCGGCGAGCGGGATGCGGACCAGGTGCCCCGACGTGCGCGTGCACAGCCGCACGTAGTCGCGCTGGGCCTCGACGTAGACGACGTCCGAGCGCCGCACGTACCGGGTCACCCCGCCGAGCTCCACCGCGATCGTCTCGTCGGGTGGCGGTGCCGGCGCGGCGGGGGCCTCGGGCTCGGTCGCCTCGCGCTCCGCGGCGGCCTCGGCGCGCAGCGTGTCGAGCCGGCGCTGCACCCGCTCGACCGCCTCGGCCAGCCGCTCGGCGCGGATCGGCTTGAGCAGGTAGTCGACGGCCGCGACGTCGAAGGCCTGGACCGCGTGGCTGTCGAAGGCGGTGACGAACACGACCGGCGGCGGGGCGGCGAAGCGGCCCAGGATGCCGGCCAGGGCCAGCCCGTCGATGCCGGGCATGCGGATGTCGAGGAACACCGCGTCGATGCCGCCGGCCTGCAGCAGCGCGAGCGCGTCCGCGGCGCTGCCGGCGGGGAGCACGGCCGCGATCCCGGGCGTGCGCTCGAGCAGGTAGACCAGCTCGCCCAGGGCGGGCGGCTCGTCGTCGACGGCGAGCACCCGCAGCGCGTCGGTGCTGCGCGGAGTCGGCTCGTCGGTGCTGCGCGGCTCAGCCATCGGCGATCACCGTCTCGGCGTACTTGGGCACGCGCATGCTCACCTTCGTGCCGGCCATGGGGGCGGTCTCGACGACCAGGCCCCGGTCCTCGCCGAAGGTCGTGCGCAGCCGCTCGTCGACGTTGGCCAGGCCGACGTGGTCGCCGGGGTCGCCCGACAGGCTGCGTCGGATGACTGCGGGGTCGTTGCCCAGCCCGTCGTCCTCGATGCTGATCCAGCAGTCCGGGCCGCGGTCCAGGGCGGTGATCGTGATCGTGCCGGGGGCGTCGCGGCGCTCGAGGCCGTGCTGGACCGCGTTCTCGACCAGGGGCTGGATGCACAGGAACGGGATGCTCACGCCGAGCACCTCCGGGTCCACCCGCAGGACCACGCGGAGCCGATCGCCGAACCGGGCCTGCTCGAGGAGCAGGTACTGCTCGATGGAGCGCAGCTCCTCGGCCAGCGTGGTGTACCGGCCGTGCGCGCGGAACGAGTAGCGGGTGAACTCGGCGAAGTCCAGCAGCAGGTCGCGGGCGCGGTCGGGGTCGGTGCGCACGAAGGAGGCGATGGCGGTGAGCGAGTTGTAGACGAAGTGCGGGGAGATCTGCGCGCGCAGCACGCGCACCTCGGCCTCGGCGGTGCGGGCCCGGGTCCGGTCGAGCTCGGCGAGGTCGAGCTGGCCGGACGCGAACGTGGCCACCTCCTCCACCGCTCGGACCAGGGCCGGGCCGGCCGGGTGCGTCGAGTAGGCGACCAGCGCGCCGATGACGACGTCGTCGCTGGTGAGCGGGGCGGCCACGCCGGTGCGCAGCAGCTCGGAGACCGCGCGGGACTGGGACTCGGTCAGCACCACCGCGGCCCCCGACCCCAGCGCCGGACCGGCGTGCTGCACGGCCAGGGCGCGTTGCCGCTCGCCCGGGCCGTCCCAGGCCAGCACCTCGACGAGGTCGGTGATCGCCACGGCCTCGACGCCCAGCAGCGCGCGCAGGTGCCGCGCGGAGCGCTGGGCGCTGGCGGCGGTGAGCCCGCCGCGCAGGGAGGGGGCGGCCAGGCTCGCCAGGTGCAGGGTGCGGTACGTCGCGATGTCGCCCTCGGACCCCAGCCGTGCTCGGCCGCGGACCGCCCGCGCGACGACCCAGCCCAGGGCGATCGCACCGGCGATCGCCACCAGGGCGAGCAGCCACTCACGCACCCGCGCACGCTATCGGGCCCCCGCCCCCCGCCGCCCGATGATCCATTCAGGTTCGTGCTCCTC
>JALOLK010000135.1 GCA_025456015.1 Candidatus Nanopelagicales bacterium
CGTGGTCGCGCGCGCGCCCGGCCCGAGTCCGGCGAGGCTCGCGATGTTCACCACGTGCGCGTCCGGCCGCCCGAGCAGGTCGGGCAGGAAGGCGTGGGTGACGATGACCGGGCCGAGGGTGTTCACCCGGTAGGTCTGCAGGTGCCGGTGCAGGGGCACGTCCAGGAAGGTGCCGCCGAACACCGTCCCGGCGTTGTTCACCAGCACGTCGATCGGCCCACCCGCACCGTTGATGCGCTCGCGGGCAGCGGCCACGTCCGCGGGGTCGGTCACGTCGAACCTGGCGATGTCCACGCGCAGGCCCCGGGCGCGCAGCGCCTGCGCGGTGCGGGCCAGGGCGTCGTCGTCGAGGTCGCCGAGCACGAGCTGCGCGCCGGCGGCCCCGAAGGACTCGGCCATCGCACGGCCGATGCCCGATGCGCCCCCCGTGATGAGCACCCGCCTGTCCTGCAACGTCCGCACCTGCGCCTCCTCCCGGCCGGCCGTGGGCACGGCGGCGGGGTCACGGTACCGGTGCACCGGACGGTTAGGCTGTGCCGCGACGATCCGGGAGGGGACACCATGGCCGTGCGCGCGATCCGCGGCGCGACCCACCTGTGCGCCGACGACCCCGAGGAGATGCGCGAGGCGGTCGTCGAGCTGCTGCGCGCGATGCTCGAGCGCAACGGGCTGGGCACCGACGCGCTCATCTCGGTGCTCTTCACGGCCACCCCCGACCTCGTCTCGACCTTCCCGGCGACGGCGGCCCGGGCCCTGGCGCTGGGCGACGTGCCGCTCATCTGCGCCCAGGAGATCGACGTCGCCGGCGCGCTGCCACGGGTCGTCCGCGTGCTGGCCCACGTGGACTGCGACCTGTCCCGAGCCGCCGTCGTGCACGTCTACACCCGCGGCGCCGAGGCCCTGCGCGCCGACCTGGCCCAGTGAGCGCCCTGCCCCAGCCGGTGCTCGTGATCGGCACCGGCCTCATCGGGACGTCGTTGGCGCTGGCCCTGCGCCGGTGCGGGGTGGTGGTCCTGCTCGAGGACAGGGACCCCGCCGCCCTCGCCGTGGCGGTGCAGCGCGGGGCCGGGGTGGCCGCCGTGCCGGGCGACACCGCCCCCGGGCTCGTCGTCGTCG
The DNA here is from genome assembly GCA_025456015.1 of Candidatus Nanopelagicales bacterium. Lineage (GTDB taxonomy): Bacteria > Actinomycetota > Actinomycetes > S36-B12 > CAIYMF01 > Prado023. The sequence continues at coordinate 1,117 of JALOLK010000135.1, forward strand.
CGGTGCCCCCGGCTGCCACGGCCGCCGTGGTCGGGCAGGCGCTGGACCGGTTCCCCACCGCTGTCGTCACCGACGTGGCCTCGGTCAAGGTGCCGGTGCTCAGGGCGCTGCTGGCGGCCGGCCAGCCCGTGGACCGGTACGTCGGTGGGCATCCCATGGCTGGGCGCGAGGTCTCCGGGCCCGCCGCCGCCCGCGCGGACCTCCTGGACGACCGGGCCTGGGTCGTCACCCCCCACCCGGGGGCCGCCGACCGGGCGGTGGCGGTGGTGCAGGAGCTCGCCCTGGCGGTGCGGGCCCTGCCCGTGCTCATGCCGCCCGAGGAGCACGACCGGGCGGTGGCCCTCGTGTCGCACGCGCCGCAGGTGCTGTCCTCGCTGCTGGCCGCCCGCCTGCTCGACTCCTCCGAGACGGCCGTCTCGATCGCCGGGCAGGGCCTGCGCGACATGACGAGGATCGCGGCCTCCGACCCGTCGCTGTGGGTGGAGATCCTCGCGGCGAACGCCGCGAAGGTGGGCGACGTGCTCGCCGCGGTGCGCGACGACCTCGACCGGCTGCTGGCCGCGCTCGAGGTGGCCGACGGGACCGGCGCCACGGTGCTGGTCGACGCGCTGCGGCGGGGCAACGCCGGCCGGCAGCGGGTGCCGGGCAAGCACGGGGCACGACCCGCGCCGACGGTCGAGCTGCCGGTCGCGGTGCCGGACGCCCCCGGCGAGCTCGGTCGGCTCTTCGCGGCCGTGGCCGCCGCCGGCGTGTCCGTCGAGGACGTCCGCATCGAGCATGTCCTGGGCCGGCCCACCGGCGTGGTCGAGATCGCGGTGGCCCAGCCGGCCGCCGAGCCGCTGGCCGCAGCCCTGCGCGACGGTGGCTGGGAGGTGCGGGGCTGACGCGCGCGGCGCCGCCGGCGCACGCCGTGGCCCCCGTCAGCTCGGCGGCGGCACGGCCGCGATCCCCGGCGGTCCGCTCGCTAGGGTGGGCGCCCGTGGAGACGGCGGACGTGGTGGTGGCCATCGATGGCCCCTCGGGCAGCGGCAAGTCCAGCACGAGCCGGGGGGTCGCCCGCGCGCTGGGCCTGGCCTACCTCGACACCGGCGCGATGTACCGCGCGATGGCCTGGTACATGCTCGACCGCGGGGTCGATGTGCACGACCCGGCCGCCGTGGGCGCCCGGGCCGGGGAGCCGAGCCTGGTCTCGACGACGGATCCCGACGCCCCCACGATCGCCGTGGACGGCGTGGACGTGAGCGAGCCGATCCGTGGGGCGGCCGTGACCGGGGCGGTGAGCCCCGTGGCCGCGGTGCCCGCGGTCCGCGAGCGGCTGGTCGCCCTGCAGCGCGCCGCGGTCGCCGAGGTGCTGGCGGGCGGGCGGGGCATCGTCGTCGAGGGCCGCGACATCGGCAGCGTCGTGCTGCCCGACGCCACGGCCAAGATCTACCTCACGGCCGACCCAGCGGCCAGGGCGGCCCGTCGCGCCGCCGAGGACGCCGGCCGGGACGGTGCCGACGTGCCCGACCCCACCTCGCTGGAGGCCACGGCCGCGTCGCTGGCGGCCCGCGACGCCATCGACAGCACCCGGGCGGTCTCCCCGCTCACCATGGCCGAGGGGGCGGTGCACGTCGACGGCACGCACGACACGCTCGACGAGGTCATCGCCCGCGTGGTGGGCATCGTCGAGGCGGCCGCGGCCCGCCGCTGATCGACCGACCCACCTGACGCCGCCGAGCCCGCGGGACGATGCGGGGCGCCACCGACGATCGTGGGCCCGCCCGCCGCGCCCGGTAGCCTTGCCCGTCGTGACCCCCACCCCGCCCGACCGCCCTGCCGCCGACGAGCCGGACGCGGAGGGCTGGGTCTCGCTCGGCGAGGTGGATCCGTCCGCCGGTGACGCGACGTTCCTCGTCGACGACCTCGACGACGACGCCGCCCTCGACGAGGCCAGCGAGCGCGCGGCGCTCGAGGCGGCGGCCCGGGAGTTCGGCATCGAGCTCGACGACGAGGACCTGGCCGAGGCCGAGGGCCACGCGGTGCCGATCGTGGCGATCATCGGCAGGCCGAACGTCGGCAAGTCGACCCTGGTGAACCGCATCCTGGGCCGGCGCGAGGCGGTCGTGCAGGACGTCCCGGGGGTCACCCGGGACCGGGTCAGCTACGACGCGGAGTGGTCGGGCCGACGCTTCCAGCTGGTCGACACCGGGGGCTGGGACCCCGACGGCCAGGGCATGGCCGCTGCCATCACCGCCCAGGCCGAGCGGGCCGTCGCGCTGGCCGACGTGGTCGTGCTCGTGGTCGACGCCGCGGTCGGGGCCACCGACGCCGAGGAGGCCGTCGTGCGCATCCTGCGCCGCGCCGGCAAGCCCGTGGTGCTCGCCGCGAACAAGGTCGACGACGCCCGGGCCGAGGCCGACGCGGCGATGCTCTGGTCGCTGGGCCTGGGCCAGCCCCATCCGGTCTCGGCGCTGCACGGCCGGGGCAGCGGCGACCTGCTCGACGCCGTGCTGGCCGAGCTGCCGCAGGAGGGCTCCGGGCGCTCGCGGCCCAGCGGCCCGCCGCGGGTCGCGCTGGTCGGCAAGCCCAACGTCGGCAAGTCCTCGCTGCTGAACAAGCTCGCGGGCTCGGAGCGTGCCGTCGTCTCCGCCGTGGCCGGCACCACCGTGGACCCCGTCGACGAGGTCGTCGTCCTGCGCGACCGCGAGTGGATCTTCGTGGACACCGCGGGCATCCGCCGGCGCATCCGCGAGGCCAGTGGGCATGAGTACTACGCCTCCCTGCGCACGCACGCCGCGCTGGAGAAGGCCGAGGTCGCGGTCGTGCTCGTGGACGGCGGTGAGCCGCTGAGCGAGCAGGACCTGCGGATCACCTCGATGGTGGTCGAGTCGGGTCGGGCGCTCGTGCTGGCCATCAACAAGTGGGACCTCGTCGACGAGGAGCGGCGCCGCTACCTCGAGCGTGAGATCGAGCGCGACCTCGCCCCGATCGCGTGGGCTCCCCGGGTCAACGTCTCCGCGCGCACGGGCCGCGCCGTCGACAAGCTCGTCCCCGCCCTGGACGCCGCGCTGCAGGGCTGGGGGACCCGCGTGCCGACCGGCCGGCTCAACCAGTTCCTCACCGAGCTCGTCGCGGCCCACCCGCACCC
>JALOLK010000072.1 GCA_025456015.1 Candidatus Nanopelagicales bacterium
CCCGAGGGCCGGGTGCGGGTGGCCGGCCCGGCCGGGCCGGTCGTGCTGGGGCTGGCCGACGTGCACCGCCTGCTGGCGCACCCGGGCTGACGCAGGGCCAGAATCACCCCGTGTCCACCGGATCGCGCAGCACCCTGCACGTGCCGGGCATGGACTGCTCGGCGGAGGAGTCGCTCGTGCGGGCCGCGCTGGCCCCGGTGCCCGGCATCAGCGAGGTCGCCGTCGACCTGCGCTCCCGCCGGGTCGCGGTGCGCCACCAGGGCGGGGCCGATCCCCTCGTGGCGGCGCTGGCGCCGCTCGGGCTGGGCGCCCGCCTGGAATCCAGCGAACCGGCTCCCACTCAGGGTGATGCCGCAGCGCCCGAGGGGGGTGCCGCGCCTCCCGGCCCGGCGGCCGAGCGCCGCGTGCTCGCCATGGTCCTGGCGATCAACGCCGTGATGTTCGTGGTGGAGCTCGTCGCCGGGCTCTGGGCCGGCTCGACCGGCCTGCTCGCCGACTCCCTCGACATGCTCGCCGACGCCACCGTCTACGCCATCGCGCTGGCCGCGGTCGGCGGGGCGCTGGTGGACCAGCGCCGCTCGGCGCGGGCCAGCGGGTGGCTGCAGCTGGCCCTGGCCGGCCTGGTCCTGGTCGACGTCGTGCGCCGGGCGCTCGGCGGGGGCGAGCCGCGGGCGGGCTGGATGATCGCCGTCGGCATCCTCGCGCTGCTGGCCAACCTCACCTGCGTCGCCCTGCTCGCGGCCCATCGGCACGGCGGGGTCCACCTGCGGGCCAGCTGGATCTTCACCACGAACGACGCCCTGGCCAACCTGGGCGTCATCGTGGCCGGGCAGCTCGTGGCGCTCACCGGCTCGGCGTGGCCGGACCTGGTCGTCGGCACCGTGATCGCCGCGCTCGTGGCCTCCGGCGCCTGGCGGATCCTGCGGATGCTGCGCTGACCGGGCAGCGCGCACCGGGCCGCTGACGGGCCCCGCCGCGGCGCCCGGGCCCGGGTCTAGTCTCGATCGCATGGACTTCGCCCACTCCGCACGTTCCGCGGCGCTGGCCGCGCAGGTCCGTCGCTTCGTCGACGAGGCGGTGGAGCCCGCCGAGGCCGAGGTGCTCGCCGACGTGGCGGCCCGTCGCGCCCGCGGGGAGGACCCGTGGCCGCCGCATCCCTTGATCGAGCAGCTCAAGGGCCGGGCCCGCGCCGAGGGGTTGTGGAACCTGTTCCTGCCCGCCGGGCACGGCGACGCCTACGCGGCCCAGTACGGCACCGCTGGCGGCGTCGGCCTGGGCAACGTCGACTACGCCCCGATCGCCGAGCAGATGGGCCGCTCCCTGCTCGCGCCCCTGGTCATGAACTGCAACGCCCCGGACACCGGCAACATGGAGGTGCTGCTGCGGTACGGCTCGGCCGAGCAGCAGGCGCAGTGGCTCGAGCCGCTGCTCGACGGGCGCATCCGCAGCGCGTTCCTCATGACCGAGCCCGAGGTGGCCTCCTCGGATGCGACCACGATGCGGGCCACCGCCGTCGTGGACGGCGACGAGATCGTCCTGAACGGGCGCAAGTGGTGGTCCACCGGCGTCGGGCACCCCGACTGCCGCGTCGGCATCTTCATGGGCCTGACGGACCCCTCGGCCCACACGTACGCGCAGCACTCGATGGTGCTGGTGCCCATGGACGCCCCGGGCGTGCGCATCGAGCGCTGCCTGACCGCCCTGGGCCAGTGGGACGAGCCCCTGGGCCACGGCGAGGTGACCCTGACCGACGTGCGGCTGCCCCGCTCGGCGGTGATCGGCAACCCGGGGGACGCGTTCGCGATCGCCCAGGGCCGGCTCGGCCCGGGCCGCGTCCACCACTGCATGCGCCTCATCGGCCTGGCGGAGCGGGCGCTGGAGCTGGCCTGCGAGCGGGCGGTGAGCCGCGTGGCGTTCGGCAAGCCGCTGGCCAACCTCGGCGGCAACCGGGAGCGGCTGGCCGAGGCGCGGATCGCGATCAACGCCGCGCGCCTGCTCGTGCTGCACGCGGCCTGGAAGCTCGACACCGTCGGCATCGCCGGGGCGGCCAGCGAGGTCAGCGAGATCAAGGCGGCGGTGCCGCGGATGGCCTGCGAGGTGATCGACCTGGCGATCCAGCTGCACGGTGGTGCCGGCATGAGCGGGGACCTCCCGCTGGCGATGGCCTACGCCGGGGCTCGCTCGCTGCGGCTGGCCGACGGGCCCGACGAGGTGCACCTGGGGGTGGTCGCGCGCCGGCTGCTCAAGCCCTACGTGCAGGCGGCCGCTCAGTGAGCGAGCCGACCGTCGCCGGCGCGTCCCGGGTGCGCGACGAGGACGCCTTCGACGTGGGGGCGATGGCGGCGTGGCTGCGCGCGCACGCCACGGACCCCACGGGGCTCGACGGCCCGCCGGAGGTGCGCCAGTTCACCGGTGGGGCGTCGAACCTCACCTACCTGCTGCGCTACCCCGGCCGCGACCTCATCCTGCGCCGGCCCCCGGCCGGCACGAAGGCCGCCGGGTCGCACGACATGCGCCGGGAGCACGACCTGCAGGTGGCGCTGGCCCCGGTGTTCCCGCAGGTCCCCGCCATGGTGGCGATGTGCGACGACCCCGGCGTGATCGGGTCGCCGTTCTACGTCATGGACCGGGTGGCCGGCACCATCCTGCGCCAGGACCTGCCCGCCTCCCTGGGCCTGGACGAGGCCGGCGTGCGGGCGCTGTGCGATCGGGCCATCGACACGCTGGTGGCCCTGCACGCGGTCGACGTGGACGACGCCGGGCTGGGCTCCTTCGACCGCGGGCCGGGGTACGTGGCACGGCAGGTGGGCGGTTGGTCCGGGCGGTTCCGGCGGGCGCGCACCGAGGACGTCGGCGACTTCGAGGCGGTCATGGCCTGGCTCGACGCCCACCAGCCCGCGGATCGCCCGCACGTCCTGGTGCACAACGACTTCCGCTTCGACAACCTCGTGCTCGACCCGGCGGACCCCACCCGCATCGTCGCCGTGCTCGACTGGGAGCTGGCCACGGTGGGCGACCCGCTCATGGACCTCGGCTCGTCGCTGGCGTACTGGGTGCAGGCCGACGACGACCCCACGTTCCAGCTGTTCCGCCGCCAGCCGACGAACGCCCCGGGCATGCGCACCCGCTGGGAGTTCGTCCAGCGGTACGCGGCGCTGCGCGGGCTCGACGTGACGGCCCAGGAGTGGACGTTCTACGAGGTGTTCGGCCTGTTCCGCCTCGCGGTGATCGCCCAGCAGATCCACTACCGCTTCTTCCACGGGCAGACGACGAACCCCGCCTTCGCGATCATGGGCCCGGCGGTCGTGGCGCTGGAGGCCCGCTGCCGCGGCCTGCTCCCGGCTGCGTAGTCGATTCCGCACACCCAGTTGGCGGAATCGACGACGCAGGCAGGGCCTGCGGGTACCAGCGCTCAGCGCGACGGGGTGTCGAGCACCGAGCGCGCGGTGCCGACGTCCTCGGCCCACACCATGATGCGCAGCCCTTCGGTGGTGTCCACCGTGCGCGAGGAGACACCGGCCTCGCGCAGCCGCGCGCGCACCTGGTCGGCGGCCGCCACGGTGCCGGGGCTGGCGACCGGGATCATCAGGCCGTACTCCTCGGCCGAGCCCGGCCGGGCGGGGCGCTCGATGAGCGAGCCGCGCTGCCCGGTCATCCAGCGCGAGACGAGCATCAGCGCGCCGATGGCGACCAGCGCGATCAGCGGCCCGACGAGGAACGAGTAGGAGCCGGCGCCCACGCGGTGATTGTCCGCCCGGCCAGGGCCTGGCGCACCCGCGCTCGGCCGCGTCAGCCGGTGATCGAGTCCAGCAGCGTGGTCACGGGGTAGATCGCGAAGTAGACGACGAACGCCGCGGCCACCAGCCACATGAGCGGCTTGACCTCGCGGGCACGACCGGTCGTGGCCATGAGCAGGGTGTAGGTCACCACGCCGGCGCCGATGCCGTTGGCGATCGAGTACGTGAACGGCATCACGATGATCGTGAGGAACGCCGGGATCCCGATCGTGTAGTCGTCGAAGGGGATGCGCTTGATCTGGGTCATCATGAGGAACCCGACGATCACCAGGGCCGGCGTGGCCGCCTCGTAGGGGACCACCGAGACCAGCGGCGAGACGAACATCGCCAGCAGGAAGACGGCGCCGGTCACGAGCGAGGCGATGCCGGTGCGGGCGCCCTCGCCGATGCCGGCGGCGCTCTCGATGTAGCTGGTGTTGCTCGACACCGAGGCCAGGCCGCCGACGGCCGCGGCGGCCGAGTCCACGAGCAGGATCGGCTCGAGGTGGGGGATCTCGTCGTCCGGGCCGGTGAGCTCGGCCTCGTGGGCCAGGGCGGTGACCGTGCCCATCGTGTCGAAGAAGTCCGACAGCAGCAGGGAGAACACGAACAGGCCGGCCGTGACGATCCCGACCGCGGTGAAGGCGCCCGTGAGCGAGACGTTGCCGAGCAGGCTCAGGTCCGGGGTGCTGAACCACTGCGCCGGGATGCTCGGCACGTTGAGCGCCCAGCCGGTCGGGTTGTTGGGCGTGTCGGGGTTGCCGTCGTTGAGCGGGCCGATGTCGAACGCGGCCTCGACGGCCACGGCCAGGGCGGCCGTGGCGATGATCCCGATGAGCAGGGCGCCCTTCACCCGCTTGGTCACCAGCACGATCATGAGCAGCAGGCCGACCACGAACACGAACGTGGGCCAGCCGCGCAGCTGCCCGTTCACGCCGAACGAGAGCAGCGGCACGCCGGGCCGGGTGATGCCGGCGTCGACCAGGCCGATGAGCGCGATGAACAGGCCGATGCCCACGCCGATCGCGTACTTCAGCGGCTCGGGCACGGCGTCGAACACCGCGACCCGGAAGCCGGTCAGCACGAGGATGCCGATGATGATGCCCTCGATGACGACCAGGCCCATGGCCTGCGGCCAGGTCATGAGCGGGGCGATCGTGAACGCCAGGAAGCTGTTGAGGCCCAGGCCCGCGGCGATCGCCAGCGGGAAGCGCCCGATCGCGCCCATCGCGATCGTGAGCACGCCGGCGACGAGTGCGGTCGCCGCCGACACCAGCCCGATCGAGACCAGCGGGTTGTCGCCGCCCCCGATGTACTCGCCGTTGATGTCCTGGGCCGTGCCGATGATGAGGGCGTTGAGCACGACGATGTAGGCCATCGTCACGAACGTCACGAGGCCGCCGCGCACCTCGCGACCCATGGTGGAGCCGCGCTCGGTGAGGTGGAACCAGCGGTCCCAGGCGGGCAGCGTGGCGGGGTCGGGGGTGGCCGGGACGCGATCAGGGGCGGCCGAGGGCGCTGGGGAGGAGGTCACGGCGCCGGAGTCTAGGGAACGGGGGGTGTCCGCCCGGTCACCGGCTGGTGACGATCATGTGACGGGCGCCCGCGCTCACCGGACGCGCGCGAGGACCGGGGCCGAGGCCGGGCCGTAGCCCTTGGCGTTGCGGGCCTGGACGGTGACGACGTAGGTGGCCCGCTTCGCCAGCTTCCCCGTGCGGCACATGCGCTGCTTGGCCTTCGCCGTGCAGGTGGCGCGCAGCTTGAGCTTCGTGCCGACCTTGGCGTGCACCTTCGTGCGGTACTTCGTGACGGCCTTGCTGCCGTTCGCCGCTGGTGCGGCCCACCGGACGACGAGCCGCCGGGACGCCACCTTGACCGAGACCGCCTGCGGGGCGCCGGGCCTGGTCGAGGCCACCGCCGGCGGCGCGGGGGCGGGGGCCTGGGTCGTCGGCGAGCCCGGGAGCTGCAGTGGCCCGCTGACCGGCAGGCCGCTGCAGGCCATCGACCCCCAGGCCCGGCAGTCCAGCACGGCGCCGTTGAGGTTGGCCACGGTCACGACGTCCCCCGCGTTGGCCAGCAGGCTCGCCGTGCGCCCGAGGTGCACACGGGTGGCGTCGTCGACGCCCACGCCCATCGAGACCCGCAGCGTGGCGCCGGCCGGCAGCACGGCGTTCGGGGGGAAGGGGATCTGCCCGCCCTGCCGGGTGATGCCGTACCCGCCGAGGGCGACCGGGGCCGCGGAGGCGTTCACCACGTCGACGTACTCGCCGGCGGCGGTGTCCGCGCCCGGGGGGTCGTAGGAGATCGTGCCGAGGCGCAGCCGGCCGGCCAGCGGGTCGGTCGTGCACTGCGCCCCGTGGCAGGGGTAGTGGAACCAGGCGCGCAGGTTGCCGTAGGCGTAGCCGGGCTGGGCGTCGTAGACGTAGGCGCCGTCGCCGTGGAAGTAGCCCGCCGTCGCGTCGTGGTTGGTGAACAGCTGGCTCGGCCCGCCCATGTGCAGGTCCCGCGCGGTGGGGGTCCCGGGCGCGCCCGGTCCGGCGAAGACCCGGAGGTGGTCGCGCGGGGGGATCAGGGTCGGGGTTGGCAGGGTGTAGGTGAACAGCGAGGACTCGCGCACCGTCCACCCGCTCACGTCGAGGGGGGCGTCCCCGTCGTTGGCCAGCACCAGGTGCTCGAGGTTGGCGTCGTCGCCGACGGGGTCCGACACCACCCAGGTGCGCACGGCCGCGGGCGTGGAGCTCCCGCACAGGTTCGCCGACCACAGCCCGCGCCCCGCGGCGGCGGCCTCGTCGGCGAGCTGCCGGTACGCCAGGTTGTGCACGTACTCGGGCTTCTCGGCGTCGCCGACGTGGAACGGGAACCACATGGCCGTGCCGCTGGCCATGACCGCGCGGCCGACGTCCACCCACTGGCCGGTCGCGTCCTGCCGGTAGACCGTGCGGGCCAGCCGGCCGCCGGAGTAGTCGTCCTCCCGGGAGCGCACCGAGATCGAGCGCAGCTGGACCGTCGTGCCCAGCGGCAGCGCGGCCTTGAGGGCCTGGGTCGCGGCACTGGCCAGGCACTGCTCGAGGGCGCTGCCGCCCGAGGCGCCCGCCTTCTCCGGGGCCTGGATGCCGATGAGGCGCACGCGACAGCCGTCGAGGTCGCCGTCGGCGGGCATGGCGCCACCGGGGCCCAGCCGCTCGGCGCAGTAGGTGCGGGCCGACGGGACGGCCGGATCGGTGGACTCGGGGGGCGCGACGAAGCCGAGATCCGCCCCGCTGGCGATGGCCACGGTGATCGTGTCGCCGTCGTCGACCTTGGTGACCACGCCGGTCTCCCAGGCCTGCTCGGGCTGGGGCGTGATGGGGGCGGCGCCCGCGGGCGGCAGCACGCCGCCGAGGACCGCGGTCGCGGCTGCCAGCACGAGGGTGCCGCGGAGGCGCTGGCGGCCCGCCGACGTGCCGGTCATGCCCACCCCCCGGTGTGCCCGCGCCCCATGGCCTGCCCCGGGTCGTCGGGCGGGCTGCCCCGGCGACCTGCTCGCGACCGTAGCAGCGGTCGCGCCGCTGGTGGGGATATCCCGCGGCCAAGGGCCGCTGAAGGCGCCCGGTGCCCACCGCCGGCCCCAGGGTGACGCGGCGGCGCTCGGGGAGGTGCCGATGTCGGACGGCTGTGGTTGGGTTCCCTGTCATGTCAGCCATCCGGGCCGAGGGGCTCGTCAAGGTCTTCCCGAGCCGCGCCGGGGAGGTGCGCGCCCTCGACGGCGTCGACCTCGAGGTGCCGGCCGGCACGGTGCTCGGCCTGCTCGGCCCCAACGGCGCGGGCAAGACCACCACGGTGCGCATCCTCACCACCCTGCTCACCCCGGATGCCGGCACGGCGACGGTGCACGGCATCGACGTGGCCCGTGACCCGCAGTCGGTGCGCCGGTCGATCGGGCTGTCGGGGCAGTACGCGGCGGTCGACGAGTACCTCACGGGTCGGGAGAACCTGCTCATGATCGGGCGGCTCTACCACCTCGGCGGCGCGGCGGCGCGCACGCGGGCCGCCGAGCTGCTCGAGGAGTTCGACCTCGTCGATGCTGCCGACCGTCCGACCAAGACCTACTCCGGCGGCATGCGCCGGCGGCTGGACCTGGCCGGGGCGCTGGTCGCCCGGCCGCCGATCATCTTCCTCGACGAGCCCACCACCGGCCTGGACCCACGCAGCCGCCTGGCCCTCTGGGACGTCATCGAGGGCCTGGTCCGGGGCGGCACCACGGTGCTGCTCACCACCCAGTACCTCGACGAGGCTGACAAGCTCGCCGACTCCATCGCGGTGGTGGACCGGGGCCAGGTGATCGCGCGCGGCACCTCCGACGAGCTCAAGGCGCGGATGGGTGGCGAGCGGCTGGTGGTGACCGTCGACCACGGCCAGCTCGAGGCCGGCCGCGGCGTCCTCGGCGGGCTGGCCACCGGGCCGATCGAGGTCGAGGAGCACACCCGCACGCTCGTGGCGCCGGTGGCCAGTGGCTCCACCGCGCTCATCGAGGCGGTCCGCGGGTTCGACGAGGCCGGCGTGCGCGTGCTCGACCTGGCCATGCGCCGGCCCACCCTCGACGACGTCTTCCTGCAGCTCACCGGCCACCACGCGGAGGCCGAGGGGCCCCCCGACGCCGCCGACGCGCCCGCTGCCGCACCGAAGGGAGCCTCGCGATGAGCGACCTGGCCCAGTCCGTGTCGGACACCGGCACGATCACCTGGCGCAACGTCACCCGGCTGCGCCGCCAGCCCGACTCCATCGTGTTCGGGATCATCCAGTCGGTCATGTTCGTGCTGCTGTTCGCCTACGTCTTCGGCGGCGCCATCGCGGTCCCCGGCGGCGGGGACTACACGGACTTCCTCATGGGCGGCATCTTCGTGCAGACCGTGGCGTTCACCTGCGCCACGACCTGCATCGCCATGGCCGACGACCTCTCCCGGGGCGTGTTCGACCGGTTCCGCTCGCTGCCGATGTCGCGCTCAGCCGTGCTCGCCGGGCGCACGTTCGCCGACCTGGCCTTCGCCACGGTGACCACCGCCGCGATGGCCCTCACCGGCCTGCTCGTGGGCTGGCGCACCGACGCCCCGGTGGTCTCGGTGCTCGGCGGGTTCGCCCTGCTGGCGCTGTTCGCGTACGCCTTCCTGTGGATCGGCGCGGTCATCGGCCTGAGCGTGCGCAGCGTCGAGGTGGCCCAGACCGCGGGCCTCATCTGGCTGTTCCCGCTGACCTTCCTGTCCAACGCGTTCGTGCCCCTGGAGACCATGCCGTCCTGGCTGCAGCCGATCGCGGCGTGGAACCCGATCAGCGCGGTCGTCGCGGCCGTCCGCGAGCTGTTCGGCAACGTGCCCCCGAACTACGTGGCCCCCGACTACTGGCCGCTGCAGAACCCCGTGCTGGCCTCGGTGCTGTGGTGCCTGGTGATCCTGGCGGTCTTCGTGCCGCTGGGTGTCTCCCGCTACCGCAGGGCCGCCGCCCGCTGACGTCGGCACCCCTCCGGGGGTCGGCCGGCAGTACGCTCGGGGGCGACGGATCGTCCCCGTCCGACCCATCACCGACCACGAGGTGCCCATCGTGACCGCAGGGTCCTACCGGCTGGAGCCTGACCGACCGGAGCTCGGCGCTCCGGTGCTGGTCCATGGCCTGACCGGGTTCATGGATGCCGGTGGCTCCGCCCGGCTGGCAGTCGAGCACCTGCTGGAGACCTGCCGGCCGACCCGGGTGGCCACCTTCGACATCGACGCCCTGTACGACTTCCGCGGCCGCCGACCGCGGACCGTGTTCAACGCGGACCACTACGAGTCGGTGCAGCTGCCCGAGCTCGTCGTGGACGCCTTGGTCGACGACCAGGGCGAGCAGTTCCTGGTCCTGCACGGCTCGGAGCCGGACACGGCGTGGGGCGCGGTGACCGAGGGGGTCATCCGCCTGGTCGAGGCGCTCAACGTCCGGCTGGTCGTCGGCCTGCATGCGATCCCGTGGCCCGCACCGCACACGCGGCCGGTGAACGTCACGCTCCACGCGAACGACCCGACCCTCGTGGTCGGCCAGACGCCGTGGGTGGGGTCCCTCGAGGTGCCCGGGAGCCTGGCGGCGCTGCTCGAGCTGCGCCTGGGCGAGCGCGACCGGCCGGCCATGGGCTTCGCCGCGCACATCCCCCACTACCTCGTGCAGGCGGAGTTCCCACGCGGTGCGCTCGTCCTGCTGCAGCAGCTGTGCGCCGCGACGGGGCTGGCCGTGCCGCTCGACGAGCTGCGCGAGGCCGCCGACGAGTCCGACGCCGACATCTCGATCCAGATCGCGACGAACCCCGAGAACCTCGAGGCCGTCGCCACCCTGGAGCAGCAGTACGACGCGCTCATGGCGGGCCGTGCGGCGATCCCCGGGGACCCGGGCGAGCGCATCGCCCCCGACACCGACATCGCCGCCCAGGTGGAGGCCTTCCTCGCCGAGCTGGAGCAGGGCGAGAGCTCGTGAGCGGCGCCGGCGAGCCGGGGGAGGCGCAGTCGAGCCCGCCCGAGGAGCCCCAGGCGCCCCCGGAGCCCCGAACCCCGCGCCGCCGGCTCTCGCTGGACGACCCGCTGCCGGGCCGGGCCGGCGAGGACCGCCCCGAGGCGTGGGGCGAGCAGGCCGAGGGTGACGCCGAGCGTCTGCGCTTCTACCGCCAGCAGCGCCCCCCGCACCACGGGTCCTGATCCGGGCGGCGTGGTTCGTCGGGTCGGTCGGGGTGTGGTTGGATCGGGCGCCGCGGGAGACCTGACCCGCCACCGAACGCGACTGGAGAGGGACCATGGCTGAGGAGAAGACCGGCCTCGTGCAGGGCTTCAAGGAATTCGTGATGCGCGGGAACGTGATCGACCTCGCGGTCGCGGTCGTCGTCGGCGGTGCGTTCGCTGCGCTGGTGAAGTCCTTCGCGGACAACATCATCAACCCGATCATCGCTGCGCTCGGGGGCAGCGACGAGATCGGGCTGGGGTTCACCGTGAACGGCCAGTTCGTGAACATTGGTGCGGTCATCACCGCGCTGCTCACGTTCGTGATCACGATGGCGATCGTCTACTTCGTGTTCGTGCTGCCCATGAACAAGGCCCGCGCGCTGGCCAAGATCACGCCGAAGGCCGCGGAGACCCCGCCCGACGTCGTCCTGCTCACGGAGATCCGCGACCTGCTCGCCAACCAGCGCAGCACCTTCCCCGACGCCGACGGCACCGAGGCCCCCGGGCCCCGCTGAGCCGAGCGCCCCGAGCCCGCGACGCGGGCCTCAGGGCTGCGGCAACCCCGCCCCGGTCCCCGGGGCGAGGGTGAACGACAGCAGCCGGCTGGCCGCGGCCCCGGCCACCGCCAGGGCCTGCGGCTCGGTCAGGGCGAGCACCACGAGGGGCTCGCCGCCGGGGGAGCCCGTCCCCCCGTCGAGCAGCCCGCCGTCCGCCGCGGCCGGCTCGGCGACCGCGAGGACGGTTGCCGCCCGTGCGACCACGACCGCCCGGGGTGCGCCGGCGGCAGGTCCGAGCCCGTCCTGGGCGGGGCCTGACGCCGCGAGGACGTCGACCTGCTGGCCGGGGCTGAGGAGTCGGGCCGCCGCAGCGTCCGGGAAGCGCACCGGCAGCGGCACGGTCCCGACGCCCCCCGCGGCGCCCAGCGTCCACCCCGCCGGAGCGAGCAGCCGCGCGGGGAGCACCGCCTCGCCGCGCACGAGGGGTGCTGCGAGCACCCGCCCGAGCAGCGGCTGCGGCTCGGCAGCGGCCCCGGGCAGGGCCACGGCCGTGGGCACCGCCGCCCGGCCCAGGTCCTGGGGCGTCAGCCGGTGCCCGGTCGGCAGGTCCCGTGCGGCGACCACGACCTCGACCACGGCCGGCGGCGGGGGGCGCAGGGCCGTGCCGAGGGCCAGGATCGCCACCCCCGAGCAGGCGGCGGCGAGCACCCTGCGGTGCCGTCGGACGATGCGGCCCAGCCCTGCCCTGCGGTGCACGTCGCCCCCTCCCGCACGCCCGTCCCCCGGGCACCCGGCACGCTAGGCCCCGGTCCGTCGACGGCCAACCCGTCATCCACAGGGAGCACCGGGCCGATTTAGCACTCTGATGCATCGAGTGCCAGAATGGGACGTGGGCCGGAGGTGACCCCGGCCGGACGACCTGCAGGGGAGGGCCCATGCCGACCTACGAGTACCGCTGCACCGCGTGCGAGGCCCCGCTCGAGGTGGTGCAGTCCTTCGACGAGCCCGCCCTGACCGAGTGCCCCACCTGCGGCGGTCGCCTGCGCAAGGTGTTCGGCAACGTCGGCGTGGTCTTCAAGGGCAGCGGCTTCTACCGGACCGACAGCCGGGGCAAGGCGACCGCAGCGGTCGCGGACGGGGCCAAGTCCGACAGCTCGGCCAAGGCCGACGGGGCGGCCGGGGACGCCAAGCCCGCGGCGACCACCACGGGCAGCGGCTCCTCGAGCGAGGGCGGCAGCGCCGCGAAGCCCAGCGCCGCGAAGCCCAGCGCCGCGAAGCCCAGCCCGGCCAAGGCCACCTCCCCCTCAGCTGCCAGCAGCTGAGCCGCCCAGGCTGAGCAGGCCGCTCGGGGTGAGGGCCTCGGTGACCGGCGCGTCGTGCGGGCCACGCGGCAGCGTCCCGGCGGGGAGCACCTCGTCGTCGTGGACCACGACCACCACCCGTGGCGGGTCGGCCAGGCCGGCCAGCGCCGCGAGCAGCACGTCGTAGTAGCCACCCCCCTGCCCCAGCCGCGTGCCGGAGCGGTCGACGGCCAGCGCCGGGGCGAGCACGAGCCGCACCCCCGCGGCCAGCAGGGGCTCGATGCCCGTGCCCAGCTGCGGCCCCGCCGGCTGCGGCACCGGGAACCGCTGCGCGGGCACGTACCGGCCGTCGTCCGCCGCCCACCCCAGGGCCCGCCCCGCGAGCGGGATCGGCAGCAGCACCGTGCCGCCTGC
>JALOLK010000073.1 GCA_025456015.1 Candidatus Nanopelagicales bacterium
GTGGCCCCGCCGTGTGGCAGCCTTGGGGCGTGCACATCGAGGTCGTTCGTGAGGTCGCCGCGCCGCCGGCGGCGGTGTGGGCGATCATCGCCGACGTGGTGGGCACGGCGGAGGTGATCCGCGGCATCGACCGGGTCGAGCTCGTGTCGGGCGGTTCGCCGTTGCAGGTCGGAACACAGTGGCGCGAGACCCGGACGATGTTCGGCCGTGAGGCCACGCAGGAGCTGACGGTCACCGCCGTCGACGAGGGACGCTCGTACACCGTGACGACGCACACGAACGGCGCCGACCTCGAGTCGACCATCCGCGTGGAGCCCGGCCCGGACGGCAGCACCCTGTCGATCAGCCTCGCCTCGCAGAGCACGTCCCGGTTCGGCAGCGTGATGGCGGCCACCGTCGGCCGTGCCTTCGAGGGCGCCGCTCGCTCCGTGCTCGCGCAGGACCTCACCGACATCGCCATGGCCGCCGAGGCCCGCGCGGGCAGCGGTGGGGCCGAGTCCGGGGGACGCCCGGTCCTGCCGTGAGGCGGTGACGAGGCCCCCATGCCCGATGCCCCGAAGGCGCCCGCCGAGCGCGTGACGCCGGAGCGCGCACCGGCCCCCCACAGCCTGCCGAAGGGCGAGCGCCCCAGGGCCGACCGCGCGCCGGCCCCGGACCGCTCGCCGAACGCGGAGCGGCCCGCGGGCGAGCGCCGGCCCAAGGAGCGCGCCAGGGCCGACCGCGCGTCGCAGCCCGACCGCCCGTCGCAGCCCGACCGCGCGCCGGCCCCGGACCGCTCGCCGAACGCGGAGCGGCCCACGGGCGAGCGCCAGCCCAAGGAGCGCGCCAAGGCCGACCGCGCGTCGCAGCCCGACCGCGCGTTGCAGCCGGACCGCGCGCCGGCCCCGGACCGCTCGCCGAACGCCAACCGCCGCCGCAGGGGCGGACACCCCACAGCTGGCGGCGGCGGGGGGCAGGGTCACCAGGTCGCCGAAGGTCCAAGGGACGGCCGGCCCCCGCGGCCCGACCAGCCGCCGCCCACCTCGATGCGCCTCGCGGTGCCCGAGCAGCTGCCGATCGCCGACCACGTCGAGCAGATCCAGGCCGCCCTGCGCGAGCACCAGGTCGTGGTCGTCGCCGGCGAGACCGGCTCGGGCAAGACCACGCAGCTGCCGAAGATCGCCCTGGCGGCCGGGCGCGGCCGGCATGGCATGGTCGGCCACACCCAGCCCCGGCGCCTGGCCGCCCGCACCCTGGCCGCGCGCATCGCCGAGGAGTGCGGCGTCGAGCTCGGGGCCGAGGTGGGGTTCGCCGTCCGGTTCACCGACCGCACCGCGAAGGGCACCCGGGTCAAGGTCATGACCGACGGCATCCTGCTCGCCGAGCTGCAGCGCGACCGCGACCTGCGCCGCTACGACACCCTCATCATCGACGAGGCCCACGAGCGCAGCCTCAACGTCGAGCGGTTCTCCGCGCACTTCGGCGGCGCCCCGATCATCGAGGTGAGCGGTCGCACCTATCCCGTCGAGCTGCGCTACCGGCCCACCGAGGACGTCGCCGCCGACGATGTGGACGCGGTCTGCGAGGCGGTGCTCGACTGCCTCACCGAGGGCGACGGCGACGTGCTGGTCTTCCTCTCCGGCCAGCGCGAGATCCACGACGTCGCCGACGCGCTGCGCCCGATGCTCGACGCCACCACGACCGTGCTGCCGCTGTACGCCCGGCTGTCCGTGGCCGAGCAGTCCCAGGTGTTCGCGCCGGGCGGCGGGCGACGGGTCGTGCTGGCCACGAACGTGGCCGAGACCTCGATCACCGTGCCGGGCATCCGCTACGTCGTCGACCCCGGCACCGCGCGCATCTCGCGCTACTCCAAGCGCCTGAAGGTGCAGCGGCTGCCGATCGAGCCGATCTCCCAGGCCTCGGCGAACCAGCGAGCGGGCCGGTGCGGCCGCGTGCGCGACGGCATCGCCGTGCGGCTCTACAGCGAGCAGGACTACCTCGACCGCCCCGCGTTCACCGACCCCGAGATCCTGCGCACCAACCTGGCCGCGGTGCTGCTGCAGATGGCCGCGCTGCGGCTCGGCGACGTCGAGCGGTTCCCGTTCCTGGACCCGCCGGACACCCGCCAGGTGCGCGACGGCCTGGTGCTGCTGCACGAGCTCGGTGCGCTCGAGGATCCCCCGAAGGAGGCCGCCGGCCCGCCCCGGCTGACGCCCCTCGGGCGCCGCCTGGCCCGGCTTCCGCTGGACCCCCGACTGGGGCGCATGGTGCTGGCCGCCGCCGAGCTCGGCTGCGTGCGGGAGGTCGTCGTCATCGCCGCCGGGCTCACGATCCAGGACCCCCGGGAGCGACCCGAGGCCGAGCGCGGGCGTGCCGACGCCGCGCACGCGCGGTTCGTCGACAGGCGCTCGGACTTCCTCACGCTGCTCAACCTGTGGGACCACGTGCGCGACACCCGCCGCCGCACCTCGGCGAACGGCCTGCGCCGCGCCTGCCGCGAGCAGTACCTGAACTACCTGCGCATCCGCGAGTGGCAGGACCTCGTGGCCCAGCTGCGCGAGGTGCTCGGCACCCTCGACATCGGCTGGAGCTCCGGGCGCGAGGACCCGGACGGCATCCACCGGGCGCTGCTCGCCGGGCTGCTGTCCCAGGTGGGCCTCTACGACGAGCTGCGACGCGACTACCTCGGGGCCCGCGGCGCGCGGTTCGTGATGTTCCCCGGCTCGGCGCTCGCCCGCACCCATCCCGAGTGGGTCATGTCCAGCGAGCTGGTCGAGACCTCGCGGCTGTTCGCCCGGCGCAACGCGGCCATCAAGCCCGAGTGGATCGAGGAGGCGGCCGCGCACCTGGTGAGCCGCTCGTACGCCGAGCCGCGCTGGTCAGCCAGGCGGGGGGCCACGGTGGCCACCGAGCGGGTGACCCTCTACGGCATCCCGCTGGTGACCGGTCGTTCGGTCGACTTCGGCCGGATCGACCCGGCCCTGTGCCGCGAGCTGTTCATCCGCGGCGCGCTGGTGGAGGGGGAGTGGCAGACCCGGCACAGGTTCTGGCACGCGAACCGCGCGGCGCTCGCCGCGGCCGAGGAGGTGGAGCAGCGCAGCCGTCGTCGCGGCCTCGTGCTCGACGACGAGGGCCTGTTCGCGTTCTACGACGCGCGGATCCCCCCGGACATCACGTCGGTCCGGCACTTCGACGCATGGTGGAAGCCCGCTGCGCTGGAGCGCGGGGCCGGACGTCGAGCTGTCGCTGAGCTACGCGTTCGAGCCCGGGACCGCCGCGGACGGGGTGACCGTCGACGTGCCGCTGGCGGTCCTGCCCGACCTGGACCCCGCGGAGGTGCCCGGGGTGGCGCCGGGCCACCGCGGCGAGCTGGTCGCGGCCCTGCTGCGCAGCCCGGTGAAGGCTCTGCGCCGCGAGCTCGGCCCGGCACCCAACCTCGTGCCGGCGGTGCTCGAGGCGCCCGAGCTGCATGACGCCTCCCTGCTCGACGGGGTGGCCGCGGCTGTGCGGCGCATCACCGGGGTGCGGATCACGGCCGACGACTGGGACCTGTCCCGCGTGCCGCTGCACCTGCTGCCGCGCTATCGGGTGCTCGACGAGCGCGGCCGTGCCCTCGGGGAGGGCCGCGACCTGGCCGAGCTGCAGCGCGCGCACGCACCCGACCGGGCGGCGATGCTGGCCCGCGCGGCCGGGGACCTGGCCGTGACGGGAGCCACGAGCTGGGCGTTCGGCGCGATCCCCGAGGCAGTGGAGCGGGTCGTGGGCGGGGTGCCGGTGCGTGCCACGCCCGCGCTGCTGGACCGTGGTGACGCGGTCGACCTGACTGTCCTGCCCGACGCCGACGACGCCGCCCGGCGGCACCTGCGCGGCGTCCGGCGACTGGTCGCGCTGGCCGTCCCGCACCCCGGGCCGCGCGGGCACGCCGCCCTCGACATGCGGGCCCGGCTCATCCTCGGGCGCTCCCCGCACGGCGGCGCGCAGGCGCTGCTCGACGATGTCCGGGACGCCTGCATCGACCTGCTGCTCGCCGAGGCCCCACCGGTGCGCGACGCGGTCGGGTTCGATGCCGCGGTCGCTCGGATCACGCTGGCGCTGCCGAAGACCTACGCCGCGGCCCTGGCCCAGCTCGTCGCCGCCCTGGAGCCCGCGTGGGAGGCCGACCGTGCCGTGGCTGGGCTCACCTCCGCGGTGGTCGCGGAGTCGGTGCGCGACATCCGTGCCGAGCTCGACCGCATGCTCGCGCCGCAGCCGGTGAGCCGCATCGGGGTATCGGGGCTGGTGGACCTGCGCCGCCGGATGGCCGCGCTGGCCTGGCGGGTGGGCAAGCTGCCCGACGACCCGGGCGCGGATGCCCTGCGCCTGGCCGAGGTGCGCCGGGCCGAGGCCCTGCTCGCCGCGCACGTGCCCGGCTGGCCGGTGGCCGACCCGATGCTGGCCGATCCCCGGGCGCGCTCGGCGCGCCAGCTGCTCGACGAGTACCGGATCCGGCTGTTCGCCCAGCACATCCGCACCACTGTGCCGGTCTCGGCGCAGCGGATCGAGCGGTTCGTGGCCGGCCTCGGCTGAGGTCCCGGCTCGTCGGCTGATCCTCCGGCGCCCGTCCGCCGTTTCGGCGGGAATCGAGGACGTTGCCCCGTCCGGGATCCGGCGCAAGCCCCACCAGCGCGAGCAGATCCGGCCGGAATCGCGCGGGGGGGCGGGTGGGGAACGGGGAGCTGCCGGCTGGGGCGACGCGTCAGCGGCCGAACGAGGCGCGCAGCAGGCTGCGTACCGTCACGCCGGTCTCGGCGCGGAACGTCGCCCGGGCCTGGCGCATCGCCGAGTAGTAGGTGGAACGGGCTGCGGCCACCGAGCTCTCCAGGGCCAGCCGCTCGCTGGTCGAGCCGGCCACGAAGGCGGCCCAGGCGGCGCGGCGCTCGAGCTCGGTCTCGGCCTGCTCGAGGTCCGAGAGCAGCAGCGTCCGCTCGTCGGCGGTGTCGGTGCGGAACGTCGCGCGGCTCGACTGCAGGGCCAGGGCCAGGGCCGCACGCGCCTTCGTGGTCGCTGCCTCGTAGCGCTGCAGGGCGGGCACGAGGTCGGCCCGGCCGGTCGCGAGCAGGAAGGTGGCCAGCGCCTGCTCGATGGCCGCGTCGCGCGTGGCGGCGGCGGCGCGCGCGGCGGCCAGGTACTCGCCCTGCACGGGGGCGGCAGCGCGGGCGTAGGCCAGCTTCGCCGCTCGGCGCTCCGTGCGGGTGGTGGCCGCGGCGAGGGTGGCGTTGCGCTCGGCGCGGGGTGTCGCCAGGGCCGTGCTGCGGGCGGTACGCGCCTCGGCCAGGGCCACCCGGTGGGCTGCGCGGGCCTCCGCGACGGCCCGCTCGAGCGCCTGCTGCGGGGTCACCTCGGTGCTCACGACTCCGGTGACGGCTGCAGGACCAGTCACGGCCAGGGCCGGCGCGGCGGCACCGCTCACGAGCAGCGACGCGGCCAGCGCCGTCGTGGCCCAGCGGGCCGCGCGCTGCCGATCGTGCTCGTGCCTGCCCCGCCCACCCATCCGTGCCTCCCACGCTTCACCCCGTGCAGGGCAAGGGTAGCCCGCCGATGTCGGTTGGCGGGCCCTCGAGCCACAAGGCAGCGATGCCGCCGCCTCATGCTGCGGCCAGCGGGCGGGACCTGGGAGGCCCCGCGGGTTGGCGATGGACCGGTCCGAGCCGCGGGCGCGCAGTCAGCTGTGGGCATGCGGCGATGCAGCCCCCGGCGTTCACCGGCGCCAGCCGGAGCCGCCGCCCGGCGCGGCGCTACAGGGCCAGCACCAGGGCGGCCCACGCCAGGCAGACCACCAGGGCCAGCCCGCCGGTGAGCAGGCCCCACAGGGCGCCGACCCGTCCGACGCGTCGACGCAGGCCGACGAGCAGGCCCACCCCGCTGGACACCAGCGCGATCGGGGCCAGCACCCACGCGACGATGCCGATGACCGGCAGCAGCGCGAGGAACAACGAGACGGAGCCGAGCGTGGCGCCCACGACCGCGGCGTTGTTGCGCATGACGATGCGCGGCGGCTGCGCCGCGGGGATGAAGGGGGGCACCTGGCTCCAGCTGCCGGCGTGCTGGGTCGCCATGCCGCGCCACTGCTGGGCCGTCAGCCAGCCCTCGCTCGGTGCGCCGGGCGGGGCCACCGCCGGCGGGGGAGTCACGGGGGCCTGGGACGCCCTGGGCGCCGGCGCTGGGGCGGCGGGCCGCGGCAACGCGACGGTGTCGTGCTGCAACGAGAGGCTGTCGTGGGGCAGCACGAGCGTGTCGTGCTGCTCGGGTGCCGGCCGGGGTTCCACGGGCGCGAGCCTACCTGCGCCTCGCGCGGACACCCAGAGGTCGCGGGCGCGTCATGTCGTGGCGATCGCCGCGCCGGCCCAGATGGTGCCCGCCACCAGCACCGCCGCCAGTTCGATGAGGATGGAGAACCCGGTGGCCTTCATGGCCACCCAGGTGGAGCCCCGCGCGGCCTCCCAGTCCCGGAGGCGGGCGTGCTCGGCCACGTAAACCCCGCCGATGAAGCCCACGATCAGGCCCACGAACGGGATCACGAAGAAGCCGACGATCGCGGCGACGCCGCCGACGAGGATGGACCGACCCGGCACCCCGGCGGCGCTCATGCTGCGGTGCGGCAGCAGGTACTTCAGCACCTGCCCGAGGCCGATGACCGCGGCCATCGCCGCGAACGCGACCCACGCGGTGGTCCCGCCCGTGAGGATCGCCCACACGAGCAGCGCCCCGAGGGCCAGCAGCGTCCCGGGCAGGATGGGCACCACGATGCCCGCCGCAGCCACCAGGAGCGCGAGGCCGACGAGCAGGTTGAGCAGGGCCTCGTTCACTCAGCGGGGCCCCGCGCGTGCCGAGCCGACTCCGCGGCCGCGCGCGCGATGCGGGCGGAGGCCGCCTGCAGGCCCGCCTCGTGGGCACGCAGGTGGTGCCCGCAGAAGAGCAGGTGGGAGCCGGAGGCCATGGTGGCGCGAGCCACCGCCTGGGCCCCGCACCGATCGCAGCGGTCGCTGGCGTCCAGCGCCACCTCCGCTTCGAGCGTTCCAACCATCTCGTCCTCCTCAAGCCTTCCCGACACCTGCCAGTCTGGCACCCCCGGCTGACATCCGCTGACAGGTTCGCCACTCGCGCAACGTGCATCCGAACGCCGGGCCCGTCCCGAATGTTCCCGCGAGGTCGCCGGATCGCACCGGAATTGCGCCGGGAGTGTCAGGCGCCGCCGGTACCATCGCCGGCGTGACCGCCGAACCCCTCGAGCCGGCCCGCCGTGCCCGGCGCAGCGCCGCCGCACCCGCTGGGCGCTACTCCGCCAAGGACCTCTCGGTGCTCGAGGGCCTCGAGGCGGTGCGCAAGCGCCCGGGCATGTACATCGGGTCCACGGACTCACGGGGCCTCATGCACTGCCTGTGGGAGATCCTCGACAACTCCGTGGACGAGGCGCTCGGAGGCTGGTGCACCCGGATCGACCTGATCCTGCGCGCGGACGGCTCGATCGAGGTCCACGACGACGGTCGCGGCATCCCGGTCGACACCGAGACCCGCACCCGGCTCTCCGGGGTCGAGGTCGTCATGACGAAGCTGCACGCGGGCGGCAAGTTCGGCGGGGGCTCCTACACCGCCTCCGGTGGCCTGCACGGGGTCGGCGCCAGCGTCGTGAACGCGCTGAGCGCGCGCTGCGAGGTGGAGGTGGACCGCGACGGCAAGGTGCACCTCATCGCGTTCCGCCGCGGCGTGGCCGGGGTGTTCGACGGGGAGGGCCCGGACGCACCGTTCACGAAGCGCTCGGGGTTGCGCGTGGAGGGCACGTGCCCGCGCTCGCGGACCGGCACCCGGGTCCGGTTCTGGCCCGACCGGCAGGTCTTCACCGCCGACGCCGGCATCGACACCGATCTGGTCTTCGCCCGCGCCCAGCAGACGACGTTCCTCGTGCCGGGGCTCACGATCGTCGTGCGGGACGAGCGCGACCCGGACGCGCCGGTGGTCCGCGAGTTCGCCCACAGGGGCGGGATCACCGAGTTCGCCGAGCACCTGTCGACCGGCGAGCCGGTCACCGGGGTGCTGCGCCTGGCCGGCAGCGGGCACTTCACCGAGACGGTGCCGGTGCTCGACCGGCGCGGCCACATGGTGCCCACCGAGGTGGAGCGCGAGCTCACCGTCGACGTCGCCATCCGGTGGGGCAACCACTACGACACCGACGTGCGCTCGTTCGTCAACATCGTGGCCACGCCGAAGGGCGGCACCCACGTGGCCGGCTTCGAGCGTGCCCTGGTCAAGACGTTCAACGAGTACGCCAAGTCCGCGAAGGTGCTGCGGGCCAGCGAGGACGGCCTGACCAAGGAGGACGTCCTCGAGGGGGCCACCGCCGTGGTCACCGTGCGGCTGGCCGAGCCGCAGTTCGAGGGCCAGACCAAGGAGATCCTCGGCACGCCCGCGGCCTCGCGGATCGTGGCGAACGTCGTGGGCAAGGAGCTCGCGGCCTGGTTGGCGAACCCGCCGCGCGGCGACAAGCTGGTGGTCAAGGCGGTCGCCGAGAAGGTGGCCAACGCGATGCGCGCCCGAGTCGCGGCGCGCACGCACCGCGACGTGCAGCGGCGCAAGAACGCCCTGGAGTCCTCGTCGATGCCGGCCAAGCTCGTCGACTGCCGCAGCGAGGACGTCGAGCGCACCGAGCTGTTCATCGTGGAGGGCAACTCGGCGCTGGGCACCGCCAAGCTCGCACGCGACTCCGAGTTCCAGGCGCTGCTGCCCATCCGCGGCAAGATCCTGAACGTGCACAAGGCCTCGCTGGCCGACATGCTCAAGAACGCCGAGTGCGCGGCCATCATCCAGGTGCTCGGCGCGGGCTCGGGTCGCACCTTCGACATCGAGGCGCTGCGCTACCACAAGGTCATCCTCATGGCCGACGCGGACGTGGACGGCGCCCACATCCGCACCCTGCTGCTCACCCTGTTCCACCGCTACATGCCCGAGATGCTGGCCCAGGGCCGGGTCTACTCCGCGGTGCCGCCGCTGCACCGCGTGGAGGTGCTCGCGCAGGGCGGCAAGAAGGGCGAGGTGCGCTACACCCACTCCGATGCCGAGCTGCGCTCCACGCTGGCCGAGCTGGCGAAGTCCGGCCGGCGCTGGAAGGACCCGCAGCGCTACAAGGGCCTCGGGGAGATGGATGCCTCCCAGCTGCGCGAGACCACGATGGAGCCCGGCCGCCGCACGCTGCGCCGCATCCGGGTGCAGGACGCCCACGAGGCGTCGCGGGTGTTCGACCTGCTCATGGGCTCGGAGGTCGCGCCGCGCAAGGAGTTCATCGTGGCCGGCTCCGCGGGCCTGGACCGCACCCGCATCGACGCCTGACCGTCAGCGCCCTTCCCGCGGCCGTCAGCCCCTCCGGACTGGCGGGCGGGTGGGATCAGGCGTCGATGGGGCGGATCCGCCCGGTCTCCACGTCGTAGATCGCGCCGCCGACGGCGAGGTCGTCGGGCAGCAGTGGGTAGCTGCGGATCCGCTGCAGGTCGTGGCGCAGGGCGGACTCCTGCTCGGGCACCGTGCGGAACTCGACGCTGCGGGTGTCCACGCCGAACCGCTCGCCGATGATCGCGTGGATCTCGTCCTCGGTGCTGCCGACCATCCGGCAGCGCGTGTGCGGCATGACGAGCACGCGGTTCACCTCGAGCAGGTAGCAGGCCAGCACGAGGGTGCGCAGCACGTCGTCGGTCACGCGGGCGCCGGCGTTGCGCAGGATCTTCGCGTCGCCGGGGTGCATCCCCACGACGGCGAGGGGCGCGATCCGCGAGTCCATGCACGTGATGATGGCCAGGTGCTCGGCCGCCCGGCCGCTGAGCCCCAGGCCGGTGAAGTGGTCGGCGAAGTCCGCGTTCGAGGCCAGCACGTCCTCGAAGGCCTCCATCGGGAAGACGTGATCCGACAGGTGGGTGCTCATTCCCCGCTCCCTCCGCTCGAGTGCCCCGGGAAGATGCCCATGCCCGGTTCGACGATGGGCGCGGCGTTGTTCACCGCCAGCGCCGCCTCGCCGAACCCGACCGAGATCAGGGGCACCTTGCCCTCGTAGGTGACGATGTCGCCGGCGGCGAAGACCCGCGGCAGGTTCGTGCGCATCGCCGTGTCGACCGTGATGTGGCGCTTGGTCAGCTCGACGCCCCACTGGGCGATCGGGCCGATGTTGGCGACGAAGCCGAGCGCGGCGACCACGGTCTGGGCCGGCAGCACGGTGATCTCGCCCGACGCCTTGTGGGTGACCCGGACCTCGGCGATCGCCCCGTCGCCGCGGATGGCGCTGACCTCGCTGCTGGTGAACAGCCGCACGCCCATGTCCCGCACCTGGTCGACCATCGAGCCGTGCGCGCGGAACTGCTCGCGCCGGTGCACCAGCGCCACGCTGCGCGCGATCGGTGCCAGCGTGTAGGCCCAGTCGAAGGCCGAGTCGCCGCCCCCGACGATCACGATGTCCTTGTCGGCGTGGTCGGCCAGGCGGGGCACGAAGTACACCAGTCCGCGGCCGGCCCACCCGTCATCGGCCGGCAGCGGCCGCGGCGTGAACGACCCGATCCCGCCGGTGATGATGACCGCCTTGGCCCGCACGGTCGTGCCGTTGGCCCCGGTCACCAGGGCCGGGGCGTCCTCGGAGGTCTCCAGCGAGACCGCCTGCTCGCCGAGCAGGTAGGTCGGGGTGTACGGGGCGGCGGCGGCCACGAGGTTCTCGACGAGCACGCGGCCCTTCACGGCGGGGAACCCGGCCACGTCGAAGATGTCCTTCTCCGGGTACATGGCGGTGATCTGGCCGCCGACCTCGGGCAGCGCGTCCATGACGGCCACCGACCACCCGCGGAACCCCGCGTAGTAGGCGCCGTAGAGCCCCGCGGGCCCGGCGCCGATGATCAGGATGTCGCACTCGTGGGCCACGCCCGCCGCCTCGCTGGACACGGGGTCCAACGTAGCCGAGCGGCTCGTCGATCCGGCCGCTGACCGGCCCTCAGAGCCCGAGCGAGCTGATGTACTCCTTGACGATCCCCGCGGAGCGGGCCAGCGCCGTGTGCTCGCTGTGCGCCAGCGGCTGGGGGAACACGTCGAGGTTGCCGCCGCCGCCGACCAGCCGTGGCAGCGCGACGGTCACGTCGGTGACCCCGGCGACCTCGTCGGTCACGCCACAGGTGGTCATGATCGCCCGCTGGTCACGGATGATGACGTTGACGATGCGGGCCAGCGCGGCGCCGATCCCGTAGTAGGTCGCACCCTTGCCCTCGATGATGTGGTACGCCGCACGGCGCACGTTCTCGTCGATCTCGGCGCGGTCCTCGTCGGTGATCCGGATGCCCTTGCGCTGGGTGAACTCCGACAGGCTCATGCCGCCGATCGTCACCTGGCTCCACGCCAGCACCTCGGAGTCGCCGTGCTCGCCGAGGACGTAGCCGTGGATGTGGCGGGCGTCCACGCCGACCTTGCGCGACAGCAGCGCGCGGAACCGGGCGGTGTCCAGCGTCGTGCCCGACCCGACGACGCGGCGGGTGGGCACGCCGAAGCGCTCGGCGATCCGCGCGGTCATGTGGGTGGTGACGTCGACCGGGTTGGTGGCCACGACCAGCCGCGCCTCGGGCGCGTGCTCGAGCGCCCTGGGCACGATGGCCTCGAAGACCGCGGCGTTGCGCTCGAGCAGCTCGAGGCGGGTCTCGCCGGGCTTCTGGTTGGCCCCCGCGGTGATGACGACCGTGGAGCAGCGGGCGAGGTCCGGGTAGTCGCCGGCGTAGATCTCGATCGGGTTGGCGAACGGCACCGCGTGGTAGATGTCGTTGGCCTCGGCCTCGGCGCGCGCCCGGTTGAGGTCGACCAGCACGATCTCGCGACCGACGCTGCTCATCATCATCGCGTAGGCCGCCGCGGAGCCGACGAACCCGCTGCCGATGATGCCGATCTTGCCGCGCTTGACGTCGTTGGCCGACACGTGGTCCTCCTGGGGTGGCCGCTCGCGCGGTCTGGGCGTTCCGGGTGATTCTCCCGGTTCGCGCGCCGGGATGGGAGGGCGGGTGCCCGCTAGATTCGCCCCCGTGCCCCCGGCCCTGACCTCGGTCGCCTCGCGGCTGCGCCGCAGCGCGCTGGGCGACACGGCGGCCGTCGCCGTGTCCACCCGGCTGACCGGGCTGGCCGCCGAGGCGGCCTTCTGGGTGGTCTTCGCGGTCCCGTGGCTGATCCTGGCGATGGTGTCGGGCCTGTCCAAGGTGCAGGACCGGGTGGGCGTGGATGCCGTGACGAGCCTGCGCGGCACCGCCCTGGACCTCGCCGACGAGGTGCTGACGCCCGAGGCGATCGACAGCCTCCTGGTGCCGCTGCTCGACGAGATCCTCGTGCAGGGCCGGGCCTCGCTGACCGTCCTGGGCACGATCGCCGCGCTGTGGGCCGGGTCGCGCCTGATCCACGCGCTGGTCGAGGGCATGACGATCGTGTACCAGCGCGAGGGCCTGCGCGGGTTCGTGGCGACGCGGCTGGTCTCGCTGGGCATGTACGTCGCCGGCGTGGCGGGCCTGGTGGTCGTGATCCCGCTGGTGGTGGCCGGCCCGGCGCTGCTCGTGCGGTTGATTCCCGGCGCCCAGGGACTGGCGAGCACCGTGCTGCTCGTGGGCCTGGAGGCCGGCCTCGTGCTCGTGCTCGTCGTGTCGCTGTACCACTTCGCCGTCCCGCACCGCACGCCGTGGCGTGCGGACCTGCCGGGCGGGCTCATGGCCCTGGCCCTGTGGGGGCTGCTGTCGTTCGCCCTGCGCTGGTACTTCGCGTGGCTGTTCCGGGAGGGCTCGGTCTACGGGGCGATCTCGGCCCCGATCGCGGTGATGCTCTGGGCGTACGCCACCTGCCTGGCCCTGCTCATCGGGGCGGCCTTCAACGGCGCGATCGCGGTGCGCCGCGGCTGGTTCGTCCGCCCCGACGCCGCGCCCGACGCCGACCCGGCCGCAGAGCCGTCCACGGGTCCGTGACCACCGCGTCGCTGCCGGCCGGGACCGATCAACGGCCGGTCAGCGGGGAACCGGGTGGTGCGGGTTCGGCCTAGCATGGGCCGGTGGCCAAGGGCGACGGCGACGGTGCCGGCAAGGACGGCACGGGGGGCTGGTCCGGCACGGGTCGCGTGGGCGCCAAGGCTGGTCACAAGGGCAAGAAGCCGGGCAAGGGTGGCAATCCAGCCAAGGCGAGCAAGGCCAAGAAGGACAGCAGGGCCAAGAAGGACAGCAGGGCCAAGGCCGCCAAGGTGGCCAGGCGCACGAAGAAGGCCACCAAGCTCACCAAGCCCACCAAGGCACCGAAGGCCCTGCGCCCCAAGCAGCGGTGCTGCGACTCCCGCCCGCGGTGCCGGCGCTGCCCGATCCGGATGCTGCAGGAGGGCACGTTGCCCGAGGGCTACCGCGTGCACCGACGACGGCTGGTCCGGCTGTGAGACGCTGGGCCCCGCCTGCCAGGGAGGACTGATGAAGCCCACCACCGGTCGGGTCCAGCCGAAGGCTCCGCCGCCCGAGGTGAAGGTCCCGAAGCGTCGCCGCCAGCGCGGCCGTGCCGAAGCCGACGACCAGGCGTCTGCCGACCTGCTCATGACCGCGGTCTGGACGGGCGTGTTCCTCTTCGTCGGGGTGATCTGGTTCGCTGCGATCGGCGGCGCCGTGGCGATGCTGCTCGACGTCCTGATCAGCTCCTGGAGCTCGGCATGGGTCGTCGGCCTCGGGGTGGGCATGGTCATCGGCGCGGTGATCGCCGTCCTGGTCGTGCGCCGGCTGGAGCACGTCATCCGGGGGCGCAGCCGCACCGCGTACAAGGGCATCTGGGTGGGGGGGATCCTGTCCGTGGCGATCATCGGGATCCTGGCCCTGCCGGTGGTCATCCCCCAGTACTGCCCGCCCGGCGCCATCTGCGTCCCCCGGTAGCGGCACCGACCGACGGGGAGGGCCGCGGTCCGGGCGCTCCGCCGGGCGCGTGGTCCGGGGAGCCGGGCAGGATGGCGACGTGCCCGACCCGGACCGGCTCGACGCCGCCCTGACGACGCTGCAGCGCCAGCTCGCCGACGTGCGCCTGCCCCTGGTCGCCCGGGAGGCCCACGAGGCGCAGGCGGCGGCCGCCGCCGCGGCGGGCCAGATCGGCGACTACGTCCTGCCCCGGCTGCGCTCGTTGGACGCGCCGCTGCTGGTGGTGGTCGCCGGCTCAACGGGTTCGGGCAAGTCGACGGTCGTGAACAGCCTCGTGGGACGGACGGTGACGCGGCCCGGCGTCCTGCGCCCGACCACGCGGCACCCGGTCCTGGTCCACCATCCCGAGGACGTCGGCTGGTTCGCCGACGACCGGATCCTGCCCGGGCTGCCGCGGATCACGACCGTCGACCCCGGTGCGGGCCCCCCGGGCGCCGAGGACGTGCTCGGCCTGCACCTCGTCGCCGACGCCGCCGTGCCGGCGGGCCTGGCGCTGCTCGACGCCCCGGACATCGACTCGGTGGCCCGGGCCAACCGCGAGCTGGCGGCGATGCTCATGGCCGCCGCGGACCTGTGGATCTTCCTCACCACGGCGGCGCGCTACGCCGATGCGGTCCCGTGGGCCGCGCTGCGGGCGGCGGTGGCCCGCGACACCGCGATCGCCCTGGTCCTCAACCGGGTGCCCGGCCAGGCCGTCCCCGAGGTCACGGGGCACCTGCGCACCCTCCTGGCCACCGAGGGCCTGGCCGACGCCCCGCTGTTCGTCGTCGTCGAGGGCCCGCTGCGGGACGGGTTCCTCGCCGCGGAGGCGATCGGGCCGATCCGCGGCTGGATCGACGTCCTGGGGGGCGACGCCGCCGCGCGGGCGGCGGTCGCCCGGCGCACCCTCGACGGCGCGATCGCGAACCTCGCCGTGCAGGTGCTGCCCGTCGCCGACGCGGCCGACCGCCAGGTGCTCGCCGCGACCCGGCTGCGCGAGCTTGCGACCGGCCGGTTTGACGCGGCCGAGCGGCGGGTGGCCGAGGTGACCGCCGACGGCTCGATGCTGCGCGGCGAGGTGCTCGCCCGCTGGCAGGAGTTCGTGGGGGCCAGCGAGGTGTTCCGCTCCCTGGAGAGCGGCATGGCCCGGGTCCGCGACCGGGTCGGACGGGCGCTGCGCGGGGAGCCGGCCGCTCCGCAGCAGGCCGCCGAGGCCCTCGAGTCGGGCCTGGCCCGGGTGCTGCTCGACGAGCTCGCGACCGCCCGCGAGGAGGCCGACGCCGCGTGGCGCGACGACCCCGCCGGGGCGGCCCTGCTGGCTGCGCTCGACCTGGACCTCGCGGCCCTGCCCGAGGACGCGCGCGCGCAGGCCGAGGCACTCGTGCGCGACTGGCAGGGCGACGTGCTGGCGATGGTGCGCTCGGAGGGCGCGGACCGGCGCACGTCCGCACGGGTGCTGGCCTACGGCGTCAACGGCACGGCCGTGGCCCTCATGGTGCTCGTCTTCAGCGCGACGGGTGGGATCACGGGCGCCGAGGTCGGGATCGCCGGTGGATCAGCGGTGCTGGCGCAGAAGCTGCTCGAGGCGGTGTTCAGCGAGGACGCCGTGCGCCGGATGGCGCAGGACGCCCGCGACCGGCTCGCCGAGCGGGTGGCCGCGCTGTTCGCCGTTCACCGACCGCGTCGACGCGCTGGGGGTCGATCCGGGCATCGGGCGTGCCCTGCGGCTCAGCGTCGCCGAGATCGTCGGCGCGCGGGAGCCGGTCGGCGACGCCCCGGGCCTGCCGGCCGCCCCGCCCGGGGCCGTGCCTGGGTCCGGTGGCTCTGGGGCCCGCATGCGTGGCCGGCTGCGGGCGTGGTTCGGGGGTGCTTCATGAGCGGGCTCGTGGAGCGGTTGGACCCCCGCCGCCGCGGCGGGGCACCCGTGCTCGACGCCGCGGCGCTCGATGCGCGCTGCGCAGGGCTCGAGGCGGCGATGCAGGCCGCGGAGGACCGACTGCCGGACGCGCCCGTCACCCTGGCTCGGGCCGTGCTCGAACGGGCGGGACAGCGTCGCGCCCTGGCGGGCGACCTCACCGTGGTGGCGCTCGCGGGCGCCACCGGGGCGGGCAAGTCCTCGCTGTTCAATGCGCTGGTCGGCGCCCCCGTGGCCGGGGTGGCGGCGACCCGACCGACCACCAGCGAGCCGATGGCGGCGCTGTGGACCTCACCGGCCCATGCCGGTGGGCTGCTGGAGTGGCTCGGGGTGGCCCGGTGGCACGTCGTCGAGGAGGTGCCCGCGCCGGAGGATCCCGAGGCAGGCCTGGTGCTGCTCGACCTGCCCGACCACGACTCCACCGAGGCGGGGCACCGCGCGACGGTCGACCACCTCGTGGCCCGGGTGGACGCGATGGTCTGGGTGCTCGACCCGCAGAAGTACGCCGACGCGCTGGTCCACGACGCCTACCTGGCGCGGTTCGCCCGGCATGCCGAGGTCACGATCGTCCTGCTCAACCAGGTGGACCGGCTGGCTCCGGAGGATGCCGCCGCCTGCCTGGCGCACCTGCGCGAGCTGCTCGCCGCGGACGGGCTGGCGGGTGCTCGGACGATCGGGGTGTCGGCGGCCACCGGGGCGGGCCTGCCGGAGCTGCGCGCGGCGGTCGGGGCGGTGGTCGGTGCCCGGCGAGCGGCGCTGGCCCGCCTGGCCGCCGACGTGGCGGGGGCCGCCGAAGGGCTGCGCGTGGCCGCGGCCGACGACGGGGTGACGCTGCGCGAGGTGCCCGGCGGGGCGAGCCGTGCGCTCACCGATGCGCTCGGGGAGGCGGCTGGCCTGAGCCTCATCGAGACGGCCGTCCGCGGGTCCGTGCGGCTGCGCGGGGCGCGGGCCACCGGCTGGCTGCCGCTGCGATGGATGCACCGGTTGCGCTCGGACCCGGCGGCCCGGCTGCGCCTGGGCAGGGCCGAGGTCGACCCGGCCCTGGTGCGCACCTCGCTGCCCTCCGCCTCGCCTGTGTCGATCGCCCGGGTGAGTGAGGCCGCCCGCGCCTACGCTGCCGAGGCGTCGCAGGGGGCGCCGCCGACCTGGGTGCGGACCACGCGCGCCGTGGCCGCCCGGGCGGCCGAGGGGATCGGCCCGCACCTCGACGCCGCCGTGGCCCGGGCCGACCTGTCCAGCCCGCGCACGCCCCGGTGGTGGTCGCTGGCCTCCGGGCTGCAGTGGGCGTTCCTGCTGATCGCCGCCGCCGGTGCGCTGTGGCTGCTCGGCCTCATCGCCCTCGGGGCCCTTGCCCTGCCCGCCCCCGACCCCCCGACCGTCGGTGGCCTGCCGGTGCCCACGGTGCTGCTGCTCGGCGGCATCGTGGTCGGCCTTGCGCTGGCGTTCCTGGCCGGCCTCGCGGTGCGCGGCTCGGCGCGCCGGGCGGCGCGTCGGGCCCGGGCGGCGGTCGCCGAGCAGGTGGCCGAGGTCGCCCGCGCCCGGATCGTCGAGCCGGTCTCAGCCGAGCTCGGCACGCTCGCCGCATTCCGGGTGGGCCTGGCCGCGGCCGACGGTGGGTGAGCCGGCGGGCGTGGGCTGGCGAGCGGGGGCTCAGCCCCAGCGCAGGTTGGCCACGACCTTGCCGCGCACCTTGCGCGCCGCGAGCCGCTCGAGGCCCAACGGGATCTCGTCGAAGGCGATCACCTCGAGCGCGGGCGGGTGCAGGTGGCCCTCGATGGTCAGGCGCATGAGCCGCTCGAGGCCCCACACCAGCCAGCGCCGGCCCGCCAGCCCACCGTGGGTGTACGCCGCCCCGAGGGCGACCTCGGACACGGTCGGGGCCAGGCCGAACGCCGGCACCGTCGACAGGTCGGGCCGGCCCGCGATCGCCACGAGGTGCCCGGCATGGCGCAGCAGGCGCAGGCCCTCGGTGGCGCTGCGGGCCGAGACCGTGTCGATGATCGCGTCGAGGCCCTCGGGTGCCAGCGCGAGCACCTGCTCGGCGAAGTCCTCGGCGCGGTGGTCGACCACGTGCAGCGCGCCGAGGGCACGCACGCGGGCCTCGTCCTGGGGCCGGGCCGCGCCGATCACGCGGGCGCCGAAGAGCTTGGCCAGCTGCACGGCGAAGGAGCCCACGCCGCCCCCGGCGCCGTGGACGAGCACCGTGTGACCGCTGATCTGGCGCAGCCGCCGCTCGACCGCGTCCAGCGCGGTCAGGCCCGCGGTCGGCATGCTGGCCGCCGCGATCGGGTCGATCTCCGGGGGGATCCGGGCCAGCGCCTCCGGCCGCACCGACACGAACTCGGCGAACCCACCGGGTTCGCGCAGGTCCTGGTGGAAGACCACGCGTGTGCCCGGCTCCGGCAGCATCCAGCCCTGTTCGCTGCGGGCAGCCGCCTCGGCGTGGACCGCGACCACCCGGCCGGCGACATCCAGGCCGAGCACGTGCGGGTAGCGCCACGCCGGGTGGCCGACGGCGGCGGTCGTGAAGTCCACCGGGTTCAGGCCCACGGCCTCGACCTGGACGAGCACCTCGACGTCGCGACGGGTGTGTGCCGGCGCCCGCCACGGGCTGTCCACCTCGGCCAGGCGCAGCGACGACGGCGGCCCGGGGCGGTCGAGCAGCCAGGCGCGCATGATGGGCAAGCATCCCATCGCCGACCCGGCGGATGGCGGGTCAGGCCAGCAGGAGGCCGGCGATCGCGAAGATCGTGCTGTAGGCCAGCATCGGCCAGACCGTGCGCCGGATGACCTCGCCCTCCCGCCCGAGCAGCCCCACGACGGCGGCGACCGTGACGATGTTGGCCACGCAGACCATGTTGCCCGCGTTGGCCCCGCCGACCTGCTGGGCCAGGACGACGGTGGGGTCGATGCCGACCGAGGTCGCGACCGACTCCTGCAGCGAGGCGAACATGAGGTGGCTGAACGTTGCGCTGCCCGAGACGAACGAGCCCAGCGCGCCCACCCACGGGGCGACCAGGGGCCAGTTCGCCCCCACGGCGTCGACGGCGGCGTTGGCCAGCTCGATGGGCATCGAGTCCAGGCCGGCGCCGTTGATGCCGGAGTTGAAGAAGACCCGCACGATCGGCACCGCTGCCGCGAGGACGAGCGCCGAGCCCAGCACGGCGCCGCCGACGGTCCGGGCGGTGGGGGCCAGCTGGCTGCGCGGCACCTTGTGCAGCCAGAAGGTGAAGGCGGCCACGATCAGGAAGATCGTGCCGGGGGAGTACAGCGGCGGGAAGCCGGCACCGAGCTCGGTGCCCAGGATCTGCGACCACTCCACCATCCAGCCGTTCAGGGCCGTGGAGATCGGCTCGACGATCCGGGTCAGCAGCAGCAGCACCGTGAGCAGGCCGTAGGGGGCCCACACCTGCCAGGTGCTCAGGTGTGCGGCCTCGGCCTGGGCCTGCGTGGTGGTCACCATCTCCTCGAGCTCGGCGGGGTCGATGTACCCCACCTCGACCGACCACTGCGCCTTGGGCAGCAGCACCCGCAGGCGGACGAACCCGTACAGGATCGCCATGCCGGTCACGGCCCCGAGCAGGCCGCCGAACTCGACGCCGAGCGTGGCGGTCCACAGGTACGCCGGCACCGAGAAGGACAGCGCGGCCACGATCGTCAGCGGGATCATCTCGACGAACGCGCGCCGGCTGCGCTCGGCGGCGAACACGTGGGTGAGCATGAACATGAGGATCAGGGTCACGGCGACCGAGCCGACCATGTCGATGGCCTGGGTCCGCAGGGCGACGTCGGTCAGGAACGCCTGGTCGATCGGGTCCGACCAGGAGCGGCCGGTCCCCTCGGCCATGCCCACGATGATCGGGGTGCCGACTGCGCCGAAGGTCACGGCGGAGACGTCGGCCATGAGCGCCAGGCTGATCGCGGCCATCGCCGGGAAGCCCAGGGCGATGAGCAGGGGCGCCGCCACCGTCGCCGGGGTGCCGAAGCCGGCCGCGCCCTCGATGAAGCAGACCAGCAGCCAGCCCACGAAGAGCAGCTGGATGCGGCTGTCCGGGCTGATCCTCAGCACGTCCAGGCGGATCAGGGCCAGGCTGCCGCTGGTGCGCATGACCCCGAGGAAGGCCAGGGCGCCGAGCACGATGAGCACGACGGACAGCGCGATGATGAGGCCCTCGATGACCGACGCGGCCACCTGCACGCCCGGCACCTGCCACACCGCGAGGGCCAGCACGACCGTGACGAGCAGCGAGATCGGCATGGCCCGCGAGGCGGGCATCCGCAGTGCGACCAGCAGCACGGCCACCGAGAGGATCGGCATGAGCGCGGTCACCCACTCCAGCAGGTTCACCGGGCCTCCTCGTCGTCGTGGGCCACGGTAGTGCGCCGGTGCCGCGGAACCGGCGGCATCCGCGGGCGCATCAGGGGCCCGGGGTCACGACGTCCACCACGAGCGGCGCCCCCGCACGCGCCCCCGGCTGCGCCTCGGCCACGAAGCCGGCAGCCCGGATCGCGTCCACGAGCTCGTCGGGGTCCTGTGGGTCCGGGGCGGAGGCGAGCGTGCTGGCCAGGGCGCGCAGCAGGTGGCCCTTCGTGGCCTTGTTCGCGTGGCTGGCCACCGTGCGCACGCCGGCCTCCTCGTGCACCACGCGCGCGACCACGGTGCGCGCCGGGGGCGGGGACCACATGGCCGCGTAGGTCCCCGAGCGCAGGTCGAGCAGGACCTGGTCCTGGGCGACGGGGCGCAGCGCCCGGGCCAGCGGCTCGCGCCAGAAGGTCGGCAGGCGACCCGGGCCGGGCAGGGAGGTGCCGCCGGGGAGGCGGTAGGCGGGGATGGGGTCGGTGAGCCGGACCGCACCCCAGAGGCCCGAGGAGACCAGCACCCAGTCGTCCAGCCTGGCTCGCGCCGCGGGGTCGGCGCCGGCGTGGTCCAGGGCCGCGAACAGCACCCCGGTGTAGACGGTGGCGGCCGGCGCGGTGGGGGACCGGCGCAGGCGCGCGTCCGCCGCCACCTCGTGGGCCTGGCGCTGGGAGAGCCCCAGGGCTGCGCGGGCCACCTCCGGCTCGGTGCGGCACAGCCGGGTCAGGGCGGTGAGCACGTTCCGGCGCGCAGGCGTGAGCCGGGGCAGCGACAGGGCCCGCAGGTCCAGCGGCGGGCCCGCCGACGGGGCGGCCTTCCCCTCGCTGGGGGGCAGCAGGACGAGCACGGGCGCGATCCTGCCCTGCGGGCCCAGCCCGGGACTCGCCGACCCGCCGGGGACTACCGTGCCCCCAGCGGCCGCGCGGCCGGGGCGGGAGGGACCATGGACCAGCTCGCGAGCCTGGACCCGTGGCTGCTCGTCCCGCTCATCGGGGGTGTGGTGTTCCTGTGGGGGCTGGCCAAGCGCACCCAGCCGCTCATCTGGCTCGGCCTGGCGGCCGTCCTGGCGCTGCCCGCCGTCGCGCTGGCCAACCGGGTGCTGGCCGGCGAGTTCGCGCTGCCCGACGTGCTGCCCTGATCAGCCGGGCTCAGGTGACCACCGGTGCGGAGGTCGAGCCCTGGCTGCGGCGGACCTCCTCGCTGACCTGCTCGACCTTGGCCCAGATGCGGCTGCGGACCTCGGGGGAGTTCATCTCGCCCAGGTGGGTGATCCGCCCCAGGACGAGGTCGTCGACGGGCAGCTCCGGGTAGCCGCGCAGGTGCCGGTGGTACTCCTCCTCGGTGGCGATGAGGAGGTTCTCCACGCCGGGCACGTCGATGTGGGCCCCGACGTAGGGGTGGATGAAGAGCTCGTGCGTGGAGTAGATGTTCGTGACCCGCTCGGCGATCGCCGGCAGGTCCTCGTGCAGGCGGCGCAGGAACGCCGAGCCCTCGGCCATGTCCGACAGGGCCGGGGTGAGGTTCAGCCGGGTCCACGAGGTGAGCCGGGAGACGCGTCCTGCGGTGAGCGACCCGCGCCACGGCACGCCCACGCTGATGACGTGGCGCACCTGCACGGGGTGGTCGATGGCGTAGCGCAGGCAGGCCAGGGCCCCCTGCGAGTGCCCGACGAGCACGACTGGCGCGTCGGGGGAGCGGCCCTGGGCGGCCAGGCCCTCCTGGATGTCGTCATGGATGTGCTGCTGCGAGCGCTCCATCGGCATCGTGACGCCGAAGTTGGCCAACGTGATGAGGAAGGCGTTCGGATGCCGCTCGAGGACCGGCTTCATCATGACCGTGGCGGCCAGGCCGCGGATGGCGGTCCCAGCGACGATCGGCACGGCAACGGGCATGCGTCGGACGGTAGCCGACCCGCGCAACCCCGCAACCCGGCCGCTATACGTATGGCGTCGCGGTCCTGCGACGAACGGTCGCACCGTTACGACGAACGGTCGAGCGTCCGCCTCGCTAGGGCGTCGACTTCGTCGGGCACCCGGGGCCGTCCGGGACCGCCTGGCCCGTGAGGGTCGTGAAGAGCGCCGCGAGCTCCTCGCACGACGTCACGTCGAAGCCGTCATCGACGGTGCTGGGCTCGCCGAGGAGCCCCCACGCGAGGACTGACGCTGCCAGCTCGACCCCGCGCTGGTCCCAGGGCAGGTCAGCGTCGGACCACGACGGCAGGCCCGCCTGCTCGGTGAACGCCCGGGTGGTCTCCGGGGTGACGTTGGCGTGCATCCACACGTGGCCGAGCTCGTGCAGCGTGTACCAGCGCGCCTGGCGGCGCCACGTGGTGCAGGCCTGGTCCTCGCAGGCGCTGTCGCGCCGGAAGCACAGGCTGATCTCGCTGCCGGCCGCCAGCCCGCCGATGCCCTCGCACAGGTCCATGCTGGGCTCGAAGAACGCGACCCGCGTGAGCACGGGGGACGCGAGCCCCGCCTCGGCGAACCGACCGTGGGCCCAGGTGACCAGCCCGTCGAGGCCGGGCTCGGCGTTGAACAGCGCCACCTCCTGGCCCTCCAGCGACAGGGTGCCGGTCGGCTCCATCGCGACGGCGTTGGGCACGCTGATGCGGTCCCACCAGCCGCTCGGCAGCTGACCTGCGCTGCACCGAAGCAGGTCCGTCACGTGGTGGTAGCGCTCCTCGGCCCGCACCAGCCGACCGTTGGGATCGAGGCGCAGGACGGCCGCGATGCGGCCCGGGCACCCCTGCCCGGTGTCGGCGCGCCCCATCACCACGACCGACGTGAACGGGTCCAGGGCGCGCCTGCCCCGCCCGCCGACCACGTAGACGGCCGGGCCACCGAGATCGGCCAGCTGGTCGATGGCGAAGCCGGGGAGCGCGGCCGGGGCCAACTCCTGCGCGCTGGGCTGGGCGGTGCCGTCCGCGACGTCCAGGCGAACCCCGGCCAGGTCGTCGGCGAGCCGCGCGCCGTCGGCATAGAGCGCTGCCACCCGCGTGGGATCGGGGTCGGCCCATGTGGCGGCCCAGTCCTGCGCCAGGACGTGTGCCGCGAGGATCCTGGCGTCGTCAGGGCGGGCGGCGCGCCAGCCCAGCTCCGAGACGGCGAAGGTCTGCGTCTGGATGCCGGTCGCGCCCATCCGGTCGACCGTGAGGACCTCATGGGGCCAGTCGAACTCGGAGCGCAGCGTGGGGTCCTCGAGCAGCACCCCGCGGGTCGACAGGTAGAGATGGCGGCCGGCGGCCGGGTCGTGCTCCCGGCTGAGCACCGTGAAACGCGAGCCGATGGCCTCGAGCACCTCGGTCCGTCCCTGGACCGGCTGCATGCCCAGCGCGGCCGGGTCGAGGGTCGCGTCCTCGGCGTAGAACCGACCGGCGTTGAACAGGCCCTGGCGGATCGCGTCGCCGTAGGCGACGAACCACGCCTGCGGTCGGCTCGGCGGGGCTGCCTCCTGCCTCGGGCCCGTGGTGCAGCCGCTGGCCGAGCTGACCAGCACGAGCGCGGCGAGCAGTGCGGTCGCGGGCGGGCGGTGCCGTGTGTGGCTCATGGCGTCCCTCCTTGCCGGAGCCCCGGCCCGGCGCACGCGCGCGGGTCGGGGGTGGAACGGGTGAGCAGGCGGAAGTCCGCCTCGAGCTCGGTGATCGGCTGCCGGACGCGCCGGGTCCCACCACGGCAGGCCGCGTTGCTGGAGGAACTCGGGTCCCCTGATCGGCGGGGCCTGGTAGGTCGGACCGCCCAAGTAGCCGAACGGCGCCAGCCACACGTGGGCCAGCTCGTGCAGGGTCGCCAGGCGC
This sequence comes from Candidatus Nanopelagicales bacterium, assembly GCA_025456015.1. Classification (GTDB taxonomy): domain Bacteria; phylum Actinomycetota; class Actinomycetes; order S36-B12; family CAIYMF01; genus Prado023. Next base: position 23,985 of record JALOLK010000073.1, read on the forward strand.
GCCTGCGGCGACCACGCCGTGCAGTCGGCGTCGGCGCAGGCCTCGGCAGCGGTGAACGGCAGGCCGATGTCGGGCGCCGTCGAACCAGTGAGGAACCCCCAGTGCTCCCAGCGGTCGTCGGAGCCGGGCGGCAGGAAGGTGACGGAGGTGGGGCTGGGCGCCGGAGCCGGGCGGCAGGAAGGTGACGGAGGTGGGGCTGGGCGCCGGCAGGCCTGCGGCGGCGAAGCGCTCACGCGCCCATGTCACGATGCCGTCGATCCCACCCGCGCCGTTCCAGACCGCGATCTCGTGCTCGCGCCCGGGCAGGGACCCCGTGCGCTCGACCTTGGGTTGTTCGGGGATCGGCGCCTCGTCCCACCAACCCGAGGGGCGCTGATCGCCGGGCAGGCAGCGGCGCAGGGCGTCGATGCGGTGGTACCGCTCCTCGC
>JALOLK010000074.1 GCA_025456015.1 Candidatus Nanopelagicales bacterium
GGTCCGTCCGCGCCCGGGGTGGGCGCCGGCGGGATCCGCCACCGCGCGGCGAGCAGCCGCAGGCGCGCCAGCACGATGTCCTGGGTTCGGCGCATGGGCGGACGGTAGGTCCGTCGGGCGCCGCTGCACCCCGCCGTTCAGCGATCTGTGGACGACGCCCCCGGCTCAGGATCGACGAGCGGGTCCGCGATCGGCCGGACCGGTGGGCGTGGCCGGATCGTGCGCTGCTCCCGGGCGGCCTCGGCGTAGCTGCGCAGGTTGCGGCGGTGCCGGTACACGACGATCCCGGACATCCCCAGCGCGAACACCACGCCCGAGCGCCCGCGCCACACGACCGCCGACGTGGGCACCAGCGTGAGGGAGCCCACCACGGACCCGATGCCCATCTGCCGGGTCGCCCCCACCGTCATCCCGAAGCCGACCAGCACGGGCACCGCCCAGATCGGCTCGAGCGCCAGGATCGACCCGAGCGAGGTGGCCACCCCCTTGCCGCCGCGGCCCCGCAGGAGCGGCGAGGTCACGTGCCCGAGCACGGCGGCCAGCCCTGCTACCTCGGCGCAGCCGGTGCCGTAGCGGCGGAAGTACCAGACGGGCAGGTAGCCCTTGGCGATGTCGAGCGCACCGACGGCCACCCCGACCGGGACGCCCATCGTGCGCGCGGCGTTCGTGGCGCCGGGGTTCCCCGAGCCCGTGCCCCGCAGGTCGGCCCGACGCAGGCGCGCGGCCCCCGCCGCGGGGCTCAGCGACCCCAGGGCATAGCTGGCCGCGCCGGCGACGGCGAGGCGCCCCCAGGGCAGCTCGCTCAGCGCGGACATACCGCCACCGAGACGGTCCCGAGGCCGACGTGCGCGCTGATGACCGCGCCCACCTCCACCAGGTGCACCGTGCAGGCCGGCAGCGCCGAGCGCAGGGTGGCGGCCAGCTCACCGGCCCGTTCCGGGGCCGCGCAGTGCTGGACGATGACGTCGGCCGCGCCGTCGCCGGCGTGCGCCCGGGCGAGCTCGGCCATCCGAGCCACGGCGCGCGCCATCGTGCGCTGCTTCTCGAGCGGCACGATCATCCCGTCCTCGAGAGCGAGCACCGGCTTGACCATCAACGCGGTTCCCAGGAGGGCCTGGGCCTTGCCGATCCGCCCGCCCCGGCGCAGCTGGTCGAGGCTGTCCACGACCAGCCAGGTGCGGGAGGCGGCCGCCCGAGCCCGGGCGGCGTCGGCCACCTCCTCGGCGGTCCCGCCGGCCGCGGCCACCTCCGCGGCCGTGCGCACCGCGAAGCCCATGGCGGTGCCGACCGTGCGCGCGTCCACGACCGTGACGGGCACGGGCGCGTCCCGGGAGGCGATCCGCGCGGCATCGTAGGTGCCGGACATGTCCCCGGAGAGGTGGATGCTCACGATGGCGTCATGGCCCTCGTCAGCCAGGGCCTGGTAGGCCTGGGCGAACCTCGCCGGCGCAGGCCGCGAGGTGCTCACGGGCTCCTTGCGGCGCAGGGCGTCGGCGACCTCCCCCGGCGAGATCTGGACGCCCTCGTCGTAGGACCGGCCGCCGAGCACCACGGCCACGGGCACCACGACCAGCCCGGGCGGCGTGAGGTCGGCGGTGAGGTAGCCGGTCGAGTCCGAGACGAGGGCGACGCTCATGGCCGCTCAGGCTACGCGGCCGACCCTCGCGACGGGGCTCGGTGCGGCCGCCACCTCCCTCCGTGACCCATCTCCCAACCGTGATCCATTCGGGTTGTGGTCCCAAGAGGGACCACAACCCGAATGGATCACCGGCAGGGCGGGCCGCACAGGGGGACGGGGCGCTCAGGCCGGGACGACGTTCACCAGCTTCGGGGCGCGCACGATGACGGCGCGGGGCTCGCGGCCCCCGAGGGCCGCCTGGGCGGCCGGGGTGGCAAGGGCCAGGGCCCGCAGCGCCGCCTCGGTGATGTCCGGCGCGACCTCCAGGCGCTCGCGCACCTTGCCCGCGATCTGGACCACGCACGTCACCGACTCCTGCACGAGCAGCGCCTCGTCCACGGCCGGCCACCCGGCCAGGGCCACGCTCGGCTCGTGGCCGAGCCGGGCCCACATCTCCTCGGCGGTGTACGGCGCCACCAGCGACAGGATGATCGCGACCGCCTCGGCGGCCTCCCGCACGGCCGGGTCGGCCGGCCCGACGCCGCTGTCGATCGCCTTGCGTGCGGCGTTCACCAGCTCCATCGCCTTGGCCACTGCCACGTTGAAGCGGTAGTCCTCGAGGGCCCGGGCGGCGTCGTGGATCGACCGGTGCGTGACCCGCCGCAGCGCCAGGTCGCCCCCCGCGGGATCGGTGCCCGGCGCGCTGGTCACGTCCCCGGCCAGCCGCCACGCGCGGGCCAGGAACTTCTTCGACCCCGCAGGTGAGACGTCGGCCCAGTCGATGTCGTCCTCGGGCGGGCCCGCGAACACCATCGTCAGCCGGATCGCGTCGACGCCGTGCACGGCCAGCTCGTCGGACAGGCGCACGAGGTTGCCCCGCGACTTGCTCATGGCCGACCCGTCCATGACGACCATGCCCTGGTTGAGCAGGCGCGTGAACGGCTCGACGGCGTCGAGCATGCCCAGGTCGTGGATGACCTTGGTGAAGAAGCGCGCGTACAGCAGGTGCAGGATCGCGTGCGTGACGCCGCCGACGTACTGGTCGACCGGCAGCCACGCATTCGCCTCCGCCGGGTCGAACGGGCCGTCGGTGCGCTTCGGGTCCAGGTAGCGCAGGAAGTACCACGACGAGTCGACGAACGTGTCCATCGTGTCGGGGTCGCGGCGCGCCGGACCCCCGCAGCGCGGGCAGTCGACGACCGACCAGGCGTCCAGCGCGCCGAGCGGGGAGGCGCCCTTCGGCGTCAGGTCCAGGCCCTCGGCGTCGGGCAGCTCGACGGGCAGCTGCTCGTCTGGCACGGGCACCTCGCCGTCGACGGGGCAGTGGATGATCGGGATCGGCGTGCCCCAGAACCGCTGCCGGCTGATGAGCCAGTCGCGCAGCCGGTAGTTCACCGCGGCCCGGCCGCTGCCGCGCTCCTCGAGCCAGCCGATGATCGCCTCGATCGCCTCGGCCTTGTGCAGGCCGTCGAGGAACCCGGAGTTCATCGCCGGGCCGTCGCCGACGTAGGCCTCCCCGTCGAAGTCCTCGGGCGGGGTGACCGTGCGCACGATCGGCAGGCCGAAGGTCGTGGCGAAGTCCCAGTCGCGCTGGTCCTGGGCGGGCACGGCCATGATCGCACCGGTGCCGTAGTCGGCCAGGACGTAGTCCGAGGCGTACACGGGCAGCGGGGCGCCGTTCACCGGGTTGACCGCGTGCCGGTGCAGGAACACCCCTGTCTTGGGCCGGTCGCTGGCCAGCCGGTCGATGTCGGTCTCGCGCTTGGTCGCGGCCAGGTAGGCCTCGAACTCGGCCTGGGCCGGCGTGCCCGCGGCCAGCTCGGCGGCCAGGTCCGAGTCGGCGGCCACCACGAAGAACGTCGCGCCGAACAGGGTGTCCGGCCGCGTGGTGTAGACCGTGACGGGCTCGTCACGGCCCTCGATGGCGAACTGCACCTCGGCCCCGGTCGAGCGCCCGATCCAGTTGCGCTGCATCTGCAGGACCTTGTCGGGCCACTGCCCCTCGAGCAGCGCCATGTCGTCGAGCAGCCGGTCGGCGTAGTCGGTGATGCGCAGGTACCACTGCGTCAGCTTCTTCTTGGTCACCACGGAGTCGCAGCGCTCGCACAGGCCGCCGACCACCTGCTCATTGGCGAGCACGGTCTGGCAGCTCGGGCACCAGTTGACGCTGCTGGCCTTCCGGTAGGCCAGGCCGCGCTCGAACATGCGCAGGAAGAACCACTGGTTCCAGCGGTAGTAGTCGGGGTCGCACGTGTTGAGCACGCGGTCCCAGTCGAACGAGCAGCCGTAGCGGCGCATGGACGCCTTCTGGGTCGCGATGTTCTCGTAGGTCCAGGCGCGAGGGTCCTCGCCGCGCTTGATCGCGGCGTTCTCCGCGGGCAGGCCGAAGGCGTCCCAGCCGATCGGGTGCAGCACGTTGAAGCCGCGCTGGACCCAGTAGCGCGCCAGCACGTCACCGAGCGCATAGGCCTCGGCATGGCCCATGTGCAGGTCACCCGACGGGTAGGGGAACATGTCGAGCACGTACTTGCGCGGGCGGTCGTCGTCCGGGCGCCCGGAGCGGAACGGGGCGAGCTCGTCCCACACCCCCAGCCACTTCTCCTGCAGGGCCTCGGGGTCGTACTCCTCGCGGGCATCGGTCGTCGCGGACGGGGTGGCACTCATGGGGCCCAAGGGTAGTCGGCTCGTGCCGTCGCTCCGGCCGGCCGCGGGACTGGCCAGGAGGCGGATCCCGGGGGCACACTCGGCCCGATCACCGAGGTCGGGAGGCCCGATGGCTGCAGCAGGCACCAAGGACGATCCCTGGCAGCTGACGACGGCGCCGGGGACGTCGCAGTACACGATGTACGCCGACCGGGACAGCGATCCGCCGCTGCTCGTGTGCCAGGTGGGCACGACCCGGCTGACCTACCTGCTGCGTGCCGTCGACGACCTGCGGGCCATGCTCGTCGCCCACGGCGACTGGATGCCCCTGGGCGCGGCGGACGAGGGCAAGGAGCCGGCCGCGGGCTCGATCGAGGCATGGGGGCGCTCGCCCGACAACCCCGTCGGGGGCTGGTACGGCCAGCGCAAGGGCTACCGGGGCAGGTTCGGGATGTACCTGCCCCCGCTCCTCGAGCACCTCGGGCTCATCGAGTTGGAGCACAACCCCCGCAACAACCGGGCTCGCGCACGCTAGCCGGGGCGGCTCGACTCGCCCGCTGGACCGACGACGTGGGGCCGGCCCGAGGGCGGATTCGTCCCCGCACGGGCATCCTCGGCGATTTCCTCCCCCGCGCGATCGTGTCCTAGACTGGGGGTCACCTTCGGGGCTGTAGCGCAGCTGGTAGCGCATCTGCATGGCATGCAGAGGGTCAGGGGTTCGAGTCCCCTCAGCTCCACCCAAGGTGAAGGCCCGCGGCTGCTGCTGCGGGCCTTTGCCGTGCGTCCGCCAGCATCAGGACGCGATCGCCCCCCGGCTCGGCCCCCACACCTGGAGCCCCAGCCCCCTGGTGGAAGTCGACCTCCAGGGTCGCACTGGCAGGCGGCTGCGCCGCAGGGCTCAGAAGCGGTGCGTCCGGCGCCTGCTGAAGCTGCGGCCGTCGGGGTCGACGAACACGTGGTAGGCCGGCAGCGCCCAGAGCCGGGTCAGCCGGCCCACCCGGGGCTGGACGTAGGCCCGCAGGTGGCCGGGCGGGCGCGGCCCGACCCGCCCACCGGCGTGCCAGTCGTCGAGCGCGGCGGCCGCGTCGCGGAACGCCTCGAACCAGTCGACGGGGTCATCCAGGCCGCGCCCCTCGGCCGCGACCCCCAGGTGCTCGGCGGCCAGCTCGAGGCGCAGCGCACGGGGGGTGCCCTCCCCCGCGGTGTCGACGAACGCCACGCTGAGCTCGCTGTCGTGGGTCCACGACCGGCGGTTCATGTTGTCCGACCCGATGCAGGCCCACTGGTCGTCGACGATGCAGGCCTTGGCGTGCACGTAGATCGGCGTCCCGGCGGTGTTCTCCAGGCCGTAGATCGCCACGCGGTCGCCGCCGGCCTCCCGCAGCCGGCGCAGCGGGCCCTCCCGACCGACGAGGTGCGGCGGCTCGGCCATCGGGCCCTCGGCGTCGGGGTGCAGCGGGATCACCACGACCATCCGCAGCTCGGGCTCCCGGCGCAGCGCGCTGGCGAAGACGTCGGCGACCTCCGCCGACCACAGGTACTGGTCCTCCACGTACACCAGCCGCCGAGCCCGGCCCAGCGCCTTGACGTACCCCCGAGCGATGCTGGACTCGCCGCGCGTGGCGAACGGGTAGGCCGGCCGGCGAGCCGGGTACGTGCGCAGCAGCTGCACCGCGGTGCCCCCAGCCGGCGACGGGCCGGGGGCCTGCGTGGGCAGCGGCTCGGGACTCCAGTCGTCGGAGCCCAGGGCGGTGCCCAGCGCGCGCAGCGGATGGCGGGTCAGCGGGTTGGTGTCCTCCCAGCGCTCCCGGAAGACGAGCTCGGCATCGGCGACCGCCGGCCCGCGCAGGGCCACCTGCAGGTCGTGCCAGGGCGGCCGGGGACCGTAGACCTCGGCCATCGGGATCGCCTGCGGATCCCCCAGGTGCCTGGCGTCGTCGCGGCGCCCGTGGCACAGGTCGATGCCGCCGATGAAGGCGACGTCGTCCTGCGGCCGGTCCCGGTGGCGCAGCACGACCAGCTTCTGGTGGTGCGAGCCGAACCGGCGCACGCGCATGTCCAGCAGGCACTGCCCGCCGGCCTGCGTGATGGCTTCGCCCAGCGAGCGGTTCTCCGCCGCGGCGAGCTGGCCACCGGCCACGTGCGAGCGCCAGAGCAGCCCGCGCACGTCGACCCCGCGCCGGGCGGCATCGGCCAGCACGTCGACGACCTCGGTCCCCGGGCCGTCGAGGCGCTCGTCCGGGTCACCCCGCCAGTCGGTGAACAGCAGCAGGTCCCCGGCACGCATGGCCAGCACGGCATGCAGCAGCTCGGCGAAGTAGGTGGCACCGTGGACGAGCGGGCGGACCTCGTTGCCCGCGGTCCACGCCAGGCCGTCGGGATGGCGCCGGTCGAGGTCGGTGTCGGGGTTGCCGCGCTCCTCGGCCGACAGGAACCACGTCGCCGGATCGACGACCGGCTCCCCCGCGCGCCACTCGGCCGGATTGGGCTGCCGTGGCGCGGGCACCGACCCCCCGCGCTCCGCCCGCGCGTCCAGCCCGGCGGCGCGGGCGCGCTCGGGCCGCAGCGCCATGGAGCCTCCTCGGAACGCGCCCGGCGGGCGCCGCGGGGCCCACTACCCCTCGGGTGGGTCGCGATACGGGCGTGTGGCCCCGCGCGCAGCGGTGGAACGCCCCGGCCAGCCCGACCGTCAGGCGTCGTCGGCGCCGAGTGCGGCCACCGGCGAGGACGTCGCGTTGTACTCCTCGAGGCGCCACCGGACGACCGGCGCGCCGCCGGGCTCGCCGGCCAGCTGGAGCTGGCTCAGCACGCTCCACGCGCAGTTGGCGATCACGCCGAGCGCGGTCCACTGCTCGGGGGCCAGGCCGAGCAGGCCGCCGATGCCCCCACGGATGGAGCCGCCATGCGAGACCACCACCATGGTCACTCCCGGCTCGACGTCCGCGAGGTGCCGGTGCACGGCACCGACGACACGCGCCACGACCTCGCTGCGCGCCTCGCCGCCGGGCGGTCGGACGTCGTGCCCGGCCACCCAGGCCAGGAACAGCTCGTGGTGCTCGGCGACGATCTCCGCGCGGGTCAGGCCCTGCCAGGCCCCGCCGTTGGTCTCGCGCAGGTCGGGATCGGCCAGCGGCTCCACGCCCACGAGATCACCCAGGGTGCGGGCGGTGGCCATGGCACGCTCGAGATCGCTGCTCACGATGCGCACCGGTCGCAGGCGGGCCAGGACGGGGGCCGCGGCCCGGGCCTGGGCCAGCCCGACCTCGTCGAGGGGGACGTCGGTCGCGCCCTGGAACCGGTTCACCAGGTTCCACTCGGTGCGGCCGTGGCGCCAGAAGACGACGCGGCGCCCGGGCGTCGCGTTCCAGCCGCCGCTCACGGGGTGGCAGCGCGCGGGGTGTGCACCTCCGCCGGCAGCTCGATGAGCGGGCAGTCGCGCCACAGGCGCTCCAGCGCGTAGTGGAACCGCTCCTCGGTCTGCTGCACGTGCACGACGAGCTCGTTGTAGTCCAGCAGCACCCAGCGGCCCTCCGCCTCCCCCTCGCGGCGCAGCGGCTTGGCGCGATGGGCCTTGAGCAGGGCCTCCTCGATGGCGTCCACGACGGCCCGGACCGCACGGTCGTTGGCCGCCGAGCACAGCAGGAACACGTCGGTGAGCACGAGGTGGCTGCTCACGTCGATGGCCACGATGTCCTCGGCCAGCTTGTCGGAGGCCGCCCGCGCGGCCGCGACGGCCAGCGCGATGGCGTGCGGGTCAGCGGTCACAGCGGCACACCCTACCCCCGCAGCAGTGGGCCGGCGGCCGGCCGCAGCGGCCGCTCAGGGCTGGAAGTCACCGCCCAGGACGGCCACGGCGTCGGCCACGTTCTGCCCCTCGGCGGCCACGGCCACGGCCGTCTCCGGGACGCCGAGGGCAGCGGCGACCTGCTCGCCGAGCGCCAGCGAGGCGGCCGAGCCGTCGGGGACCAGCACCTGCGTGGTCGGCTGCCCGAAGGACTCCGCGTTGCCGCCGTTGATGTAGACCAGGTTGGCAGCGACCAGCCGGTCGCGGGCGCTGGCACCCAGGCCCGGGGTGCCCACGCCGTTCTGCACGAGCACCCGCGGCCTGGCCTGCGCGGCGTCGAGCATGGCCGTGGGCAGCAGGGTGCGCAGGACCCGGTCGGCACCGGCGAGGTCCACCCGCACCAACGACAGCCCGCCGGACTCCACGTCGTTGGTGGGCAGCACGCGCACCTGCTGCCCGCCGGCGACGATCGCGTTGCGCAGGTCGCGCAGGTCCTCGGCGACCGCCGTGGTGCTCGTGGTCGTCCGGGCGGAGCCGCCCAGCGAGGTGAGCATCTGCTCGATGCGCAGCGCGTCGTCGGGCAGGCCGGCGATCGTGGCCGTCATCACCGCCGAGTACCGCGCCAGCCGGGCGGCCTCCGGCTCGTCGGGGAGCCAGGCCAGCGCGTACGCCGCGGCTTGGGAGCCGTCCAGCGTCTGCCGACCCTCGGGCACGACCACGGTCTCGACGCCGGTGGCCTCGTCGACCTCGGTGATCGGGCGGTCGACGGTCACGGTGATGCCGCCGACGAAGTCGACCATGCCGGCCAGCGCCAGGCGGCCCAGGCTCAGGGTGCCGTCGATGCGCAGGGCCAGCAGGTCGCCCAGCGCGTCCTGGGAGGCACTGCGGTCGAGCAGCCGGGCGCTCTGGCCCAGCGTCTGCTGGCCGGCGCCGGCCACGTCGACGATGAGCCGGGAGGGCACCAGCAGCTGCGCGGGCGGCAGGCCGGCTCCCACGCCGGCGACGAGGTTGTCCGCCCCGAACTCGTCGTCGTTGCGCACCTGGATGAGGATCGTGTCCTGCTGCGGCGGCCCGGTCGGCGTGGGGCTCGGCGCGGTGGTGCCGGTCGGCTCGTCGCGCAGCGTCAGCGCCAGGACCCAGGCGAGCAGGCCGACCCCGACGACCGCGAGCAGGATCCACATCCAGCGGGACCGCACCCGCGGGGGCTGGGTGCGCCGGCGCCGGCGGCGCGGCGCGGCGGCGGTGGGCTCCGCGAGGGTGGCAGCGGGCGGCGCGGCGGCCGCGCCGGCCGAGGGAGCACCCCCAGCAGGGTCTTCCGGAACCGGCGCCCCCGGGGTCGGCTCAGCCGGGTCCGGACCAGCCGGAGCCGACTCCGCCGGTGTGGGGCCCGCCGGTGTGGGGCCCGCCGGTGTGGGGCCCGCGGGAGTCGGGTCCGCGGGAGTCGGGTCCGCGGGAGTCGGGTCGGCCGGGACGTGCTCGTCGGGCGGTTCGGGCTTGGCGTGCTTCGGGCTCACGCTGGGCCCTCCCGGTACAGGCCGAGCTTGGCGATGAACCGCTCGACCCCCGCCGGGACCAGGTAGCTGATCGGGGCTCCAGAGGCGACCCGGGCGCGGCAGTCGGTGGAGGAGATGGCCAGCGCGGGCACCTCCACGATCGTGGCCGCGCCGGCTGGGAGGTGGGCGGCGTCGAGGTGGTGGCCGGGCCTGGTCACCCCGACCAGGTGGGCCAGCTCCAGCAGCTCGTGGGGGTCGCGCCAGGTCAGGATCGAGCCGAGCGCGTCGGCGCCGGTGATGAAGTGCAGCTCGGCATCGGGGTGCTCGGCGTGCAGGTCACGCACCGTGTCGACGGCGTAGGTGGGACCCGGGCGCTCGATGTCCACCCGGCTGACCGTGAACCGGGGGTCGTCGGCGGTCGCGATGACGGTCATGAGGTACCGCGACTCGGCCGCGCTGACGGCGCGGTGCTCCTTCTGCCAGGGCTGGCCGGTGGGCACGAAGACGACCTCGTCGAGGGCGAAGAGGTGCGCGACCTCGCTGGCAGCCACGAGGTGGCCGTGGTGGATGGGATCGAACGTCCCGCCCATCACGCCCAGGCGACGCGGCACGGGGCGCGTCAGCGGTCGGGGTTGAAGCGCGTGACCACGAACAGGAGCAGCAGCAGGACCACGAAGCCCACCACGCCGAAGACCGCTGGCGGGACGCCGCCGTGGCTCTCCTCCGCTGCGCCCTCGGCCAGCCGAACCAGCGCCTGCACCATGCTCCACCCCTCTCCCGCGACTGCCGGGAGCCTAGCGGATCGGCTCGCGAGGGTCGGTCAGGCCCGGACGTGCCCGTCGCCGGTGACGATGTAGGTGGTCGAGGTGAGCTCGGCCAGGCCCATGGGCCCGCGGGCGTGCAGCTTCTGGGTGGAGATCCCGATCTCCGCCCCGAACCCGAACTCCCCGCCGTCGGTGAACCGCGTCGAGGCGTTCACCATGACCGCGGCCGAGTCGACCCCGGCGATGAACCGCCGGATCGCCGAGGCGTCCTCGCTCACGATCGCCTCGGTGTGGCCGCTGGACCAGCGCCGGATGTGGGCGCAGGCCTCGTCGACACTGCTGACGATGCCGGCCGCGATGTCCAGGGAGTAGTACTCGGCGGCCCAGTCCTCGTCGGTGACCGGGGCGAACCCGATGCCGGCCTGCGCAGCGGGCGCAGCCATGCCCGGGTCGCCGTGGATCGTCACGCCGCGCTCGGCCAGGGCGGCCAGGGCGCGGGGCAGGAAGGCCTCGGCGATGTCCGCGTGCACGAGCAGCGTCTCGGCGGCGTTGCACACGCTGACCCGCTGGGCCTTGGCGTTCACCAGGATGGCGACCGCCTTCTCGAGGTCGGCAGCGGCGTCCACGTAGACGTGGCAGTTGCCAACGCCGGTCTCGATCACCGGCACGGTGGCGTGGTCCACCACGCTGCGGATGAGCCCGGCGCCCCCGCGCGGGATGAGCAGGTCCACCAGGCCCCGGGCGGTCATGAGCGCCGTGACGGCGTCGTGGCTGCGCCCGGGCACGAGCTGGATGGCATCGACCGGCACGTCGGTGCCGGCCAGCGCCTCGCGCATCACCGCCACGAGCACGGTGTTGGACTCGTAGGCCGAGCTCGAGCCGCGCAGCAGGGCGGCGTTGCCGCTCTTGAGGCTCAGGCCGGCGGCGTCGACGGTGACGTTCGGGCGGGCCTCGTACACCATCGCCACGACGCCCATGGGGACGCGCACCTGGCGGATCTCCAGGCCGTTCGGCTGGGTCCAGCCACGCACGACCTCGCCGACCGGATCGGGCAGGTCGGCGACCAGGGCGAGGGCGTCGGCGATGTCGGCCAGCCGCTCGGGGGTGAGCGTGAGGCGGTCGACGATCGCCGGGGCGGTGCCAGCAGCCCTCGCGCGCTCCACGTCGAGGGCGTTCGCCGCGACGATCCGCTCGGTGCTGGACCGCAGGGCGTCGACCATCGCCCGCAGCGCGGCGTCCTTCTGCGCGCGGGTGAGCCGGCGCAGCACGACCGCGGCCTCGCGGGCGCGCCGGGCCGTGGCGAGCACGGCCTCCCGCTCATCGGTGCCGTCAGGGCCGGCGCTGGCAGCCGTCGGCTCGTCAGGCACCAGCTCGGGCTCGCAGACGGCGGTGGTGGGGATCTCGGCCATCCGCCAAGGATAGGTCGGACCAGCCGTGACCGGTTCGCGTCCGCTGGCCATCGATCCGCGGGACCGCCCCGTCCGCGCGGGGGCGGGAGCGCTGCTTCACCGCGGACTGCTGCGCCTGCTGGCGCAGGCTTGCTTGATGTCCGCTCATGAAGCACCGCCCCCGCTGGGTCCCAGCCACGCGTGTGCCCGGGGGCCCATGAAGCGGGTGCGGACCGTGCTGAGCGGACGTCAAGCAAGCCCGCCTCCGGCGGGCGCAGCAGTCCGCGGGCACGGCCCGCGCCCGCGGAGGCCCAGCCGGGAGCCGGGGGGTCAGGTGGTCAGCGCAGCAGGACCATGTCGTCGCGGTGGACGACCTCGCGCTCGTACTCCGGCCCCAAGGTCGCGGCGAGCTCGCGGGTGGACCGGCCGAGCAGCGCGGGCAGCTCGGCGGCGTCGAAGGCGACCAGGCCGCGGGCGACCACGGCCCCATCGGGGCCGACGAGATCCACGGGGTCGCGGGCGACGAACCCGCCGACCACGTGGGTGATCCCGGCGGGCAGCAGCGAGGCGCCGCGCTCGCGGACCGCCCGGACCGCGCCGGCGTCGAGGTGGATCTGGCCCAGGCTCGACGTCGCGTGCGCCAGCCACAGCAGCCGGGAGGCGGAGCGGTCGCCGGTCGCGTGGAAGAACGTGCCGACCTCGGCGCCCGCCAGCGCCCGGGCCGCGTTGGCCGCGGAGGTGAGCACGACGGGGATGCCGGCCTCGGTCGCGATCCGCGCGGCCTCCACCTTGGTCGCCATGCCGCCCAGGCCCACGCCGGCG
>JALOLK010000009.1 GCA_025456015.1 Candidatus Nanopelagicales bacterium
CTCGGCAACCTCGATCGGATGCTCGGGGCGCACGGCCGCGGTGCCCCGGCCCGTGCGCTCGATGCACGGGCGGCCGCGCCCGCACGCGTGAGCGCCGGTGCACGCCGAGGACGCTGACGTTCGAGCGTCGGAGCCGGCAGCCGGAGCAACTGGAGCCGGACAAGCGAAAAGGCCCACGACGTGGGCCTTTCCCGGGTGGGCGATACAGGATTTGAACCTGTGACCTCTTCCGTGTCAAGGAAGCGCGCTAGCCCCTGCGCCAATCGCCCTGGTCGTGCAGTTGTCCTGCGAGGTGGCGACGGGATTTGAACCCGTGTACACGGCTTTGCAGGCCGTTGCCTCGCCTCTCGGCCACGCCACCGCGGTCCTCGCTGAAGGACCCTTGCGAGCGGACGACGGGACTCGAACCCGCGACCCTCACCTTGGCAAGGTGATGCGCTACCAACTGCGCTACGTCCGCAATGCCCGCCTTGCAGGCACCGGTGCAGGATAGCCCATCGCCGGAGGGCGGAACAAAACCGAGCGCGGGCCAGGACCGGCCCACGCGGTGGGCCCGGCACAGTCGGGCGCGCTGCATCAGGCGCACCGCACCGGAGGCCTCCTAGGCTCCCCACGTGACCCCCGCGCGCCCGCCGATCGCCGTGCTGGGCGGTCAGGTGGGCCGGGACCTGGTCGAGGTCGCCTCCGACCCCCGCGCGCTCGACGCCGGAGGGCGGTGGGCCGTGGCGATCACCTTCGAGGGCGCGCTCACGCTGGCCAGGTTCGCGCAGTGGACGGCCGGCCCTCCCAGCACAGCCGACGCCGGCCCCTGGTCGGGCCCGGACCCCGGCGCCTGGCGCACCTCGATGGGCCGGGCCCAGTACGAGGCCGCCGTGCGGGACATCCAGGACCGGATCGCCCGGGGCGAGGTGTACCAGGCCAACCTGTGCCGGGTCCTGCGCGCGCCGGTCGATCCCGACGCCGACGTCGTCGCCCTGTGGTGGCTGCTGTCGCGCGGCAACCCAGCGCCGCACGCCGGCGCGCTGCGCCTGCCCGACCACGGGGTGCACCTGGCCTCGGCCTCGCCCGAGCTGTTCCTGCGCCGCACCGGGGCGCTGCTGGAGTCCGGGCCCATCAAGGGCACCGGGGTCACCGCCGCCGACCTGCGGCCCAAGGACGTGGCCGAGAACGTCATGATCGTGGACCTCGTGCGCAACGACCTCGGCCGGATCAGCCGACCCGGCACGGTCACCGTGCCCGACCTGCTCGCCGTCGAGGAGCACCCGGGCCTGGTGCACCTGGTCTCGACCGTCGCCGGCCAGCTGGCAGCCGGGGTGGGCTGGTCGGCGATCCTCGAGGCCACGTTCCCGCCCGGCTCGGTCACCGGCGCCCCCAAGCTGGCCGCGCTGGACGTCATCCGCACCCTCGAGCCGGTGCCCCGAGGGCCCTACTGCGGCACCCTCGGGTGGATCGACGCCGACACCGGGACGGCCGAGCTCGCCGTGACCATCCGGACCTTCTGGCGCGAGGATGGTCCCGGGGGGACGACCCTGTGCTTCGGCACGGGGGCCGGCATCACCTGGGCCAGCGACCCGGCCCAGGAATGGCAGGAGACCGAGCTCAAGGCCGACCGGCTGCTGCGCGTGGCGGCCGGGACCAGCAGATGGGCGCGCGAAAGGGAGGGGCCAGCGTGAGGTACTGGGTGGCAGGGCGGCTCGTGCCGGCCGACGAGGCCCGCATCGGAGTGCTCGACCACGGCTTCACCGTGGGCGACGGCGTCTTCGAGACGCTGCGCACCACGGTCGACCCCGCCGTGGGCGTCGTGCCCTTCGCGATGGACCGGCACATCGACCGCCTGCAGGCCTCGGCCCGCGGCATGGGCATCGAGGAGCCCGACGCCGACGAGGTGCGTGACGCGCTGCTGGCGGTCTGCGCGGCCAATCCCGAGCTCACCGAGCACCCCGGGCGCGTGCGAGTCACGCTCACGTCCGGCGCCGGGCCGCTGGGCTCGGACCGCAGCGCGGCCTCCCACACCCTGGCCGTGGCGGTGGCCCCGGCCACCGCATGGCCGCCGGCCACGACGCTGGCGCTCGCGCCGTGGCCGCGCAACGAGCGCAGCCCACTCGTGGGCCTGAAGTCCACCTCCTACGCCGAGAACGTCCTCGTGCTGGCTTGGGCCAAGGGGATCGGGGCGGGGGAGGCCGTGCTCGGCAACCTCGCCGGCGACCTGTGCGAGGGCACCGGCTCGAACGTGTTCCTCGTGCGCGACGGCGTGGTCACGACCCCGCCCCTGAGCAGCGGGTGCCTGGCCGGCATCACGCGCGGCCTGGTGCTCGAGTGGTGCGCCGACGCGGGCGCGCCCGTGCAGGAGCACGACCAGCCGCTGGTCGCGCTCGAGGAGGCCGACGAGGTCTTCATCACCTCGTCCACCCGCGACGTGCACCCCGTCGACCGGGTCCTCGACGCGCAGGGCTCCGTGGTGTGGCAGCGCGAGCACGGACCGGTCACCGCCCGGATCGCGGCCGTCTTCGCGCAGCGGGCCGGCCAGGCCTGGAACCCCTGATCGGGCCGGCACGTCCGAGCCCCCCGCCCAGACAGGACGGGGGGCTCGGGAACGCTCGTGATGGGGCCGGGGATCAGACCTCGGTGAGGCCCTCACCGAGGATGCCGGTGATCCAGCCGTCGACGTCGGTCGTCAGGGTCTCGGCACCGAGCGGGACGACCTCGAAGGTGCGCCGCAGGAACAGCTCCACGTGCGGCCGGTCGCACTCGAGCACGGCCTGCCCGGACGGCGAGTTCAGGGCCAGCAGGATCAGGGGGGCGTCCCCGGTGTGCTCGGGCCAGATGACCACGTCACCCTCGCCCGAGGGGCGCTGCAGGCCCTCGAGCAGCAGGTCCCGGCCGAACATCCACTCGATGTCGGCCACCCCGGTGCGGAAGGTGGCACGCACCGCGTAGGGCTCCTCGGCCCGGTACTCCAGCGAGCACGGCACCTCGATGGTGGCGTCGGAGTCCACCACCATGCGCAGCGACAGCTCGGCTGTCACCGCGGTGGGGAGGTTGCCCTGCATTGCGATCCCTTCCTCGAGTGCCCTGGCGCGACCGTTCCGGTAGCGCAATGACACCACGTTGGTACCCCCTGCCGGTGGCAACAAGCGCCGTTAGGGTGTGAGTCGTGTCACGCCGGGAGCCCATCGCCAGGGGGACGGATCCGGCACATCCCCACGAAGGGGACACACCGCCCCCGCCCAGCGCCGCCGACGTGCCCCGCGAGGCGGACGACCCCACCGAGGAGACGTTCCGCCACCACTTGCGCGAGCGCTCCACGGCGGCGTTCCGACGGGTCGAGCAGAAGGCCCCGCCGAAGCTGGCCACCCGCATCCGGCGGGTCCGCGAGCGCATCCGCAAGCGGCGCGCCCTCGACACCGCGTGGCGGGTCATGGTGCTCACCCTGGGCCTGACCCTGGTGGCCGCCGGGCTGATCATGTTCATCTTCCCGGGGCCCGGGTTCGGGGCCCTGATCCTGGGCCTGGTCGTGCTCGCCTCGGAGTTCACCTGGGCCACCCGGGTGCTCGACCCCGTGAAGGACGCCGCGCGCCGCGCGCAGGCCGCCGCGATGGACCCGCGCCGGCGCAAGCGCAACCTCATCCTGGGTGCCATCGCCGGTGTCATCGTGGGTGTGGCGACGATCGTCTACCTGGACCGCTTCGGGTTGACGATCGCGCCCCTCATGGGCCTGCTCGATGCTGCCGTGGACTGGTTCCGGGGGCTGTTCGCCTGACCGGTGGCGGCGTCCCCGGCGTGGCACCGCGCGCTCGGCGATCGGTCCGATCCCACGCGCCGGCTTTGCTACCATTGGCGGCCTCGGGCGATTAGCTCAGCGGTTAGAGCGCTCGCTTCACACGCGAGAGGTCACAGGTTCGATCCCCGTATCGCCCACCGAGACAGCCCCGGATCCCGGGGCTGTTCGCGTCTGGCGGGCCACTCGTGGCAGGCGCCGACCCGGGGGTCCGGCTGGGTCAGGTCGCGTCGTGGTCCAGTGGGGGATCGGGGCTGAGGGCCTCGGTGGCCACCGGGTCGCCCCGGACGAGGCTGCGTGCCAGGGCCAGCGTGTGCTCGTCGTCGAGGGTGCGCCCGGTGGTGCGCCGCGCGCGGGTCATGCCGGAGCGGACCTCGCCGGCGTAGCGCTCGGGCGTGATCACCAGCAGGCCCACCGCGCCGACCGGCAGGTCGTCACCCAGCAGGGCGGCGAAGTCCTCGGCCTCGTGCGCCGACCGGCGCCGTCCGAGGATGGCGCCGAGCACGACGCCCGCGGCAGCACCGAGCAGCGGGATGCCGACGAGGATCCCGGCGAGCACCCCGACCGCGCCGCCCGTGCCGGCCCAGAACGCCGTCGTGCCCCCACGCAGGTGCTCGAGCCGGGCGTGCTCGGGCTCGTGGTGCAGCAGCGCGGTGCCGGCCATCACCTCGCAGGTGGGGCCCGGGTTGGTGAGGTCCCGCAGGTCGGCCCGGGCGGCGGTCGCTGCGTCATAGCAGCCCGCAGCGAGGACGAACCGCAGCTCAGCCACCATCGGACGGTAGCGCAGTCACCGCGGTCGCCGCAGCCACCGCTCACGACGGGTCGATAGGCTTGCCCACGCCCGGAATGCCCGGGCCCGAGGCCCGAACCGATCGGGTCCGCACCTCAGGGAGCACCATGCCAGCGCAGGTCACCGTCATCGTCGCCGGGGAGCAGCACCAGCGGGACGTCGACGGCACGACGACCTGGGCCGACGTGCTCGGCGCGCACGTGCCGAACCTGCGCGGGGTCGTCGTGGCCCGGGTGGACGGGCAGCTGGTGGACCTCGACCAGCCGGTGGTGGCCGGCGCGACGGTCGAGCCGGTCATGGTCGGCGACGAGGACGGCCTGCGGGTGCTGCGCCACTCCACCGCCCACGTCATGGCCCAGGCCGTGCAGGACGTCTTCCCGGACGCCAAGCTCGGCATCGGCCCCCCGATCGAGCACGGCTTCTACTACGAGTTCGACGTCGCCGAGCCGTTCACCCCCGAGGACCTGCAGCGCATCGAGCGGCGGATGGGGGAGATCCTCAAGCAGGGCCAGCGCTTCGTGCGCCGGGTCGTCACCGAGGCCGACGCCCGCGCCGAGCTCGCGGGGGAGCCGTACAAGTGCCGCCTCCTGGGCAGCCAGGGCGGCGCCGAGGTGATGGAGGTCGGCGGCACCACCCGCGTGATCGCGCCGAACGCGTTCAAGGTCATGCGCTCCTCGGCCGCCTACTGGCTGGGCAACCAGGCCAACGAGCAGCTCCAGCGCATCTACGGCACCGCCTGGCCGGACAAGGACGGCCTCAAGGGCTACCTGAGCTTCCTCGAGGAGGCCGCCAAGCGCGACCACCGCCGCCTCGGGATCGACCTGGACCTGTTCAGCTTCCCCGACGAGATCGGCTCGGGCCTGCCGGTGTTCCACCCCCGCGGGGGCATCATGCGCCGCACCATGGAGGACTACTCCCGGCGCCAGCACGAGGTGGCGGGCTACGAGTTCGTCTACACCCCGCACATCACGAAGGCGCACCTGTTCGAGACCTCCGGCCACCTCGAGTGGTACGCGGAGGGCATGTACCCGCCCATGCGCATCGACGAGGAGCGCGACGCGCAGGGCCAGGTGCGCCGGGCCGGGGCCGACTACTACCTCAAGCCCATGAACTGCCCGTTCCACAACCTCATCTACCGCTCCCGCGGGCGCTCCTACCGCGAGCTGCCGCTGCGGCTGTTCGAGTTCGGGTCGGTGTACCGCTACGAGAAGTCCGGCGTCGTGCACGGCCTGACGCGGGTGCGTGGGATGACCCAGGACGACGCGCACATCTACTGCACCCGCGACCAGATGCGCGACGAGCTCGCCTCCCTGCTGCAGTTCGTGCTCGACCTGCTGAAGGACTACGGCCTCGACGACTTCTACCTCGAGCTGTCGACGAAGAACCCCGACAAGTCCGTCGGCGACGACGCGCTGTGGGAGGAGGCCACCGCGACGCTGGCCGAGGTCGCCGAGGCCTCCGGGCTGTCGCTGGTGCCCGACCCCGGCGGGGCGGCCTTCTACGGGCCGAAGATCTCGGTGCAGGCCCGTGACGCGATCGGGCGCACGTGGCAGATGTCGACGATCCAGCTGGACTTCAACCTGCCCGAGCGCTTCGCGCTGGAGTACCAGGCGGCGGACGGCACGCGCCAGCGGCCGGTGATGATCCACCGGGCGCTGTTCGGTTCGGTGGAGCGGTTCATGGGGGTGCTCACCGAGCACTACGCGGGGGCGTTCCCGCCCTGGCTGGCGCCGGTGCAGGTGGTCGGCATCCCGGTCACCGAGCGGCACGTGGACTACCTGCACGAGGTCGCCGCCCAGCTGCGCGCCGCGGGTGTCCGGGTCGAGGTGGACGGGTCCGACGACCGCATGCAGAAGAAGATCCGCAACGCCCAGCGCCTGAAGGTGCCCTACATGCTCATCGCCGGCGACGACGACCTGGCCGCCGGGGCGGTGAGCTTCCGGTTCCGCTCGGGCGAGCAGCGCAACGGGGTGCCACTGGCCGAGGCCATCGCCGAGATCACCGCCGCCATCGCCGAGCACCGCCAGGTCTGAGGAGCGCGCATGGGGCACGAGGAGTGGGACCGGCTCTGGGTGCCGCATCGGATGCCCTACATCCGCGGCGAGTCGCGCCCGCCCACGACCGACGCGGGTGCGGACTGCCCGTTCTGCCTCGAGGACGGGGCCGAGGACTCCCTGGTCGTGGCCCGCGGCCCCTCGGCGTTCGTCGTCATGAACCTGTTCCCGTACAACCCCGGGCACCTGCTCATCTGCCCGTACCGCCACGTCGCGGACTACACCGAGCTGACCGGTGAGGAGCGCGCGGAGCTCAACGACTGGCAGGACCGGATGATGCGCGCCCTGCGCGCTGCCAGCGGCCCGCACGGGTTCAACATCGGCCTGAACCAGGGGCCCGCGGCCGGCGCCGGGATCTCCGGGCACCTGCACCAGCACATCGTGCCCAGGTGGCGCGGGGACGCGAACTTCATCACCACCGTGGGCGGGGCGCGCACCATGGTCATGCTGCTCGAGGAGACCCGGGACCTGCTCGCGCGCACCCTGGCCGAGCTGGGCTGACCGCGCCCTCGACGGCGCACGGGGCGTAGCGTCGCGAACGTGACCGAGCACCAGGCACCCCCCACGATCGAGCCGCTGCTGCCCGCGCCGGCGCGCGCGGTCGACCCTGATGGCAACCCCGCCTTCGGCGGCTACCGGGGCATCGTCGGGACCACCGGCCTCGACGACCTCGCGGCCGCCCACCGCCTCGGGGCCGCCGGCCCGGCGGGACGTGTCGAGCGCTACCTGCGCCAGAAGCGCTGGGTCTACTGCTTCGCCGCCACCCCGGAGGTGTCGGTGGTCGCGGTCATGGTGAACGCCGCGGTGACCGGGTCGGGCTTCTGCATGGTCACCGACCTGCGCTCAGGGGCGGTGATCGCCGAGTCCAGCCGCATGGGCGCCCTGGCCAGCGTCAACGACCACCCGGGCCCCGGGCTGCGCGCCGGCTACCGGCTGCCGGGCACCGTCTACGCGGTGGCCCGCGACGGCGACCTCACCCGCTGGACCATCCGGCTGGCCCACGGCGGCGTCGCGCTGCCCCGGCTGACCCGGCTGACCCGGCCGTGGCTGGGGCTCGACCTCGAGCTGCGCGAGCCGGGCCAGGGGATCACGGCGGTCTCGCAGGTGCGCCACGGCGAGCGGTCCAGCGTGTCCGTCACGGCGAAGGCCTGCGGCCTGGCGGTCAAGGGGGGCCTGCGGGTGCACGCCGACGGCGGGGTGACGACCTACGACCTCACCGGCGGCCTCGGTGGCTACGACATGACCCGGGGCTTCCTGCCCCGGCACACCGCCTGGCGGTGGGCCTTCGGCACCGGCCGCCTCGCCGACGGCACGGTGCTCGGCTTCAACCTCACCGAGGGGTTCTCCGGGGTGGGGGAGCACTCGCGCGAGGGCGCCGTCTGGGTCGACGGCCGGCCGCACCCCGTGGACCCGCGGCTGCGCTTCGCGTTCGACCGGGCCGACGTGCGCGCGCCGTGGCAGATCACGACCGTGGACGGCTCCGTGCGCCTGCGGTTCGACCCGATCGCCGAGCACCGCGAGCTCGTCGACGTGCGGGTGCTGCGCAGCAGCTTCGTGCAGCCGGTGGGCCACTTCAGCGGCGAGCTCGACGTCGCCGGCCGGACCCACGTGCTCGACGGCCTGCCGGGCGTGGTGGAGGACCAGGACATCCTCTGGTAGGGCTCAGTCCTCGGGGCGGATGATCGTGCCCTCGAACGGGCGGTCGGCCACCGCGACCTTGTGGTCGGGCACGAACGCGTAGGGGTCCAGCTCGGTGCCCCGGGTGCGCGCCTGGTTCACCAGGACGACGGCGACGTAGGGCAGGAGCACCCCCAGCGCGATGGCGACCCCGCGCCACCACCCGGGCACGACCACCGCCACGACGATGGCCACCATGCGGGTGGCCATGAGGATGAGGTAGGTCCGCTCGCGGTGCACCAGCTCCCGGGGCGGGTCCGGGTCGGCGGAGGTGATGCGATGCACTTCATCGCGGCGTGGCACCGCCCCAGCGTACGGCTGCCCCGCGAATGCGGCATCCTGCGGATGTCCACCACTGTCGGTCCACCAGGAGACCCAGCATGAGCAGCCGCACCTACCGCCTCACCGAGATCGTCGGGACCAGCCCGGAGGGGGTCGACCAGGCCATCCGCAACGGCGTCGCGCGCGCCGCGCAGACGATCCGCCACATCGACTGGTTCGAGGTGACCCAGGTCCGCGGCTACATCCGTGACGGCGAGGTGGACCACTTCCAGGTCTCGATGAAGATCGGCTTCCGCCTCGAGGACGTCTGACCTCGAGGCGCGGCGCGCGCGCGTCAGATGGCCTCGCTGGGCGTCGACAGGTTGAACCCGTCGATGGCCAGGGGGGCCACCTCGGTGCGGGTGAACCAGTCCGCCCACTCCCTGGGCAGGCAGCCGGCCGGAGCGCCGGCGTCGACGATGCGATCGAGCATCGCGATGGGGCTCTCGTTGAACCGGAAGTTGCGGCACGCCCCGACGACGGCGCCGTCGCGCACCACGTAGACACCG
Organism: Candidatus Nanopelagicales bacterium; assembly: GCA_025456015.1. Classification (GTDB taxonomy): domain Bacteria; phylum Actinomycetota; class Actinomycetes; order S36-B12; family CAIYMF01; genus Prado023. The sequence continues at coordinate 9,130 of JALOLK010000009.1, forward strand.
TCGCGGGTGAGCCCGGTGAGCAGCAGCCGCTGGGCGTCGACCTCGCGGATGTACCACAGGCAGGTGACCAGCAGGCCGTCGCCGATGCGCGCCGCCAGCTGGTCGAGGGAGCCCGCGTGCCCGTCCACGCCGGCCAGGCAGTTGCCGATGAACGGGGTCGTGGGCAGGCCCGCCAGCGCCGCAGCGTGCCGGGTGCCCACCAGCGCGCGCAGCTCGCCGTCGCGGATCCAGTCCGTGCCGGTCAGCGGCAGGCCCGCGTCGAAGGCGCTGGACAGCGCCGAGCTGGCGGTGTCCTGCACGTGGTCGGCGCACTCGAGGCCGGGGGCATCCGGGTCCGAGCGGAGCCAGAACGGCAGGCTCGTGAGCCGCTCGCCGACGCGCGTGCCGCCCCCCGGTCGGGCGAACGCGGTGCGGCCCTCCACGGCGTCGCGGGCTGCCGCGGACCACAGCAGGTAGATGAGCAGGTCGGCCACCGCCGAGGACGACAGCACCACGCGGTGCCGGCCCGCTGCGAGGTCGACCTGGGTGGCCTGGGCGGCCAGGCCACGGCGCACCTCGTCGGAGGCGCCGGCCAGCTCCGCGGACGCGAAGTCGCGCCCCGCACGCCCGGCCCAGGCCGAGCGTGTCCGCCCGGCCGACTTCCCGCACAGCTCGAAGCGTGCCGAGGGCTGCACGTGGCGCAGCCGCAGCCCGGCCGTCGTGCCCAGGTAGCTGGTCGCCACGCTGTGCTCGGCGTAGCCGAAGTGCTCGACCTCGCGATCGCGCAGCACGTCGCCCAGCAGGGCGCTCACCGGCGCCAGCGCCTGCGCCGACGTGTCCTGCGGCGCCTGCTCCCAGTCCGGGCTGCCCGGGCGGGCGGGCACGTCGTCGGCGGCATCCTCGGCCGGCCCCGAGTCCAGCGCCGCGGCCCGGGCCCGGTCGACCAGCGCCGCGAGGTGCTCGGGCTCGCGGACCACGCCGCTGGCCGAGCCGGCGGCCCGCCCGCCCGGCACCTCGGGCAGGACCGCCACGTGCACCTGCTGGCTGGTGCTCAGGCCGTTCGTCGTGAGGGTGGACTTCGCCCAGCGCAGGTTCGCCACGCCCTGGTGCTCGACCACGACGGTCCCGCGGTCGGCCCCCAGCATCGCCAGGCCGCGCTCGACGATCTCCTGGGGCCTCATGCCTGCGCCTCCCGCTGCGTGTTGAGCACGTTGATCCCCTCGAAGACGGCCACCGGGCAGCCGTGGCTGACCGGCGCGACCTGGCCCGGCTGGGCCTTGCCGCAGTTGAGCGCACCGCCGAGCAGGTACGTGGACGGGCCGCCGAGCGCCCGCAGCGACCCCCAGAACGCGGGCGTGCTCGACTGGTAGGCCACGTCGCGCACCTGGCCGGCGAGGCGGCCCGAGCGGATCCGGAAGAAGCGCTGGCCGGTGAACTGGAAGTTGTAGCGCTGCATGTCGATCGACCACGACTTGTCGCCCACGATGTAGAGCCCGTCCTCGACGCCGGCCAGCAGGCCCTCGAGGTCCTGGCCGCCGGGATCCGGCTGCAGGCTCACGTTCGGCATGCGCTGCATCGGCACGTGGATGGCGGCGTCGGCGAACGCGCAGCCGTTCGAGCGGCCGAACCCGTGCTCGGCGGCCATCCGCCGATCGAGCTGGTAGCCCACGAGGATGCCGTCGCGGACCAGGTCCCACTGCTGCGCGGCCACCCCCTCGTCGTCGAAGCCGATGCTCGCCAGGCCGAACGGTGCCACCCGGTCGCCGGTGACGTGCATGAGCGGCGTGCCGTAGCGCAGCGTGCCCAGCTGATCGGGGGTGGCGAAGCTGGTGCCCGCGTAGTTGGCCTCGTAGCCCAGCGCCCGGTCCAGCTCGGTCGCGTGCCCGACGCTCTCGTGGATCGTGAGCCACAGGTTCGTGGGATCGAGCACGAGGTCGTAGCGACCCGGCTCGATCGAGGGTGCCGTGGCCTTCTCGGCCAGCCACTCGGGCAGCTGGGCCAGCTCGTCGTCCCAGGCCCACTGGCCGTCGGCCCCGGTCAGGTACTCCCAGCCGCGCGCCGCCGGTGGGGCGCACGTGCTCATGTCGTCGAACCCGGCGGCACCGACGTGGAAGGCCTGCCAGGTTCCCGTGACGCGGGTGCGCTGCTGCAGGGTGGACGTGCCGGTGCTGTCGGCGTAGTGCACGACGTCGCGGAAGGCCACGATGCCGGCCTCCACGTGCTGGACGTGCGGGCTGGCGAGCAGGCGCTGGCTGCGTCCCACCAGCAGGTCGAGGACCTCGCGGTCGGATACCGCGAAGGGGTCCTCGACCAGCGGGTTGGCCCAGGCGCGGCCGGCGTGCACCGGCTCGTCGGCGAGGGTGACCCGCTCGACCGCGGCCGGTGCGGCGACCCTGGCCATCGCGACGGCCTGCTCGGCGGTCCGCCGGGCGCTGTCGGGGTCGACACGGTCACCCGCGGCGAAGCCCCAGACGCCGTCCACGAGCACCCGCACGCCCAGGCCGGTCACCACGTCGGCACCCACGCCCAGCGGGTGCCCGTCGTGCGCCGATGCCGAGCGCGTGCGCTGCCGGGAGGTCCGGACGTCGCAGTGCTCCGCGCCCAGGGCTGTCGCCGCCTCGATGGCGGCCTGCGAGCTCGCCTCGAGCGGCAGGGCGGCGAAGTCCGGTTCGATCGCCGCGCGGGCGGCGTCGTCGATCAGGGCCCAGGTCATGGCCGCCCACCCTAGGCCGGTGCGGCGCCCCGGGTGCGCCAGGGGCCGGTCGCAGGCGCGGCGCGCGATGGCTCACCCGGCTGGGGGTGCCTGGCGCGGGAACCCGGCTCAGCGGGAGGCGGGCGGCCGGCAGGTGGCACAGTGTGCGCCCATGGGGCTGCTCGAGCTGCGCGTCCTGGTCGGACCGAACCCGGACATCGCCGCCCCAGCCGTGCGCCTGACCCTGACCCCCTCCGCCGAGCCGGGGCTGGACGGTCCCGGGCTGGCCGCCCTGGCCGACCGGATCGCCCAGCAGGCGGCCATCGACGTGGGCCCGGCGGTGAGCCGGCCCGGGCCGGGTGGGTCCGTGGTCGTGGTCTTCCCGTGGCGCTACGAGGGCCAGGGGGAGGCGCTGGGCGAGGCGCTGGCCCGCGTCGTCGCCGACGGGCCGCGCCGGCCGCTGGAGGAGCGCGTCGCCGCCGCGGTGGCCCACGTGCGCGCCGCCGAGCCCGGCGAGCCGCCCCAGGTGCTGGACCCGGCCGTGCCCACGGTGGCGGTGACCGGCACCAACGGCAAGACCACGACCACCCGGATGCTGGGCCGGATGGCTCGCGAGGCCGGCCTGCTGGCCGCCTGGAGCAGCACCGATGGCGTCTTCGTCGACGGCCGCTGCGTCGATCCGGGGGACTGGTCGGGCCCGGGCGGGGCGCGCCAGGTGCTCGGCACCCGCGGGCTGGGCTTCGCCGTGCTGGAGACGGCGCGCGGTGGGCTCATGCTGCGCGGCATGGGCGTGTCGGCCGTGGACGTGGCGGTGTTCACGAACGTCAGCCCGGACCACCTGGGCCTGCAGGGCATCGACACCGTCGAGCAGCTGGCCTGGGCGAAGTCGACCGTGGTGCGGGTCGTGCGCGCGGGCGGATGGGCGGTGCTCAACGCCGAGGATCCGCTCGTGCGCCGGTACCACGACGCCGGTCCCGGGCGGCCCTGGCTGTTCGCGCTCGATCCTGCGGGCGAGGGCGCGACGTTCGCCCGCAGCCTCGGCGCGCCGCTGTCGACGGTCGAGGACGGGCGGCTGGTGGTGCAGGGCTGGCGGGGCGAGCCCGTCGATCTCGGGGCCGTCGAGTCGGTGCCGGTCACCGTCGCCGGGCTGTCGCGGGAGAACACGGCCAACGCCCTGGCCGCGGCGAGCGCCGGACTGGCCGCCGGCCTGCCGGTCCAGGCCGTGCTCGCGGGCCTGCACTCGTTCCGCCCGGACGCCGCGACGAGCCCGGGCCGGATGAACGTGTGGTCGGTGCCGACGACCGACGGGGGCTCGGCGACCGTGATCCTCGACTTCGCCCACAACGAGGCCGGTGCCGAGGCCCTGCTGCGGGTGGGGGTCGGCCTGCGCCGGCCCGGGGCGGCGCTGCACGTGTCGATCGGCAACGCGGGGGACCGCACCGACGCGGGCATCACCGAGGTGGCCCGGCTGGCCGGCGAGGCGGCCGACACGGTGCAGCTCGCGGCCAAGTCGCACTACCTGCGCGGGCGCAGCCAGGCCGAGATCGACAGCCTGCAGCGCGCTGGCCTGGCGCTGGCCGGGCGCACCCCCATCGAGGAGACCCCCGACGAGCCCTCGGGGCTGCGCGCGATGCTCGCCCGGGCCCGCGACGGCGACGTGCTCGCGATGATGATCCACCAGGAGCGCGAGGCGTGCGTCGCCCTGCTCGAACGGGCTGGCGGGACTGCCGACGACCCGGCGACCCTCCAGGCCAAGGCAGCCGCGGCGCGCCGCTGAGCCCGCCGCCGTGCAGGGCTGGGCCGGTCGTTGCCGGGCGGGTCAGTCGGTGACGCACGATGCGCCGTTGGCCCCCAGTGCGTCGGGGCAGGGCGGCAGCGGGGCGTTCCCGGTGCGGATCGACTCGGCCACCGCCGTCGTGGCGGCGACCACGAGCGCCGGGTTGCGGTACGGGATCGCGTGGTCGGAGTCGTCCACGGTGGCGTGGACCGCGTTGTCGGAGATGGAGCTCGCCTGGCGTTGGAGCTCGTGCCACTCCTCGACGAACGCCTTCGGGATCTCAGGGTCGAAGACGCCGGCCTCGAGCACGATGACCGGTCGATCGCCCATGTCCGGCCCGCCCCCGACCGTGGTGGCGACCGTGTTGGTGTCGACGATGCCGTTCTCGCCGTTCCAGGGTTCGTCGAGCCCCGACTGCAGGGGGGATGTCGCATCGACCAGCACCATGCCGGCCACCTCGTCCGGATGCTGCACGGCTGCTGCCCGGGCCACCAGCCCGCCGTAGGACCACGGGACCAGGACGTACGGACCCGACTCGCCCAGGACTGCGAGCACGGCCAGCATCTCCTCGGCGTGCTGCTCCGGGGTGCTGTGCGGGGCCGCTCCGGGCCGGGGCGGCGCGAGACCCATGCCCGGCCGGTCGAACAGGCAGACCCGTGTGGACGTCGCCTGTTCCGCAGCCGCCAGTGACCAGGCGTCGGCCGCCGGGGAGTCCCATCCGTCGATGTACACCACGGTGGGCTCGCCGCTGCCGTCGCAGGCAGCCGCGTACTCGACGCCCCCGAGCGCCACGATCCGCCAGGGCTGCGCCAGCGCCGCCTGCCGCTGCCGCTGCCAGGTGGCGCGGTCCATGTCGAAGTAGGTCTCGGCCTGCAGGTCGGTGGGCAGCAGGTCCTCGACCGCCTCCGCGGCGATGGCGGCCCCCAGGGAGCCGGACGGTGAGGGGGTGGCGGTCGCGGCCCCAGTCGCGGAGGCGCCGGTGTCGGGCGCCGGCGCGCTCCGGCCGTCGCCCCCGGTGCAGCCCGACAGCGCCAGGGTGAGCACCAGGGCGGCTGCCACGCGCCCTGATCCAACCCGGCGATCGCACGCCTTGGGCGTCATGACAGCCCGTCCACCAGGACCATGACAGCCGTGATCGCCGTCCCCATGGTGCCGCCGATGGCGAGCATCACCCCGAGCCCCGGCAGCGGCCCCCACAGCGCGAGCACCAGGCCGAGCAGGAGCACCCCGACCGGGAGGAGCAGGGCGCGCCACCGTCGACGGGAGCTGCCGTCGAGGTCGCCGAGCACCGCGTGGGCGGTCTGGCCCTGGTGCTGCCGTCGGTGCAGGTCGCCGGTGTCGTAGCCGCCCATGGCTCCTCCTGCGCCTGCCGAGCGACGAGGGCGATGACGCTGAGCGCGGCGGACGTGCGGCGAGGGTAGTGGCCAGGTCACCCCGTGCGGAATGGGTGGTGCCACCGCCTGTATGTCCTTGACGCCGTTCGGCGTGCCGGTGGGCGGTGTCGTCCCCTGGACCGGTGCTACTCGTGCATCGCGGCGTGGCCGAGGGCCTCGAGCTCGGCGTAGACGGCGTCCGTGCGGTCCGCGCAGATGGCGAGCACGTCGCCCGGTGCAGCCTGGCCGACGGCCCAGCGCACGGCCTCGAGCTCGTCGGGGAGCACGCGCACCTCCTTGGTCCGCCCACCCGCGGCGATGCCCTCACGCACCCCCGCCTCCACCAGCGCGGCGACCTCGCCGGGGGCCCGGCCACGCAGGTTGCGGTCCTCCTTGACCACGCACAGGTCGAAGTGCCGCGCGGCGGTCCGCCCGAGCTCGAGGATGTCCTCGTCGCGACGGTCCCCGGCGGTGCCGACCACCCCGAGGCGCCGGCGCTTGTGCACATCGGACCCCGAGGCTTCCAGGCCGTCGGTGTAGGCCGACACGAAGTCCCCGAGCGCGTCCAGCCCCGCCGGGTTGTGGGCGTAGTCGACGAAGACGTTGATGCCCGTGACGTCGATGTGGTTCAGGCGCCCGGGCGCGAGGTGGTAGCTCGTGGAGAACGTGCGCAGGCCGGCGCGGATGTCGTGCAGGTGGGCCCCGGCGGCGAAGCAGGCGCCCGCGGCCGCCATCGCGTTGGCGACGTTGAAGCGCGCCTTGCCCCCGAACGTGGCCGGCAGCAGGTGGGTGAACGCGACCTGCATGGAGCGCTTGCCCTGGCGCAGCACGATCGACTCCCCGAGGTCGCCGCGCTCGAGGACCAGGGCCAGCCCGCCGTCGCGGCAGTGCCGGTCGATCGTGGCGCGCGCGGGGGAGCCTTCCTCGGCCATCGAGAACCACACGATGCTGCCGTGGCAGCGCCGGGCCATCCCGGAGACATGCCGATCGTCGGCGTTGAGCACCGCGTACCCGCCCCGCGGGACGGCCTCCACGACGACGCTCTTGACGTCGGCGAGGTCCTCGAGGGTGTTGATGCCCCGGGTGCCGAGGTGGTCGCTGGCCACGTTCAGGACCACCGCGACGTCGTTGCGGTCGTAGCCCAGGCCCTCGCGCAGGATGCCGCCGCGGGCCACCTCGAGCACGGCGAAGTCCACCCGCGGGTTCTGCAGCACCATGCGGGCGCTCTTGGGCCCGGACGCATCCGAGCGGATGATGAGGCGCTCGTCGATGACCACGCCATCGGTCGAGGTCATCCCGACCTTGCGGCCCATGCCCTTGAAGACGTGGCCGATCATGCGGGCGGTGGTCGTCTTGCCGTTCGTGCCGGTCACGGCGACGATCGGCACGCGGCTGGGTGCCCCCGGCGGGAACAGCAGGTCGATGACCGGCTTGGCGATGTACTGCGGCTCGCCGATGGTCGGGTGGGTGTGCATGCGGAAGCCCGGGGCGGCGTTGACCTCGCAGATCGCGCCACCGCGCTCGCGCACGGGCTGGGTGATGTCCGGGGCGATGAAGTCGATGCCGGCCACGTCGAGGCCGACCACGCGCGCGGCCTCCTCGGCGATCTCGATGTTGTCCGGGTGGGCGTCCGTGGTCCGGTCGATCGAGATGCCGCCGGTCGACATGTTCGCCGTCAGCGCCAGCTTCACCATCGCGCCGCGCTCGGGCACGGCGTCCATCGCGTGGCCCTGGGCCTGCACCAGGGCGATGGCCGCGTCGTCGACCCTGATGCGCGTGAGCACCTTCTCGTGGCCCACCCCCCGGCGGGGGTCGGCGTTGGTGAGCTCGACGAGCTCGGCCACGGTGTGCTCCCCGTCGCCGGTCACATGGGCCGGCACCCGCTCGGCCACCGCCGCGATCCGTCCGCCGACCACGAGGAACCGGTAGTCGTTGCCGGTGATGTAGGACTCCACCTGGAGGTACCCGTTGCGGGACTCGGCCCTGGCCACGTCGTAGGCGGCCTCCAGGCCGGCGTCATCGGTGATGTTGAGGACCACGCCGCGGCCGTGGTTGCCGTCGAGCGGCTTGATCACCACCGGGTAGCCGATGCGGCGGGCGACCTGCAGCGCGCCGCGCAGGGTGCGCACGGAGTCCGACCGCGGGACCGGCAGGCCGGCGGCCGCCAGCAGCTTGTTCGTCATGTCCTTGTCGCTGGCGATGTCGGTGGCCAGCGCCGAGGTGTTCGAGGTCATCGTCGCCCGGATGCGCTTGGCGTGGCAGCCCTGGCCCAGCTGCACGAGGGAGGCGTCGTTGAGCCGCATCCAGGGGATGTCGCGGGCGACGGCCTCGTCGACGAGGGCCTGGGTGGAGGGCCCGAACGCGGCACGCTCGGCCAGCAGCAGGAAGGCCTCGAACTCCTCGGCGAAGTCGAAGGCCTCGTCGTGGGCGACGAGGTCGTTGACCATGCGGACCGCCAGCTGCCCGGCGGCCAGGCCGACCTTCTCGTCGCCGTAGCCGTAGACGACGTGGTACTGGCCGGGCACCCCGGTGGAGCGGGTCTTGCCGCGCCGGGTGTCGTGGCCGGCCTCGCTCTGCAGCTGCAGCGCGATGTGCTCGGCGACGTGGCCAACCCAGGTGCCCTCGCGCAGACGCTCGGCGAAGCCGCCCCGGCGTCCCCGGGAGCAGGAGTGCTCGCCGACCCCGGGCAGCCAGTCGAGCAGGGTGTCGGTGAAGCCGGGCAGGGTGTCGGTGGGGTGCTCCTCGAGGGAGCCGAGCTCGACGACCAGGTGGATGGCCGGACCGTAGGACCAGATGTTGGGGCCGCGGTAGACGCGCGTCTCGACGATCGTCAGGTCCGGGGCGGCCGGGCCGCTGGGGGCGGGACGATCGGTCACGTGGTCTCCTTGTGCTCCTTCGTGCGCCGGCGGCGCCGGGCGTTGCGGGCCACGACTGAGTCGTCCACCCCCTCGGCGGCGACCTGGCGGGAGATGCGGACCAGGTCGTGCGTCGGCTCGGGCAGGTCGAGCGGATCGACTGCGCTGTGGTCACGGTAGGACACGAGGCTGCGGGAGGTGAGGTCGAACCGGGCCCCGTTGGGCAGGAAGTGCACCACGGCGCCGGAGATCATGAGCGGCGCGGTGCCGCGGGCCGTGGCGGCGTCGGACAGGGCGGTGCGCATGTCGACGAGGAAGACCGAGCCCTTGCCCACCACCTCGAGCTCGGACTCGTCGGTGACCAGGATCGCGGTGTCCTCGTCCAGGCCGATGCCGAGCAGGTCCGGGGAGCTGGCGATGAGGTTGAGCAGCCGGCCGAAACGATCGCGCTGGGCGAAGTGCTGGTCGACGATGACGCCGGGCAGCAGCCCCAGGCCCTGGGCCTGGCCGACCATGCGGAACTTCGGCGTGGTGCCCGGGCTGCCGTAGCCGACCATGTGCTCGCTCACCACGGACGCCCCGGCGCTCGTGCCGCCGACCACCACCCCGCGCCGGTAGGCCGCGACGACGGCGTCGCCGAACACGGTCCCGCGGATCGTGCTGGCCAGCTTCATCTGGTTGCCGCCGGTGAAGAACACGCCGGTGGCCTGCCCGACGGCCTCGGCCAGGGACTCCTTGTCCGCCTCGCGCCGGTCCCGCGGGCGGACCGTGGCGACCTCCGCCGCCCCGAGGCGGTGGAACAGCTTCTCGTAGAGCTCGGTGATCTCCGGGCCCAGCGCCGAGGCGGTCGGGCACACCACGATGCGGGCCTGGGACCCCCCGCTCTCGGCGAGGAACCGGCGCAGGATGCGGCTGGGGCCCAGCTTGTCCTCCGCGCCGCCGATCGGCATGACCCGGCGCTGGGGCTCGGGCGCTCCCGCGGGGTCGCGATCGTCGTCGGCGGGCTCCTTCGCGGCGTCCATCGTGGCAGGGTAGTCGCTCGTGAAGCACGGGCGCAGGCAGCTGGTGGTGGTGCGGCACGCGAAGTCGGCCTACCCGTCGGGCGTTCCCGACGTCGGCAGGCCGCTGGCCGAGCGCGGGATCGCCGACGCCCCGCGGGTCGGGGCGCGCCTGCACGCGCTGGTCGGCGCGGTCGACGTGGCCGTCGTCAGTCCCGCCCAGCGCACGCGTGAGACCTGGGCGCTGCTGGCCGAGCAGCTCGACCCGGTCCCGGACGTGCGCATCGACGAGCGGATCTACCGGGACTGGGGCGCGGGCCTGCTCGAGGTCGTCCGCGACCTGCCCGGCTCGGCGGCCACGGCACTCGTGCTGGGCCACGAGCCGGGCGTGTCCGAGCTCGTGCTGCGCCTGGCCGACCACGGCGCGCGCGAGCTCCGCGACCGGATCGACCTGAAGTTCCCCACCTGCGCGGTGGCGGTGCTGGGCGTGGCCGGGGCCTGGGCGGACGTGCGTCCGGGGGCCGCGTCGCTCGAGGCCTTCCTGACCCCGAAGGACTGACCCCGGGCCGGGCCCGACCGCCTGCCGGCGGCACCGGCGTGCCGTCGGTTCAGGACCCCCCGAGCGCCTCCGTGGCCGCCAGGGCATCGGCCTGCTCGACCTCCTCGCGGCTGATGCCGAGCAGGTACAGCACCGTGTCGAGGTAGGGCACGTTGAGCGCGGTGTCGGCTGCGGCCTGCACGACCGGCTTGGCGTTGAACGCGATCCCGTGCCCGGAGGCGGCGAGCATGTCGAGGTCGTTGGCCCCGTCCCCGATCGCGACGGTGTTGGCCACGTCGATGCCGAACGCCGCGGCGAACTCGCGCAGGGCCTCGGCCTTGGCGGCCCGGTCCACGACCGGGCCGCGGACCCGGCCGGTCAGCCGGCCGTCGCGGACCTCGAGGCCGTTGGCACGCACGGCGTCCACGTCGAGCTCGGCGGCCAGCGGCGCGATCACCTCGGTGAAGCCCCCGCTCACCAGGGCGATGCGGTAGCCCAGCCGGCGCAGCGTGCGGCACAGCGTGCGGGCGCCCGGGGTCAGCCGGATCTCGTCGCGAGCCCGATCGATGACCTCGACCGGCAGCCCCGCGAGCAGCGCCACGCGGGCGTGCAGGGACTCGGCGAAGTCCAGCTCGCCGCGCATCGCCGCCTCGGTGACCGCGCGTACCTGCTCCTCGCGGCCGGCGAACCGGGCGAGCAGCTCGATCACCTCGTCCTGGATCAGCGTCGAGTCGACGTCCATGACGACCAGGTGGACGCCGCGCCGGGACAGGGTGTGCGGGCGGACCGAGACGTCCACGTCCAGCGTCGAGGGCCGCGCGGCCAGGGCCAGGCGCAGGGCATCGACGTCCGGGGCGGCGACCTCGAGGGCCAGGGCGGTCACGGGGTAGGCGGCGATGCGGTCGATGCGCACGATGTTGGCGCCCCCGGCAGCGATCGTGCCGGCGAGCAGGCTCACGGCCTCGGCGGGGATGGCGCGGCCCACCAGCGTGACGGTGCACGTGATCGCCGCCCCCGGCTCGTCGCCGCCGACGAGCTCGCGCACGGTGACCTCGAAGTCCGGCACCGCGATCTGGAGGCGGGCGGCGAGCTCGGCGCCGGATCCCGCCGGGGCGGCCAGGACCGCACCGAGGACCAGCTGCCCGGCCACCACGACCTGCTCGAGGTCGAGCACCGTGGCACCGGTGAGCGCGGCGAACATGCGCGCGGTGACCCCCGGCCGGTCCACGCCGACCACGGTCGCGTGGAAGGTGCTCGGTGTCACGGCTGCAGGCCCGGGGCGGTCATCGACACCCCGACGGCGACGGCCGTCACGAGGTCCACGAGCTCGCCGTGCAGCCGGTGCAGCCCGCTGGCCCGGGCACGCGCCTCGGCGGCGGTCACGGCGGCGCCGTCGTCACCGAGGGCCAGCTCGAGGGCGTCGAGGACCGTCGCGATCCGATGCAGCAGGGCGCCCAGCGCGGGCTCGGTGCTGGCGGGAAGCTCCACCAGGGCGCGCCCCCACCGGCTGGCGGTGGTGCCCGTCGGCGGTCGCTCCAGGCCCAGGCGCGCGAGGTCGCGCGCCGCGGTGTCGAGCAGCTCGGTGAAGCGCCGTGCCCCTGCCCGCGGGCTGAGGCCCTGGGCCAGCAGCGGGGCCAGCGGGGTCGCGCAGGGCTGGACCGCCCAGCCGTGCAGCGTCGCCTGCAGGACCCCCCGGGCGTCGGGGTGCAACCCGGCCACCTCCGGCGAGGCAGCAGCGACCGGCTGCGGCCCGACGAGCAGCACGGCGGGCACCGGGGGCCCGGCGAGGTCCCGGGGCCAGCCGATCGCGCTGCCCGCGCGGGGCAGCAGCGGCCACGCGGCGACGACGTCGAGCGCCCGCAGGTCCCGCAGCAGGGCCTCGAGGGGACGGTTGCCCTGGCCCTGGGCCATGACGACCGGCGTGTCGGGTGCGGCGCTGGCCAGGACGGCCAGCAGGTCGTCGGCACCCGCGCCGCCGCGCAGCCAGGCCTCCAGCCACAGGGCCACCGACGCAGCCCCCGGCGCGGTGAGGGTGCGGGCACCGGTCGTCTCGAGCACGGCCACGAGGGTAGCCGCCGCGCGCCGCTGGCGATCAGCGGCCGGAACCGCGGCGGCGATGGCTCGCCCGATCCGCAGACTCTCCCCGAGTTCCTGGAATCTCCCGCAATTCCGGGAGAGTCGCGCAACTCGGGGAGAGTCCGCGGTCGTGGTCGGGCCCGGAGGGGCGGCGCTCAGCCCGGTCAGCCGGGCGCCCGTGGCGCAGCCCGCGGGTGCGTCCCGGGGCAACTAGGGTTCGGACCCGTGGTCGAGGTCCTGCGGTTCGAGGCGGCGACGGTGGTCCGTGGCGGCCGGCCGATCCTGGACCGGCTCGACTGGGTGGTCGCCGACCACGAGCGGTGGGTCGTCCTCGGCCCCAACGGGGCGGGCAAGACGACGCTGCTGCAGCTGGCCGGGGCGCTGCTGCATCCCACGTCCGGTCGGGTCGAGGTGCTCGGGGAGCGACTCGGGGCCGTCGACGTGTTCGACCTTCGCCCCCGGATCGGCCTGGCCAGCGCCGCGCTGGCCGAGCGGATCCCCGCCGAGGAGCAGGTCCGCGACGTCGTCGTCACGGCCGCCTGGGCGGTCACGGGCCGGTGGCGCGAGCAGTACGACGGGACCGACGAGGCGCGCGCCGACGCGGTGCTGGCGATGGTCGGTGCCGAGTCCCTGGCGACTCGGCACTTCGGCACGCTCTCCGAGGGCGAGCGCAAGCGCGTGCAGATCGCCCGGGCACTCATGACCGACCCCGAGCTGCTGCTGCTCGACGAGCCCGCCGCCGGCCTGGACCTCGGTGCCCGCGAGGACCTCGTCACCCGCCTGGCTGCCATCGCCGCGGACCGGTGGGCGCCCGCGCAGGTGCTGGTCACCCACCACGTCGAGGAGATCCCCAGCGACTTCACCCACGTGCTGCTGCTGCGCGACGGTCGGGCGGTGACCGCCGGACCGATCGGCGAGGTGCTCACCGGCCGCAACCTGTCGGAGGCCTTCGGCACGCGCTTGCGCGCCGGGCACATCCGGGGCCGCTACTGGGCGCGGGCGGTGCCGCCGAGCCAGGAGCTGCGTGGGCGGCACGCCCGGCGGGCGGCGGCCGCCCTCCCACCGCAGCCCGCGCCCGGCCCCGACGACCCGCTCGGCGAGGCCTGAGCGCCGCGTCCGCCGCCCCAGAGAGCCCTCGTTCGGTGATGATCCCTGCACGCTGTTGCTGCATGTGCGCCCACAACCCGAATGGATCACGGGAGGGGGGTGGGCGCGGTGGGCCGGATCGGGGCGCGGCGCGGGGACGGGTTGTGGAACGGATCGGGGCGCAGCAGGACGAACCGGGCAGACGGGCACGGCCGGGACTAGGATCATCACGTGGACGCTTGGCTCGTCTGGCTCGTCATCGCCCTGATCCTCGCGGGGGCCGAGGTCGCCTCGGCGGGGCTGCTGCTCATCATGTTCGCCGGGGGTGCCCTCGCGGCGTCGATCGCCTCGGCCGCGGGAGCTGGCACGGTGGGCTCCGCGGCGGTGTTCGCGATCGTGAGCGTGGCGCTCATCGCCTTCGTGCGCCCGATCGCCAAGCGGCACATGTACGCCCCGCCGCAGATCCGCTCCGGCACGGCCGCCCTCATCGGCACGCAGGCCGTCGTCCTCGAGACGGTCGACGGCAGCACCGGGCGCATCAAGCTCGCCGGTGAGATCTGGAGCGCACGCAGCCTCGACGAGGACGCCCGCTTCGAGCCGGGGGAGAAGGTCGCGGTCTTCGAGATCGACGGCGCCACCGCCGTCGTGGGCTAGACCCGCAGCAGTCGGCCGCGCGCCGACGGAGAGGGAATCGTGGAGAGCCTCATCATCGCCGGGGTGCTGGTCGTCCTGGCCATCATCGTCGTCTTCAGCACGATCAAGATCGTGCCCCAGGCCCAGGCCGGCATCGTCGAGCGGCTCGGCCGGTACAACCGGACCCTGGACGCCGGGTTGACGATCATCATCCCCTTCGTGGACCGGCTGCGGCCCCTGATCGACCTGCGTGAGCAGGTGGTCAGCTTCCCGCCCCAGCCCGTCATCACCTCGGACAACCTCGTGGTGAACATCGACTCGGTCATCTACTTCCAGGTGACGGATCCGAAGGCGGCGACCTACGAGATCCAGAGCTACCTGCAGGGCATCGAGCAGCTCACCGTCACCACCCTGCGCAACGTCATCGGCTCGATGGACCTCGAGGAGACGCTCACCAGCCGCGACTCGATCAACGGCCAGCTGCGCGGCGTGCTCGACGAGGCCACCGGCAAGTGGGGCATCCGCGTGAACCGGGTGGAGCTCAAGGCGATCGACCCGCCGGCCAGCGTGCAGCAGTCCATGGAGAAGCAGATGCGCGCCGACCGCGACAAGCGCGCCGCGATCCTCTCCGCCGAGGGCAGCAAGCAGGCCGCGATCCTCGAGGCCGAGGGCTCCAAGACCTCCGCCGTGCTCAAGGCCGAGGGCCAGGCCCGCGCCCAGGTGCTGCGGGCCGAGGGCGAGGCGGAGGCCATCGCCAAGGTCTTCAACGCGATCAACAACGGCAACGCGACCGACCAGGTCATGGCCTACCAGTACCTGCAGTCGCTGCCCCTGCTCGCGCAGGGCACCGCGAACAAGGTGTTCGTGATCCCGGCCGAGCTCTCGGGCGCGCTCGGGGCGGTCAGCCGGGCGTTCGCCGCGCCGGCGCCGGGGATGGGCCCGATGGGTACCCCGCGGCCCGAGCCGGCGGACATCGTCGACGCCGACGTGGTCGACGAGGCGCCGCCGGGGTCGCCGGCCGCCTGACGGTGCGCGTCAGCACGCTCACCGATCCCGCCGACCCGCGGGTCCACGACCTGGTCGGGCTCACCGACGTCGCCGCCCGGGCGGCCCGTGAGACCGCCGAGGGGCTGTTCGTGGCCGAGGGCGCCAAGGTGATCGCGCGCGCCCTGGCCGCCGGGTACGCCCCCCGCGTCGTGCTCACCGAGGCGCGGTGGCTGCCGGGGATCGCCGAGCACCTCGATGGCCACGACGTCGAGGTGCTGCTCGCCGACGAGGGCCTGCTGCGCGAGGTCACCGGCTACCGGGTGCACCGCGGTGCCCTGGCGTCCATGGAGCGCCGGCCGCTGCCGACGGTCCCCGAGGTGCTCGCCGGCGCCCGCCTGGTGGTCGTGCTGGTCGACCTGGTGGACCACACGAACGTCGGCTCGGTCTTCCGCAACGCCGCCGCGCTCGGCGCCGACGGGGTGCTCGTGACCCCAGGGTGCGCGGACCCGCTGTACCGCCGCGCCGTGAAGGTCTCGATGGGTGCGGTGCTCGGCCTGCCCTGGACGCGCACGGGACCGGACCCGCTCGCCCATCTCGTGGACCGGTGGGCCACCGTCGCGCTCACGCCGGCCGCGGACGCGACGCCGATCGCCGCGGTGCAGCTGCCGGACGGTCCGCGCGCGCTGCTGCTGGGCACCGAGGGGGACGGCCTGCCGCTGGCGCTGCAGGCCCGCTGCGACGTCCGGGCACGCATCCCCATGGCCGGCGGGATCGACTCGCTCAACGTGGCGGCCGCCAGTGCGATCGCCCTGCACGCCCTGCGGCCGGCCTGACCCGTCCTCCTCCCACGATCTGGCGGGGATGGCGCAGCCTCCCCGAGCAGGGCCGGGTGACACGCCCCCGTGGCGGCGCCGGGCATCCGGGCCGCCCGCACGCATAATGGCGCGATCCGAGGGGCGGGAGTCGTCATGGCAGTTCGGCGCAGCGAGCGTTGGTCGAAGGTGCTGCTGGTCGCCGGGGCGGTGACGATGTTCTTCGTCGCGCTCGTGGGCTTCGTCAACAGCAGCGTGGTGAACGGCGAGCACTTCGCCCGGATCGTCAACGACATCCGCGCCGACGAGGAGGTGAAGACCCGGATCGGCGAGGCGGTCGCCGTGGCGGCCATCGATGCCCAGCCCGACCTCATCGCGGTCGAGCCCGCGATCGCGGCCGGCGCCGCCGCCGTGGTCGGCAGCCCGCTGCTCGATGCGGTGTTCACCCCGGCGATCACGCAGTTCCACGGCGCGCTGACCCAGGAGGGCGGTGGCCGGGCGGTGCTCGCGCTGGCCGACCTGGGTGCCACCGTCACCACCGCCGCCGAGACGTTCCTGCCGCAGGCCGCCGACGCGATCCCCGACACCCTGAACCTCACCCTGGCCCAGATCGGTGGGCAGGCCGGGATCGCGGCCCAGATCATCCCGATCATCTCGGTGATCGCCACGCTGGCGTGGGTGCTGCCGCTGCTGGCCCTGGTCCTGCTCGGCCTGGGCGTCTGGCTCGCCCCCCGGCGCCGGATCGCCCTGGTGCGCATCGGGTGGATGCTCATCGTCGTCGGCGGGTTCCTCGGGCTGATGGTGCTGCTCATGTGGCTGGCCGGCGCGCTCATGGACTCCTCGACGCTGGCCGGGGCGTTCGCCTCCGCCGCGCTGCAGCAGTTCGCCCAGCCGTTGGGGGTGCGGTTCATCGCCACGGTGCTCATCGGCGGCCTGCTGGTGGCCGCAGCCGGCGCCCTGCTGCCGCAGGTGGACCTCGAGGACCACGTCCGCCGCGCGACCCGCTGGATGGGTCGGCGTCCGGCCAGCCCCGGCTGGGCCGTCGCCCGTGCGCTGGGCATCATCGCCGCTGGCGTGCTCATCGTGCTGTTCCCCGGGGTGAGCACCCAGCTGGTGGCCATCGTGGCCGGCCTGGCGGTGCTGTTCATCGGGATCACCGAGCTCGACGTCGTGGCGGAGCGCTCCCGCGCCGAGGACGAGGTGGCCGCCGCGGCACGCGCCGCGCTCGCCGACGGGGGCGAGGCGCCGCAGGATCGCCGCTCGCGGGCCGCCTGGCTCATCCCGGTCGCGGCCGGCGCCGCCGGTGCGCTCGTGCTCGGCGCGCTCATCCTGCCCGACCACCTGCCCCAGGACGAGGGGCTGCAGACCGTGGCGGTCGACCCCGACGCCTGCAACGGGCACCCGGAGCTGTGCGAGATCCCCTTCGACCAGGTGGTGATCCCGGCCACGCACAACTCGATGTCCATCGCCGACGGCACGTGGTTCCTCGCCGAGCAGCCCAAGGACATGGTCGAGTCCCTCGACGACGGCATCCGTGGGCTCTACGTCGACACCTGGTACGGCCAGGCGACCGACGACGGGCGCGCCATCACCGGCGCGACGTCCCTGGCGGCCGCCGAGCAGCAGCTGGTCGACACCTATGGGCGCAGCGTGGCCGACTCGGTGCAGCGCACGATCGACCGGGTCCGCCGTGCCGAGGTCATCGGCGAGGAGGAGCCCTTCTTCTGCCACACCGTGTGCGAGCTCGGGGCCACCCCGATGCTGCCGACCATGCGCCGGCTCAACACGTGGCTGGACAACCACCCCCGTGACGTCGTGGTGCTGTTCATCCAGGACGAGGTGAGCCCGGCCGACACCGCCGCGGTGCTCGCGCAGGCCGGGCTGGTGGACAAGGCCCACGTCCACGAGCCCGGGACGCCCTGGCCCACGCTGGGCGAGATGGTCGAGGCGAACACCCGGCTGGTCGTGCTCATGGAGAACGAGGGCGGCGGGGACCAGTACCCCTTCCTGCACCAGGGCTTCGACCTCGTCCAGGACACCGAGTACACGTTCCCGTCGGTCGAGGACTTCTCCTGCACGCTCAAGCGGGGGCGCGAGGACAGCCCGCTGTTCGGCATCAACCACTGGCTGTCCGGGTTCACCGCGCTGGTGTCGAACGCCGAGCTGGTGAACGCCTACGACGTGCTGCGCGCCCGGGTCGCCGAGTGCCAGGACGTCCGCGGTCGCACGCCGACGATGATCTCCGTGAACTGGTACGACCGCGGTGACCTGTTCCGGGTGGTGGACGAGCTCAACGGCGTGTCCTGAGCACCCCCGCGGCGCGACCCCCCGCAGCGGCCGCGGTGCGGTCGGGCATCCCGGGGCGGGCTGCGACAGGATGTCCGGCGTGCGTGCCCTCTACCTGACCTCCGTGGAGGAGTCCAGCGGCAAGTCCGTGATCGCCCTGGGCCTGATGGAGACCCTCACCCGCGCGGTGCAGCGGGTCGGCTACTTCCGGCCGGTGATCCGCGCCGGCGACCTGCACGACCAGCGCATCGAGCTGTTCCGCAGCCGGTACCGGCTGGACCAGTCCTACGACGAGTCCTTCGGGATCACCACCGCGCAGACCCGCGACTACGGCGGCAACCACGTGGACCCGGCCCTGGTCGGCAGCGTGATCGAGCGCTTCCAGCGATTGGCTGCGCGGTGCGACTACGTCGTCGTGGAGGGCACCGACTACACCGGTGCCTCGAAGGCCTTCGAGTTCGCGCTGAACGCCGAGATCGCCTCGAACCTGGGCGCCGCCGGGCTCATCGTGCTGCGCGCCTCGGACCACACCGCCGAGCAGGTGGGCGGCGCCCTGCGCGCGGCGATCGACGGGCTGGGGGAGCGCGGCGTGCCGACGGTGGCGGCGTTCGTGAACCGCGTGACGCCGCAGGCCGAGCCCGGGGTCCGCGCCGCGGTGGCCGACTCGCTCGTGCCCGTCTGGCTGCTGCCCGAGCAGCCGTCCCTGGCGATGCCCAGCATCCGCGAGGTCGCCGACGCCTCGGGGGCCACGCTGCTGCTGGGCACCCCTGAGGACCTCGCCCGGGCGGTGCCCGACATCAAGGTGGCCGCGATGAGCGTGCCCCGGCTGCTCGACCACCTCTCCGAGGGCACGCTGCTCATCACGCCGGGCGACCGCTCCGACGTGCTCATGGCCGCCTACTCCTCGCGGCAGTCCGACGCCATCCCCTCGGTGTCCGGGGTCGTGCTCACCGGCGGCCTGCGCCCCGATCCCAGCGTCATGCGCTTCGCCGAGGGGGTGCACGGCGGCGCGATGCCGGTGCTGCTCACCGAGCTCGACACGTTCGACACGGCGGCGTCCGTGGCGACCCTGCAGGCCGAGATCGGCCCGGGCGACGACCGGCGGATCACCGACGCCCTGAGCCTGTTCGAGGAGCACGTCGACGAGGCCCTGCTGGAGTCCCGGATCGAGCTCACCCGCTCGACGACGCTCACGCCGATGATGTTCGAGCACCAGCTCATGGAGCGGGCGCGCTCGGACCGCAAGCACATCGTGCTGCCCGAGGGCTCCGACGACCGGATCCTCACCGCGGCCGACCGGCTGCTCCGGCGCAACGTCGTGGACCTCACGATCCTGGGCAGCCCCGAGGACATCGCCGAGCGCGCGCGGACCATGGGCCTGGACCTGGCCGCCGCCCGGATCGTCGACCCCGAGACCGATCCCCTGCGCGGGCAGTTCGCCGACGACCTCGTCGAGATCCGGCGCAGCAAGGGCCTGGCGCGGGACGCGGCCTGGGACCTCGTCGCCGACGTGTCGTACTTCGGCACGATGATGGTCTGGAAGGGCCTGGCCGACGGCATGGTGTCGGGGGCGGCGCACACCACCGCGCACACGATCCGCCCGGCGCTGCAGATCATCAAGACCTCGCCCGGGGTCTCGATCGTGTCCAGCGTGTTCTTCATGGCGCTGGAGGACCACGTGCTCGTGTACGGCGACTGCGCGGTGAACCCCGACCCGGACGCCGAGCAGCTGGCCGACATCGCCATCTCGTCGGCGCAGACCGCGGCGGCCTTCGGCGTCGAGCCGCGCATCGCGATGCTGAGCTACTCGACCGGGTCGTCGGGGGAGGGGGCCGAGGTCGAGAAGGTGCGCCGTGCCACCGAGCTGGCCCGGGAGCGCCGACCCGACCTGGCGATCGAGGGCCCGATCCAGTACGACGCCGCCGTCGACGCGTCGGTGGCCCGCTCCAAGCTGCCTGACTCCGATGTGGCCGGCCGCGCGACCGTGTTCGTGTTCCCCGACCTCAACACCGGCAACAACACCTACAAGGCGGTGCAGCGCTCGGCGAACGCGGTGGCGATCGGCCCGGTGCTGCAGGGCCTGCGGCTGCCGGTGAACGACCTGTCCCGGGGCGCGCTGGTCGAGGACATCATCAACACCGTCGTCATCACCGCGGTGCAGGCCCAGCAGGTGGCCGCCGCCGGAACAGGAGCCTGACCCGATGCTCGTGCTCGTCGTGAACGCCGGCTCGTCGTCGCTGAAGTACCAGCTGGTCGACACCGAGTCCGAGACCGTGTGGGCCGCCGGCCTGGTCGAACGCATCGGCGAGACGACCTCGACCGTCACGCACCGGACCCGTGTGCGGGCCGGCGCCGAGGCGCCGCTGGAGGTGCACGAGCGCAGCGGGGTGGTGGCCGACCACGCCGCGGCCTTCGCGGCCGTCGACGCGCTGTTCGCCGAGACCGGGTCGGTCGAGGAGGTGGGCCCGCTCGTGGGTGTCGGGCACCGCGTGGTGCAGGGCGGGGACCAGTTCGTGGAGCCCACGGTGGTCGACGCCGAGGTCATCGAGGTGGTGCGCTCGCTGAACCCGCTGGCCCCGCTGCACAACCCCGCGTGCGTGGCGGGACTGGAGTCGGCGATGGCCGCGCATCCCGAGGTGCCGCACGTGGCGATCTTCGACACCGCGTTCCACGCCACGATCCCGCCGGCGGCCTACACCTACGCGATCGACCGGACCGTGGCCCGGGAGCACCGGATCCGTCGCTACGGCTTCCACGGCACGTCGCACAAGTACGTCACCGCGCGCGCGGCCCAGATGCTGGGCAAGCCGGTCGAGGCGGTCGACCTCGTGACGCTGCACCTGGGCAACGGCGCCTCGGCCTGTGCGGTCCGCGGCGGGCGCAGCATCGAGACCTCGATGGGGCTCACGCCGCTGGAGGGCCTGGTCATGGGCACCCGCTCGGGCGACCTCGACCCCGCGATCGCCTTCCACCTCATCACCACGGCGGGCATGACGGCTGCCGAGGTGGACGCGATGCTGAACAAGCGCAGCGGCCTGGTCGGCCTGTGCGGCCAGAACGACCTGCGCGAGGTGCACCGGCTGGCCGCGGCCGGGGACCCCGACGCGGAGCTGGCCCTGGGCGTCTACGTCCACCGGATCCGCAAGTACGTCGGGGCCTACCTCGCCGTGATCGGCCGCGCGGACGCGATCGTGTTCACCGCCGGGGTCGGCGAGAACGATCCCGAGATCCGCCGCCGCGTCGTCGCGGGCATGGAGATGGCCGGCATCGCGATCGACACCGAGCTCAATGCCGCGACCCGGGGGCCGGCCAAGCCGGTCGACCTGTCCTTCCGGGGTGCGCCGATCCGGGTGCTCGTGGTGCCCACGAACGAGGAGCTGGAGATCGCCCGGCAGACCGCCGCTGCCGTGTCCTGAGGGGCCCGACGGGTCGGGACAGAACTGCGACCCAACTGCGAGGTGCCTGCCATGGACCCATCGGGCCCTCGACGTCACCCTTGAGGCGTCCGCACCCGCCGGCCGTCACAGGAGGCACGCGCATGACCGCGATCACCCCCGACACCCTGGCCGTCCCCACCCTGGCCGTCCCCACGCTGGGCGGCCGGCGCGTGGCCGCCGTGCAGCAGCGCCTGGCCGAGCTCGCCGACGACTCGCGCGGCCGTGCGACGTGGTGGGTCGAGGTGACCCGGCACCTCGACGAGCTGGCCGAGTCGGTGCTCGGCGGCGCCGTGGACCTCGACCTGCCCGGGATGACCGAGCAGCTGCGCGACGACGCCCCGCACCTGATCGGCCGGTGGCGGCGGGTCAGCGCCGAGCGCGACGGCCTCTACGAGCAGGTCAGCGAGCTGCGCCGGGTGGCCGGGAGCAGCGCGGGTGACCCGGGCGCGGTCAGTGCCGTCAGCCGCGCGATCCAGGAGCTGCTCACGCGCGTGCGGCGGTTCCAGCAGCGGTCCAGCGACGTGCTCTTCGACGCCTACGGCCGCGACCTGGGCGGGGAGTGACCCCGACGACGGTGGGCTGACCGCGGCAGGTCCGGCCCGGCGTCAGTGGCCGTACCGGTCCACGGCCCGGTCGATGAGCCGGGCGAAGGCCGCCCGGCCGGCGGCCGACGTGTGGATCCCGTCGGCCGCGAACCACTCCGGCCGTCCGGCGCTCGCCCCGTGCCAGTCCACGAGGTGGACGCGCGCCTTGGGGAAGCTGCGGTCACAGGCGGCCAGCGTCGCGTTGTTGGAGTCCTGCCACGAGCGGGGGACCCGGTTGGTGACCAGGAACACGCGGCGCTTGGCGCCCGCGGCGTGGACCACGGCACGGCAGGCGGCCAGCGTCACCGTGCCGTTCGTGCCCAGCTCGATCACGACGTTGCGCGGCAGCGCGCGGCCGTAGCTGCGCACGATGCCCGGTGCCGTGCTGAACTGCCGCCCGACCTTCGCGTGGATCGCGAAGCCGGCGCGCCGCATGAGCGGCCCGGCGCCCACCATGAGCGAGTCGCCCACGGCCAGGCGTGTGCCAGAGGCGGGCCGCGCGATGATCGTGGCGGCCTCGAGGTCCGTGGGCGGTGGCACGGCCTCCGAGGAGGTGCTGGGCGTGGCGGTGGGGTCGCTCGTCACCGGGGTGGCGGTGGGGCTCGTGGTGGGGCTCGTGGTGGTGCTCGTGCTGGCCGCCGGCGTGGGCTCGGTGGTCGTCGCGCTGGCCGGAGCGACCCCGAGCAGCGACACGCCGAGCAGACACGCACTGAAATGCACCGATGCGCGTCGGATGCCCGGTATGCTCCTCACGCGGTGCAGTCTGGCACGCACACAGCGTGAAGGAAACCCAGACAGCGCTCCTGTCGTGCGTGCATGGTCTGCCCACGCCACCTGATCTGGTCGTCTGTGCCAGAGTGCGGCCCATGGTCGGCCAGGTCCCCGTCCCATCGGTCGGCGCTTCGGCGCCACCGAGTCCTGCTGACGACGCGGGCGGACCCTCCCCGCAGGCCCCGGTGCTGGGTCGGCTCGCGGTGCTGCTCATGGCGGCTGGAGGGCTGGTCCTGGCCCTGGCGGGGATGCGGGCCGCCAGCGGCATCCTCGGGCCCACGCTGCTGGGCCTGGTGATCGTGGTCACCGTCTACCCGCTGCCCCGGCGCATGCGCGCGGCGGGCCTGCCCGCGTGGTCCGCCGTGGTCGTCACGATGCTGGTGTCCTACGGGATCATCCTCGTGCTGGTCCTGGGCACCCTGGCCGCCATCGCGGCCTTCGTCACCGCGATGCCCGACTACGCCGACGAGTTCAGCGCCCTGCAGGACGACGTCATGGCCTGGCTGGGCACCCTCGGCATCACGACCGGGGACGTGGAGTCGGCCCTCGACGGCCTGAGCCCCGGCCAGATCGGCAGCGCCGCGACCTCTGCGCTGGGCTCCGTCGGCAGCGTGCTCACCGCGCTGGTGCTCATGCTCACGGTGACGTTCTTCATCGTGCTGGACTCCGCCGGCTTCCCGCTGCGCTACGCCGTCATCGAGCGGGCTCGGCCCGAGCTCGCGCGCGCGTTCGGCGAGTTCGCGCGGGGGACCCGGACCTACCTGTTCGTCGCCACCGTGTTCGGCGGGGTCGTGGCCCTGGCCGACGTGGCCATCCTCTACGCGATGGACATCCCCGACCCCTGGGTGTGGGGGCTGCTCGCGTTCCTCACCGGCTTCATCCCGAACGTCGGCTTCGTGATCGGCCTGATCCCGGTGGCGGTCCTCGCGCTGCTCGGCGGGGGCTGGAGCGACATGCTCATCGTGATCGCGGCCTACTCGCTGGTGAACTTCCTGCTGCAATCGCTGTTCCAGCCCAAGATCGTGGGCGACTCCGTGGGCCTGGCCACCACGGTGACGTTCCTGTCGCTGGCCTTCTGGACCTTCATCCTGGGCCCCATCGGTACCATCCTGGCCGTGCCGCTGACGCTGCTGGCCAAGGCGCTGCTGCTCTCGGCCGACCCCGCGCTGGCCTGGGCGACGGCCCTGATCTCGAGCACCGCCAACCACCAGGACCCCGTCCTCGCGGCGGTCGAGTCGGAGGTCCCGGAGCATGCCCAGCCCTGATCCCGTGGGCGGCCCGGACGCCGGCCGTCGCACGTCACACCGAGGAGCGCCATGAGCGACGACCGTCCGCCGGGCCCCCGGGCCGAGCCCCAGGAGCCGCCACTGGCCTTCGCCGCCGAGCTGCGCACGCCCGGGGCGGCCGCGATCGCCGGCATCGTCTTCGCGGCGATCCTGCTGGCCGTCCTCGTGCTGCTGCATCGCTCGGTGCCCGCTGGGGCCCAGTCGGCCGACTGGGTGGTCGACGAGGCGAACCGGCGGGCGGTGTCGATCGCCGCCTCGCTCATCCCGTTCGCCGGCATCTCGTTCCTGTGGTTCATCGGCGTGATCCGCTCGCGGCTCGGCGATCGGGAGGACAAGCTGTTCGCCACGGTGTTCCTGGGCTCCGGGCTGCTGTTCGTCGCCATGCTGTTCGTGGCGACGTCCTTCCTGGCCACGATCCTGGTGCTCGCGAGCCAGGGGGTGCCGGTGCGCGACGAGACGATGGTCGCGCTGCAGGTGCTCACCCGCGAGCTCATGGGCGCGTTCGGGGCGCGGATGGCGGCCGTCTTCACGCTGGCCGTCACGTCGGTCGGCGTGCGCACGCGGCTGCTGCCGCGCTGGCTGGTCGCGGTCGGGCTGCTCGCCGCGATCCTGCTGCTGCTGTCGCCACCGTTGACTGCCTGGGTGCAGGTGGCGTTCCCGCTGTGGGTCCTCGCGCTGAGCGTGCAGTTCCTGATGAGCTCGCGCACCAGGGACTGATCAGGGTCGGGGACCGGACCGCGGCCGCCGGGTTCACGCCGAGCGGGTGGCGCGCCTGCCCCGCGAGCCGTCCGCGCTCCACATGGTGGCCTCGACGAGGTCGATGAGGTCCATGCGGTCGAGCTCGTGCTCGGCGACGGCGTCGAGGCGGGCGTAGAGGTCGCCGAGCGGCGCGCTGGACACGACCGTGGCCACCACGACGCGCGAGTCGCCGCCGAGCTGGTGCAGGACCGCGTCCTGCACCGACCGGATCGCGGCGGGCTCCCCATCGGCGGTGACCAGGGCCGTGAGCCAGATCATGCCCCTGCCCGTGGTCCGCAGGACCTCCACGCCCGGCAGCACGATGCTGCGGGCCACCGCGTCGACGTCGACACCCCTCGACTCGACCTCGACGACGATGTCGATCACGTACTCCTCACCGTGGTCCACGGTGCGCCCCATGCCGACCTCCCGTGCTCCTGGTGGCACCGATGGTGCCCGGCGGCGCCGCACACGCGGGGGAGGCGCGCCGGGGCGGCCACGGCGGACGACCAGGCGGCGGGGGACGGCCACGGCGGTCCCGATGGCAGACGGGCGCGTGCGGATGGCGACAGCCCGAGGTCGTTGGTACGGCCGGCCCGGCCGGGGAGGGACGCCCGGCCCGGTCGCGCCCCCGGTTCCGCGCGAGGTGCGCGCGTCAGGCCTGCGCGGCCTCGGCCCGGCGCAGCCGGGCGCACATCACCCGCAGCATCGACAGGGCGATCTCGGGGTGGTGGCCCAACAGGTCGTCGAAGGACCACTTCTGCAGGGCGAACGTCGTCAGGCCGCCCTCGCCGGCGATCACGTCGGCCGAGCGCGGCTGGCCGTCGATGAGCGACAGCTCGCCGAAGTACGCCCCCGGGCCCAGCGAGTTCACCGTGCGGCCGTGGACGTGCACCTCGGCGCTGCCGTCCACGATGACGTGCAGGGTGACGCCCCGGTGGGAGAAGGCCCGGAACCCGGAGACGGGATCGCCCTCCTGCACGACCGGGGTGCCCGTGGGGTAGCTGGCGACCTCGCCGGAGTCACGGATCGAGCGCACGACCTTCGGCTCGAGGCCGTGGAACAGGTCGACCGAGGCGAGCAGGTCGGTCAGGGCGTCCGTGGCCATTGGCCCTCCTCGGGATGCTGCCGTCAGGTGGCCGCGATGATGCCAGTGCCGGGGCCACGTTGCATGCGCACCATGCGGTGGGGGCCCGTGCGCCGGCGCGCCCGGGGGCGGCCCGGGTAACGTGACCGCCGCGCCTGGCCCGCCGCCGCGCGCCCCGCCGACCCACGAGGAGCCCCATGGCCTTCCCCGGCGTCCTGGTGCCACTGGTCACCCCGTTCGCCCCCGATGGCGCGCTGGACCTGCCCCGCGTGCCCGCGCTCGTCGAGTTCGTGCTGGCCGGCGGTGTGCGCGGGCTCGTGGTGGCCGGCACGACGGGGGAGGGCTACGCCCTGGACCTCGAGGAGCGGCGCCGGCTGCACGGGGCGGTCGCCGAGGCCGTGGCCGGCCGGGTGCCCCTGCTCGTCGGGGTCGGCGGCACGGCCACGCGCGAGGCGCTGGCCCAGGCCCGGCTCGCCGCCGAGCTCGGCGCCGACGGCCTCATGGTCGCGGCCCCCGCCTACGTGCTGCCCACCCCGGAGGAGCTCGGGGCGCACGTGGCCGCGGTGCTCGACGCCGCGGGCCTGCCGGCCGTCCTCTACGACTACCCGGACCGCACCGGGGTGCCCTTCACCGAGCGGGCCCTCGACGTGGTCGCGGCGGACCCGCGCGTCGTCGGCATCAAGGAGGCGTCCGGGGACCTCACCCGCGTCGGCCGGCTGCGGCGTCGCTACGGCGACGAGCTGCCGATCGTGTGCGGGTCGGACACCCTGGCGATGCGCTACTTCGAGAAGGGCGTGGAGAGCTGGATCGCCGGCGTGGCCAATGCCCTGCCTGCCGAGCACGTCGCGTTGCTCGAGGCAGCACTGGCCGGGCGCACCGACGAGGCGTGGGCCTGGCAGCAGCGCCTGCTGCCGATGGTCCGCTCGTGCGAGCGGGTGCACTACATCCCGAAGGTGCGCCACGCGTTGGGGCTGCGTGGGATGCCGGTGGGCCCGCCGCGTGCCCCCCTGGCCGCTGTGGGGGAGTCCGAGGCCCACGAGGTGGCGACCCGGCTGGCGATCGCGCTGGGGCAGCCGGGGCAGCCCTCGACGCGCACCCACGGCGCGCTGCCGCCGGACGCCGGCGTGCTGCCCATCCACACCGGTGCCTACATCGACGGGGCCTTCACCGCCGCCGCCGATGGGGCGACCATGGCCGTGCGCAACCCTGCCACCGGCGCGGTGATCGCCGAGGTGGCGGCCTGCGGGCAGCGGGACGTGGACGCGGCCGTGGCGGCGGCCCGGGACGTGTTCGAGCGTGGCGACTGGTCGCGGGCCCACCCTGCGCAGCGCCGTCGGGTGCTCGTGCGGTTCGCCAAGCTCATCGAACGGCACGGTGAGGACCTGGCCCGGCTGGACTCCCTCGAGGCGGGCAAGCCGATCACCGACTGCCGCGACGGCGACGTGCCCGAGACGGCCGAGACGTTCCGCTGGTTCGGTGAGGCCATCGACAAGGTGTACGACCGCGTGGCGCCCACGGGCGTCGACGTCGTCGCGCGCATCACGCGCGAGCCCGTCGGCGTGGTGGGTGCGGTGATCCCGTGGAACTTCCCGGCGCTGATGTTCGCCTGGAAGGTGGCCCCCGCGCTGGCCATGGGCAACTCCGTCGTGGTGAAGCCAGCCGAGCAGAGCACGCTGTCCGCGCTGCTGCTGGCCACGCTGGGCCGGGACGCGGGGCTGCCCAAGGGCGTGCTCAACGTGGTGCCGGGCCCGGGGGAGCGGGCC
The DNA here is from genome assembly GCA_025456015.1 of Candidatus Nanopelagicales bacterium. Classification (GTDB taxonomy): domain Bacteria; phylum Actinomycetota; class Actinomycetes; order S36-B12; family CAIYMF01; genus Prado023. The sequence goes on from JALOLK010000009.1 coordinate 36,888, forward strand.
GGCGCGGCGCTGGGCCGGCATCCGGACGTCGACATGGTCACGTTCACCGGGTCGACCGAGGTGGGTCGGCACTTCCTGCGCTACGCCGCGGACTCCAACCTCAAGCGGGTCACGCTCGAGTGCGGCGGCAAGAGCCCACAGATCGTGCTGGCCTCGGCGCGCGACCTGGACGAGGCGGCCCGCGAGGCCGTGCGCGCCGCGTTCTGGAACATGGGTGAGAACTGCTCGGCGGGCTCGCGCATCCTGGTCGAGCGCGCGGTGCACGCGGCGTTCGTCGAGCGCCTCGTGCAGGCCACGGCCGACCTGCGGGTCGGCGACCCCAGCGACCCCCGGACCGAGGTGGGCCCCCTCATCGATGCGGCAGCCCGGGAGCGCAGCGCCGCGTACGTGGCCGGGGCGGTGGCCGACGGCGCGCGGATCGCGTGCGGCGGCGGGCCCGTGCTCGAGCAGACGGGTGGCTGGTTCTTCGCCCCCACCGTGCTCGACGACGTCCCACCGGAGTCGCCAGCAGCGGTCGAGGAGATCTTCGGCCCGGTCGTGGCGGTCATCCCGTTCGACACCGAGGAGCAGGCCATCGCGCTGGCCAACGACACCTCCTACGGCCTGGCGGCGTCGCTGTGGACCGACGACGTCGACGCCGCGCACCGGATCAGCCGGTTGCTCAAGGCGGGGACGGTCTCGATCAACTGCTACTCCGAGGGCGACGTGACCACGCCGTTCGGGGGGTGGCGGCAGTCGGGGTTCGGAGGCCGGGACAAGGGGCTGGAGAGCCTCGAGCAGTACGCCGAGGTCAAGACCACATGGCTGAAGGTGCGCTGGTGAGGATGCGCCGTCGCGACGGCCGGGTCAGGAGGGTCGGATGAGGGCGTCACGGGTCCTGCACTGCGTCGAGTCCCACACCGAGGGGATGCCGACGCGCGTGGTCGTCGGCGGGGTGGGGGCGCTGCCCGGCGACACCATGGAGGCCCGCCGCCAGCACGTGATCCACGAGCGCGACGACCTGCGCACCTTCCTGATGTACGAGCCGCGCGGCCACGCTGCCATGAGCGGAGCGATCCTGCAGCCGCCGAGCCGGCCGGACGCGGACTGGGGCGTGGTCTACATCGAGGTGGCCGGGTGCCTGCCGATGTGCGGCCACGGCACGATCGGGGTGGCCACGGTGCTCGTGGAGACCGGGATGGTGCCGGTGACCGAGCCGGTCACGACGATCCGGCTCGACACGCCCGCCGGCCTCGTGGTGGCCGAGGTGGCGGTGCGCGACGGTCACGCGGAGCACGTGACCATCCGCAACGTGGCCTCGTTCGCCCTGGCGCTGGACCGGGTCGTGGAGGTCCCCGGGCACGGGCCGGTCCGCTACGACATGGCCTACGGGGGCAACTTCTACGCCATCACCGAGCTCGCCGAGGTGGGGGTGCCGTTCGGCCGGGAGCACGCAGGAGCGCTGATGGCGTTCGGCCTGGCGCTCATGGAGGCCATCGAGGCCGCCGGGGAGCCGGTGCACCCCGCCGAGCCGGGGATCCGGGGCTGCCACCACGCACAGCTGGTCGCGCCCGGCTCCGACGCCGCGCACTCGCGGCACGCGATGGTGATCCGGCCCGGGTACTTCGACCGGTCGCCGTGCGGCACGGGGACCAGCGCCCGGATGGCGCAGCTGCACGCACGCGGGCTGCTCGGGCTGGACGAGCCGTTCGTGAACGAGTCGCTGCTCGATCGTCCGTTCCTGGGGCGCCTGGTCGCGGATGCCGAGGTCGCCGGTCGGCCGGCGGTGGTGCCCACCATCACGGGCAGCGCGTGGATCACGGGCACATCGCAGCACGTCCTGGACCCGACCGACCCGTTCCCGGCGGGCTTCCTGCTCGGCTGACGGCGCGCTCGAGCGCCGGGCGCGCAGGGCGTGGTGCGGCCGGCCTGCGTCAGGTCAGTCCGAGGCGCTGCAGGGTCTTCGGGCCCGGGATGCCGTCGCACTGGGACGCCGGCCAGCCCTGGGCCCGCTGGAACGCCTTGACAGCGTCCACGGTGCGGGCGCCGAAGTACCCGGTCGGCCCGGCAGGGATGGGGTACCCGGCCTTGATGAGCGCCTCCTGGAGGAAGTACACCTCGCGGCTGGCGGTGCCCGGCACGTAGGCGCCCGAGCCCTTGCCGGTGGGGGTGCTGGCGCCCTTGGCGGCAGTCGGGCTCGCCTTCGTCGGAGCCTTCGTCGGCTTCGCGGTGGCAGGGGTGGCACCGGTGCCGCCGGCCACGCCGAGGCGGCGCAGCGTCACGGGCCCGGCGATGCCGTCGGCCGCCGACCCGGTCCAGCCCTGCGCGCGCTGGAACGCGCGGACCGCCTTCGTCGTCTCGGGGCCGTACCAGCCGGTGGGCCCCGAGGGGATGGCGAACCCCTGCGCGATGAGCGCCCGCTGCAGGGCGACCGTCTGCGTGCGCGAGAGGACCGGGGCGAGGCCCAGCTTCGCACCGGACCCGGCAGAGGCGCCGCGGCCCGCGTTGCGGCTGCCGCCCAGCCAGGGGGAGGTGTCGGTCTCCGCGGCCACAGCGGCGGCCTGGGAGTCCTCGCGCAGGTTCACGTGGATGTGCGTGGTGTGCGGGTCACCGCGGTGGGACTGGCGCGCCCAGCCGTACGTGCGGCTCCAGATGGAGCCGTCGTGGATGACGTACCAGACCCGAGGGTCGCCGATCACGGCGCTGAGCACCGCCGAGACGTCGATGCCGTTGGCGGTGATGTCGATCGCATGCACCGCACCGCGCGTCCCGAAGGCCGGCCCGCCGGTCCCGCCGACCGGGTTGTGGCTGTTCGTGCGCCCCTGGTGCCGGGTGTCGCCGATGGCCCCGTCGCTGGAGCGGTCCCGGCCCGGCCAGCGGGTGTCCACCTCCCGGCGCAGCCCGGCCAGGGAGGGTGCCACGTGCCACGGGATCAGCGCCATCGCGCTCATGGTCCCCGGCTCCGGCGGCGCCTGGGGGGCGGCCAAGGCGGTTCCTGTGCCGGACGCCCCGGCCATGACGAGTGCGCCGGCGGTGGCCCCCACCACGCCGCGCACGATGCTGCGCTTCCCCACGCTGTTCCCTCCCCAGGGCGACACGCCGGACGGCGTGTCAATGGTCGACCTCCCCCAACTATCGGCCGCAGCGTGTCAACATTTGAGGTTGCGTGCAATGGGGAGCCTGTGGCTCGTGCTGCTGCATGTCCGTTTCGTTGCGCGGCCTTCACCTGCAGGTGAGGTCCGCGTGCGGCGGCGCCCGGGGCTCTCCGCGGTCGCCCGCATCGGCGGCCCGCGCCACCCCCCACCTGCTGGCTGTGGACCCCCCGGGAACCTCGCCCTCGCGTTGTCAGCCCTGGGCGCTAGGGTCGTTCCAGGGTCGAACTGGTGTTCGAGTCGTGGACGGGGGGTCCAGGTGGTCATGCTGGTCGATGGCGGGGGAGGGCTCGAGGGGAGCCGTCCCGGCGCCGGGCGGGGTGGGTGGCTCGATGGCCGCACCGTCGCCGCGCTGCCTGAGGCCTGCCCTGACGTGGCGGCAGCATGGCGTGGGGCCATAGCGCTGAGCTGCGGGGAGCCACCGCCCGTCGGCCTGGCAGCGGGGGAGCGCCCGGCA
>JALOLK010000001.1 GCA_025456015.1 Candidatus Nanopelagicales bacterium
GAGCCGACGCAGGTGAGGTGGTCCTCGGCGCAGCGCCAGATCGGCAGCGGCGTGCCCCAGTACCGGTTGCGCGACAGCGCCCAGTCGACGTTGTTCTCCAGCCAGTCGCCGTAGCGGCCCCACTTGATGGTCTCGGGGTGCCAGGTCGTCGCCGCGTTCTCCCGCACCAGGGCGTCCTTGATCGCGGTCGTGCGGATGTACCAGGAGGGCTGCGCGTAGTACACCAGCGGCGTGTGGCAGCGCCAGCAGTGCGGGTACGCGTGCTCGAAGGCCTCGTGGCGGAACAGCAGCCCGCGGTCCTCCAGGTCGGCGACCAGCGTGGGGTCCGCGGACTTGAAGAACATGCCGCCGACCAGCGGCACGTCGGCCTCGAAGGTGCCGTCCGGGCGCAGCGGGTTGACCACCGGCAGGCCGTACGAGCGGCAGGAGACCAGGTCGTCGGCACCGAAGGCGGGCGCCTGGTGGACCAGGCCCGAGCCGTCCTCGGTGGTCACGTAGTCGGCCAGGATCACGAAGTGGGCGTCCGGGATGTCGACCAGGTCGAACGGCCGGCGGTACCCGGTGTGCTCGAGCTCGCGGCCCGACAGGCTGGCCAGCACCTCGTGGCCCTCGGGCAGCTTCGCCTCGCGCAGGTCCTCGGCGATGACCAGCAGCTCGGCGCCGCCGACGCCGTCGGGCACGCGCACCACCTGGTAGGTGGCCCCGGGCTTGACGGCCACGGCGGTGTTGCTCACCAGCGTCCACGGCGTCGTGGTCCAGACCAGCAGGCTCACGCCCGGGTACCGCTCGGCGAGCGGGCCGCTGGTGACCGGCATCCGGACGAACACCGACGGATCCGTGACGTCCTCGTAGCCCTGGGCCAGCTCGTGGTCGGACAGGCCGGTGCCGCACCGCGGGCAGTACGGGGTGACCCGGTGGTCCTGGACCAGCAGGCCCTTGTCGAAGATCTGCTTGAGCGACCACCAGACGCTCTGGACGTAGGACGGGTCCATCGTCCAGTAGGCCTGGTCCATGTCGACCCAGTAGCCCATCCGCTCGGTGAGCGTCGCGAACTCGTCGACGTGGCGCAGCACCGACTCCCGGCACCGGGCGTTGAACTCGGCCACCCCGTAGGCCTCGATGTCGCCCTTGCCGGTGAAGCCCAGCTCCTTCTCCACCGCGAGCTCGACGGGCAGGCCGTGGCAGTCCCAGCCGGCCTTGCGGTCCACCCGGTAGCCGCGCATCGTGCGGAACCGCGGGAAGACGTCCTTGAAGACGCGGGCCTCGACGTGGTGCGTGCCGGGCTTGCCGTTGGCCGTGGGCGGACCCTCGTAGAAGGTCCACTCCGGCGCGCCCTCGCGCTGCGCCAGGGAGCGGTGGAACACGTCGTGCTCGCGCCAGAGGGCCAGGATCTCCCGGTCCACCGCCGCGAGGTCGACCTTCGCGGGGACCGCGGCGTAGCGCGGCACGCCAGCGGGGGCGTCCGCGGCCGGCGGCGTGGTGGGCTCGGCGCTCATCGTCGTGTCCTCGGCAGGGGATCGGGCGTTCGCGGCCCGGTGCCCGGGCCAGGCGTGGAGTCTAGTCGGGCGCGCTCGCTCGGTCCGGCCCGCTGCACGGGCGGGCCCCGGCGCCCGTCATCCGCCTCCGGCCGCGAGCAGCCTCGCCCAGCGGTCGGCCAGGTCGCCCGGCGGCTCGTCGACCTCCACCAGCTTGTCCCGGCTGGTCGCCCCGCGCACCACGCGCACCTGTCGGGGCCGCAGCCCCAGCGCCTCGGCGAGCACGCGTTGGGCGGCAGCCGTCGCCGCACCCTCGACCGGGCGGGCTCGCACGCGCACGACCAGCACGGGTGGCTGCCCGGGGCGTGCGCTGGGCACCGCGCCGCCCGCGAGGTCGACGCGTGCACCGGGATGCACGTGGATGGCGGCTCGGAACGGTTGCACGCGGGCTATCCTCCTCACGCCCGGCGTGCTGCCGGCGGGCAGGAGGCTGGCATGGGAGCCGGGGACTGGGTGACGGGTGGGCTGCGCCGCGCGGTCGCGGGCGTGGTCGGTGCCCGCTCGGGCCAGGCCGAGGACGGCGAGGTCGCGTCGCCGGCTCCGGCGGCGGCGCCTGGCAACGGCGGCCAGGGGCGGAAGGCGGCCGCGCCGGCGCGCCCGACGACGGGTGCCACCGCCCCGAAGGCCGCCGCACCGAAGCGAGCGGCTGCTGCGAAGGCCCCGGCCCCGGCGAAGGCCCCGGCCCCGGCCCCGGCCACGGGTCGCACCACGGCCAGGTCCACGAAGCCGACGAGCACGCCTGCACCAGCGCCGGCCCCCGAGCCTGCACCCACGGAAGCTGCGACCGTGGCGTGGACCGACGAGGAGCTGGCCGGCTTCCGGGTCGCCCTCGACGCCGACGTCGTGCGGCTGCGCGAGGAGCTCGACATGGGCGAGGCCGACCTCGCGGGGCTGATCGAGGACTCCGGCGACGGCTCGGGCGACGACCAGGCCGACGCCGGCTCCAAGACGTTCGAGCGCGAGCACGAGATGAGCGTCAACGCGAACACCCGCGAGATGCTCGACCAGGCGCTGCGCGCGCTGCGCCGCCTCGAGGCGGGCACGTACGGCATCTGCGAGGCCTGCGCCGGCCCGATCGCGGCGGGCCGGCTGCGGGCGTTCCCCCGGGCCACCCTGTGCATCGCCTGCAAGCAGGCCGAGGAGCGCCGCTAGGTGAGCAAGCTCCCGGTCACGCTGGGCGTGGCCGCCACCGTGGTCGTCCTCGACCAGGTCACCAAGGCCCTGGCCGTGGCGTTCCTCGAGGGTGAGCCCAGCATCCCGCTGATCGGGGAGCTCCTGCAGCTGACGTTCGTGCGCAACCCCGGGGCCGCGTTCGGCCTCGCGGGCAGCTACACGGTGATCATCAGCATCATCGCGGTCGTCGTCTCGGTCTTCATCGTGCGGACCGCCCGCACCCTCACCAGCACGTGGTGGGCGGTGGTGATGGGCGGGATCCTCGGTGGCGCGCTGGGCAACTGGCTGGACCGGATGCTGCGGTCGCCGGGGCCACTGCGCGGCCACGTCGTGGACTTCCTCGAGCTGCCGAACTGGCCGGTCTTCAACGTCGCGGACATGGCGCTGGTCGGCTCGGCGGTCCTGGCGGTGCTGCTGAGCATCCGCGGCGTGGAGCTCTCCGAGCCGCCCCCGTCGTCGGATGAGGACACCAGCGCCACGGTGCGCCCGGATGCCTGACGACCGGCTGGCCCACGTGCCCGACGGCCTGGCCGGTGAGCGGGTGGACGCCACCCTCGCCCGGATGTTCGGGCTGTCCCGGTCGAAGGCGGCCGACCTCGCCGAGGCCGGGCACGTCCAGCTCGACGGGCGGGTCGTGGCCAAGAGCGCGCGCGTGGAGCCCGGCCAGCTGCTCGAGGTGCACCTGCCCGACGTGGCCGACCCCGGGGAGCGCCCCGAGCCCGACCTCGAGGCGCTGCACGTGCTCCACGACGACGCCGACCTCGTGGTGGTCGACAAGCCGGTCGGGGTCGCGGCGCACCCCAGCCTCGGCTTCGACGGGCCCAGCGTCACCGGGATCCTCAAGGCGCGCGGCTACCGGATCGCCACCTCGGGCGCCCCGGAGCGCCGTGGCATCGTCCAGCGCCTGGATGTCGGCACCTCGGGCGTCATGGTGCTGGCCAAGAGCGAGCCCGCGTACAGCCACCTCAAGCAGCAGTTCCGCGACCGTCGGCCCGAGAAGGTCTACCACGCGCTCGTGCAGGGCCTGCCCGACCCGATCCGCGGCACGATCGACGCCCCGATCGCCCGCCACCCCCACCACGACTGGAAGTTCGCGGTGCGCGCCGAGGGCCGGGCGTCGGTGACCCACTACGAGGTGCTGGAGGCCTTCCGGTTCGCCAGCCTGCTCGAGGTGCACCTCGAGACCGGTCGCACCCACCAGATCCGCGTGCACATGGCCGCGATCCGCCACCCCTGCGTGGGCGACCTCACCTACGGCGCGGACCCCACGCTCGCCGCCCGCTGTGGCCTGCAGCGCCAGTGGCTGCACGCCGTGCGCCTGGGGTTCGAGCACCCGGGCACGGGGGAGTGGGTGGAGTTCACGTCGCCCTACCCTGCCGACCTCGACCACGCGCTGCGGGTGCTGGCGCCGGACTGACCTCGCCGCGGGGCGCCCATCCGGCCGGTGGCAGCATGGGGGCCATGACCAGCCCCACCGATGCCCCCGCCCCCGTCGTGCACGCCTCCGGGACCTTCACCATCGGCGAGGACCTGCCCGTCCACCGGCTCGGGTTCGGGGCCATGCGGATCACGGGGCCCGGCATCTGGGGGGACCCGCCGGACCGGGACGCCGCCATCGCGCTGCTGCGCCGCGCCGTCGAGCTCGGGGTGGACTTCATCGACACCGCCGACTCGTACGGCCCGTTCGTCTCCGAGGACCTCATCCGCGAGGCGCTGCACCCCTACGACGGCATCGTGGTGGCGACCAAGGGCGGGCTGACCCGGCAGGGCCCGGACCACTGGGCCCCGGTCGGCCACCCCTACTACCTGCGCCAGTGCGTGGAGATGTCCCTGCGCCGCCTGGGCGTGGACCGGATCGACCTCTACCAGCTGCACCGCATCGACGCGAACGTGCCCCTCGCCGACCAGCTCGGCGTCCTGGTCGACATGCAGCGCGAGGGCAAGATCCGCCACCTCGGCCTGTCCCAGGTCTCGGTGGCCGAGCTCGACGCCGCCCGGGAGCACATGGACGTGATGACGGTCCAGAACCTCTACAACCTCGGCGACCGGCACAGCGAGGACGTGCTCGCGACCTGCGAGCGCGACGGCATCGGGTTCATCCCGTGGTTCCCGGTCGCGGCCGGCCCGCTGGCCCGGCCCGACGGCCCGCTGGCCGCCCTCGTGGCACGCACCGGGGTGCCCGCAGCGCAGCTGTCGCTGGCCTGGCTGCTGGCGCGCTCGCCGGTGATGCTGCCGATCCCGGGCACGTCGTCGGTGGCCCACCTCGAGCAGAACTGCGCGGCCGCCGCGGTCGTCCTCGACGACGAGACCTCCGAGGCGCTGGACGCCCTCGCCGGGTAGGTCGAACGGGGGCGGCGGTGCCCCCGCTGCGGGCTCAGGTCCGCTCGCCGGCCATGAGGCCGCGGATCCGCCCGTCCGGCTCGATGCGCACGTGCAGCGCGGCGGGTTCCCTCGGCAGGCCGGGCATCGTGACGATCGAGCCCGTGCTGGCGACCACGAAGCCCGCTCCGGCGGCCAGGCGCGCCTCCCGCACGGCGATGGTGAAGCCGTGCGGGACCCCGCGGCGGCTGGGGTCGTCGGACAGCGACAGGTGGGTCTTGGCGATGCAGACCGGCAGGTCGGTGCCGACCGCCGCGGTGATGCGGGCCAGCTCCCTGGCCGCGGCCGGGGCCACCTCGACGCCGTCCGCGCCGTACACGTGGCGGGCCACGGCTGCGATCTTGGCGGCGTACGGCTCGTCCAGCTCGTAGGGGTGCCAGGGCTGGGGCGGCGCGGCGTCGGTGGCATCGAGCGCCCGGCCCACCACCGCGGCGAGCTCGGTGGCCCCCGCGGGGCCCTCGGCGAACCCCGAGCAGGGCGCGACGGGCACGCCGCGCTTCGCGCACCAGCCGCGCAGCAGGTCCAGCTCCTCGTCGGTGTCGTCGGGGAACCGGTTGACCGCCACCACCGGGTGCAGGCCGTAGGCGCCGATGCTGAACAGGTGGTGCTCGAGCTGGCGCAGCCCGGCCCGCAGCGCGGCGGCGTCGGGCTGGGCACAGGCCGCGAGGGTCGCCCCGCCGTGGTGCTTCAGGGCCCGCAGGGTCGCCACGAGGACGACCACCCGCGGCCAGATCCCGGCGCTGCGGCACGCGATGTCGAGGAACTTCTGCCCACCGAGGTCGAAGCCGAAGCCGCCCTCCGTGATCACGTCGGCGCCGGTGGCCAGGGCCATGCGGGTGGCGATCATGGAGTTCGTCCCGTGGGCGATGTTCGCGAACGGGCCCCCGTGCACGAGCGCTGGGGTGCCGTCCGCGGCCTGGGCGAGGTTGGGCAGCAGCGCGTCGCGCAGCAGGGCGGTCATCGCCGGCGCCGCGCCGATGTCGTCGGCGGTCACCGGCTCGTCCTGGGTGGTCCACCCCACGACGATCCGGCCGAGCCGCGCCTGCAGGTCGGGCAGGTCGCGGGCCAGGCACAGCACGGCCATGACCTCGCTGGAGGCGGTGATCTGGAACCCGGCCTCGCGGGGGATCCCGTCCAGCGGCCCGCCGAGGCCGACCACCACGTGCCGGAGGAACCGGTCGTTCATGTCCACGGCGCGGGGCCACGTGACCCTTCGGTGGTCCAGCGGCGCGGGCCGGCCGAACTGCAGGGTGTTGTCGACCAGGGCGGAGAGCAGGTTGTGCGCCGAGGTGATCGCGTGCAGGTCCCCGGTGAAGTGCAGGTTGATGTCCTCAGCCGGCTCCAGCGTCGCCCGGCCGCCGCCGGTGCCCCCGCCCTTCATCCCGAACACCGGCCCGAGCGAGGGCTCGCGCAGGGCGAGCACCGCGCGGCGGCCGATCGCGCGCATCCCCATGGCCAGCGCGATGGCCATCGTGGTCTTGCCCTCACCGGCCGGGGTCGGGGTGATCGCCGAGACCAGGACGAGCCGTCCGGTGGGCTGCCGGTCGCCGAGGGCGTCGAGGTGCACCTTGGCCCGGCCCGGGCCCCACGGGATCACGTGGTCGGCGGCGATGCCGAGCTCCTCGGCGACGTCGACGATCGGACGCAGGTCGGCGCGCGGGTCAGCCACGCCGCCATGCTGGCACCGCGCCCCCTGCCACGTCCCGCCCGGCAGGCCGGCGGGCCCGTGCCCGCCGGGAGCGGCGACGCGCCCGACCGGGCGTGGCATCGGGTCGGGATGTCGGCCCCCGGGGCTACCATCGTCCCCTGCCGAAGCCCCCTTCCCCGGGCGGCGCAGCACTCGAACCAGCCCATGCCGAGCGCACCTGGGAGGCGATCCGTGCCGAGTTCCCCGAGCGGCGACTTCGTGCACCTGCACGTCCACACCGAGTACTCGATGCTCGACGGCGCCGCGCGGGTGAAGGACCTGTTCGCCGAGGCCGCGAAGCAGGGGATGCCTGCCCTGGCGATGACCGACCACGGCAACCTGTTCGGCGCTTACGAGTTCTGGAAGGCCGGGAAGGCCGCCGGGGTGAAGCCGATCATCGGCATGGAGGGCTACTACGTCCCGATCGGCTCGCGGTTCGACCGGGCGCCGTTCGGGTTCGGCGCCGACGTCGGCCAGGACGTCGGCGACGAGGGCACCGCCAAGGGCAAGGTCAACTACACCCACATGACCCTGCTGGCCGAGACCACCGAGGGCCTGCACAACCTGTTCCGGATCTCCTCCCTGGCCAGCCTCGAGGGCCAGTACCGCAAGTACCCGCGCTTCGACCGCGACCTGCTCGAGCGCCACGGCCGGGGGATCATCGCGACCACCGGCTGCCCGTCGGGCGAGGTGAACCGGTGGCTGCAGGTCGGCCAGTACGAGAAGGCCCGCCAGGCCGCGGCGGACTACCGCGACATCCTCGGGGCGGGCAACTTCTTCTGCGAGGTCATGGACCACGGCATCGCCATCGAGCGGCAGACCCGCGAGGACCTGCTGCGCATCGCGCGTGACCTGCAGCTGCCGCTGCTGGCCAGCAACGACCTGCACTACACCTACGCCGCCGACGCCGACGCCCACGAGGTGCTGCTCTGCGTGCAGACCGGCAAGACCCTGGCCGACCCGAACCGCTTCCGCTTCGACGCCCGTGACTTCTACCTCAAGTCCGCGCAGGAGATGCGCACGCTGTGGGCCGAGCTGCCCGAGGCCTGCGACAACACCCTGCTGGTGGCCGAGCGCTGCGACGTCGCGTTCACCGAGGGCCGCAACCTCATGCCGCGCTTCCCGGTGCCCGAGGGCGAGACCGAGGAGTCCTGGCTGGTCAAGGAGGTGGAGCGCGGCCTGGCCCGGCGCTACCCCGGGGGCGTGCCCGACGATCGCCGCGAGCAGGCCACCTACGAGGTCGGGGTCATCTGCCAGATGGGCTTCCCGGGGTACTTCCTGGTGGTCGCCGACCTCGTGGCCCACGCCAAGGAGGTGGGCATCCGGGTCGGCCCGGGCCGCGGCTCGGCCGCAGGGGCGCTCATCGCCTACGCGCTGGGCATCACCGAGCTGGACCCGCTGGAGCACGGCCTGCTCTTCGAGCGGTTCCTCAACCCCGAGCGCATCTCGATGCCCGACATCGACATGGACTTCGACGAGCGCCGGCGCGGCGAGATGATCCGCTACGCCACGCAGCGCTACGGCGAGGAGCGGGTCGCCCAGATCGTGACCTACTCGACGATCAAGGCCAAGGCCGCGCTCAAGGACTCCGCCCGCGTGCTCGGCCACCCGTTCGCGGTGGGGGAGAAGCTCACGAAGGCCATGCCGCCGGCGGTCATGGGCAAGGACATCCCGCTGGCGGGGATCTTCGACCCCGACCACCCCCGCTACAAGGAGGCCGGGGACTTCCGTGCCCTCTACGAGACCGAGTCCGAGCTGCGCGAGGTGGTCGACACGGCTCGGGGGCTCGAGGGCCTGCGCCGGCAGTGGGGCGTGCACGCGGCAGGGGTGATCCTGTCCAGCGAGCCGCTGCTCGACGTGATCCCGATCATGCGCCGCGAGCAGGACGGCTCGATCATCACGCAGCTCGACATGGGGGCCTGCGAGTCGCTGGGCCTGCTGAAGATGGACTTCCTGGGCCTGCGCAACCTCACGATCCTCGACGACGCCCTGCGCCACATCGAGCACAACCGCGGCGAGACCGTCGTGCTCGAGGAGCTGACCCTCGACGACGTGCCCACCTACGAGCTGCTGGCCCGCGGCGACACGCTCGGCGTGTTCCAGCTGGACAACTCGGGCATGCGGGCACTGCTCATGCGGCTCGCGCCGACGAACTTCGAGGACATCTCCGCGGTGCTGGCGCTCTACCGCCCGGGACCGATGGGCGCCAACGCGCACAACGACTACGCCGACCGCAAGAACGGCCGGCAGCGCGTCGTGGCGATCCATCCCGAGCTGGCCGAGCCGCTGGCCGACATCCTCGACGACACCTACGGCCTGATCTGCTACCAGGAGCAGGTCCAGCAGATCGCCCAGCGGGTGGCCGGCTACTCGCTGGGCAAGGCGGACCTGCTGCGGCGGGCCATGGGCAAGAAGAAGAAGGAGATCCTGGACAAGGAGTACGTCCCGTTCGCCGAGGGCATGCGCGTGAACGGGTACTCCGAGGAGGCGATCGCCAAGCTGTGGGAGATCCTCGTCCCGTTCTCCGACTACGCCTTCAACCGCGCGCACACCGCGGGCTACGGCCTGGTCTCGTACTGGACGGCCTACCTCAAGGCGAACTACCCGGCCGAGTACATGGCCGCGCTGCTCACCTCGATCGCCGACGACAAGGACAAGTCCGCGGTCTACCTCAACGAGTGCCGGCGCATGGGCATCAAGGTGCTGCCCCCCGACGTCAACGAGTCGCAGTCGGACTTCGCCCCCGTCGGCACCGACATCCGCTTCGGGCTCTCGGCGATCCGCAACGTCGGCACCAACGTGGTCGAGTCGATCATCCGCACGCGCCAGGCCAAGGGCCGGTTCGCCGACTTCAACGACTTCATCGGCAAGGTCGAGATCTCGGTCTGCAACAAGCGGGTGGTCGAGTCCCTGGTGAAGGCCGGGGCGTTCGACAGCTTCGGGGACACCCGCAAGGGGCTGCTGGCGATCCACGAGCAGGCGATCGACGCGGCCCTGGACACCAAGCGCGCCGAGGCCGTCGGCCAGTTCGACCTGTTCGCGGGGCTCGGCGGCGACGACGGCCCGGCCGAGGCCGCGCCCGGCTCACGGCTGGTGGCCCCGCCCATGGAGTGGGACAAGAAGACCCTGCTGGCCTACGAGCGCGAGATGCTCGGCCTGTACGTCAGCGACCACCCGCTGTCGGGCCTCGAGCACGTGCTGGCCTCGCTGTCGGAGCTGCCGATCGCCGCGCTGGCCGCCGAGGAGCGCACCGACGGGCAGATGGTCACCATCGCCGGGCTGGTGACCGGCGTGCAGCGCAAGGTCACGAAGGCCAAGGGCGAGCCGTGGGCCATCGTCACGGTGGAGGACCTCGCCGGGTCCGTCGAGGTGATGTGCTTCCCCCAGCTCTACGCCACGGCCGGCGTGCTGCTCGCCGAGGACGTCGTCATCGTCGTGCGGGGCCGGCTGGAGCGCGGCGACGAGGGCAGCCCGCGCCTGCGGGGCATGGAGATCACCGTGCCCAACCTCAGCGACGCCACGGCGTCCGGGCCGGTCGCGATCCACCTCGACGTCACCCGCTGCACGCCGCCGCTGGTCGAGCGGCTGCGCGAGGTGCTCGGCAACCATCCCGGCACCGTCGAGGTGCACGTGCACCTGCGCAACGGGGCCCGGACGACGGTGCTGTCCATCGACGACCGGCTGCGGGTCACCCCAACCCCGGCGCTGTACGGCGACCTCAAGGCGCTGCTCGGCCCCAACTGCCTGGGGTAGCTGGAGGGGCGATGGAACCGATGCAGTTGTGGGTCTCGGCCCATGAGCGGTTGACCGTGGTCGCCGATGGGCCCGAGCAGTTGGTGCTCGAGGCTCGCTGGGATCCGCACGCCCCACCACCGCCGAGGCACCTGCACCCCGCCCAGCGCGAGGACTTCGAGGTGCTGGCCGGGACCCTGCAGATGGAGATCGCGGGCCAGGAGCAGGCCCATGCTGCGGGCGCGTCGTTCACCATCCCGGCCGGCGTCGTGCACCGGATGTGGAACCCGTTCCCGGACCCCGTCAGGGTGCGCTGGGTCGTCACGCCCGCTGGTCGCACGCTGGCCATGTTCGGCGAGCTCGACGCGCTGCACCGGGACGGTCGCGGGCCGGGGAAGCTGGCGCTCGGCCGGGTCGTGGCCCGCTACGGCGCCGAGTTCCAGCTGGTCGGTCCCGCCGGGCGGGTGCTCGGCCTGCTCGCGCGCTGACCGCGCTCCGGCGCGGTCCCCGGGCCAGCTCGTCAGCCGAGTCGGTGCAGCACCGTGCGGGCGGCGTTCCAGCCGCACATGCCGTGCACCCCGCCGCCGGGGAGGGTCGACGACGAGCACAGGAACAGCCGGGGGTCCGGGGTGGCCCACGGCGAGGTGGACAGCACCGGCCGGGCAGCAAGCTGGCGCCAGTCGGCGCGACCGCCCCCGATGTCGCCGCCGATCTCGTTGGCGTTGTGGGCCTCCAGCGCCGCGGGGCCCATCACGTGCCGGGCGAGGATCCGCTCCCGGAACCCCGGAGCGAACTGGCCGAAGAGCACGAAGGGCCGCTCGGGGAGGCCGCCCCGGGCGACGGTCCGCTCGGCGGCGATCACCTCCTCCGAGGGTCCGCCGAGGTGCAGGATGCCGGCGCCTGCGAGGTCCTCCGAGGGTCCGCCGAGGTGCAGGATGCCGGCGCCTGCGAGGTCCGGATCGGCCCACGGCACCGGCCCGTCGAGGGCCCAGTCCACCTTGAACGAGCCCGCGCCGTACCGCCAGCCCTCCAGTCGGCGCCGGTACCGGCCCTGGAACCGGTCACCGGTGATGGCCAGCACCTGGCGGGGGGTGAGGTCGAACAGCACGGCGCGGGCCGCGGGCAGGTCGGCCATCGCGGTGACCCGGTGGCCGCAGCGCACCTCGCCGCCGAGCGACTGCAGCCGTGCGACGAGGGCGTCGGCGATCGCCTGCGAGCCGCCGACCGCGAACGGCCAGCCGTGCCGATGGCCCAGTGCCAGCAGCAGCGCCCCGACCCCGGTGGTCAGCAGGGAGGACAGGTCGAGCACCGAATGCGCGGCCGAGCCGGCGAGCAGGGCGCGAGCGGACTCGTCGCGCAGGGCGAACCTGTCCACCGCAGTCGCTGGCCACAGCCCGGTCGCGCCGAAGGCCAGCGTCCAGAGCGGCTCGTGGGGCGGCAGGTGGGTGGGATCGAGCACGCCGGCGAGCATCCGATCGACGTCACCGGCCAGCGCCCCCATGACCCGCTCCCAGCGCGGGCCGTCCCGACCGAGACCGGCAGCGGTGGCGGCCACGTCGCGGCGCAGCACCGCCGAGCGCCCGGGTGCCAGCGGGTGCGCGACGGGCAGCTCCGGCTGGGCGAACGCCAGGCTCTCGCGGGCCAGGTCCAGCGCACGGAACGCGGGGGAGGCCATCGCCATCGGGTGCGCGGTGGAGCAGATGTCGTGGCGGAACCCCGGCAGCGTGACCTCCTCGGTCCGGGTGCCACCACCGGGCTGGGCAGCCGCCTCCAGCACGAGCACCCGCCAGCCGGCCTGGGCCAGCGCGACCGCCGCCACCAGCCCGTTCGGCCCGGAGCCGACGACGACCGCGTCGACGTCGGGGGTTCTCCGGGGGTCGGTCACCTCGGGCATGGCGCCATCGTGTCAGGTGCGCGCCGATGAGCCAGTCGAGCCGATCGTGCGGCCCGGGGCGGTCCAGACGCCCACCCGGCTCGGGGCCAGCGTGCGATCCAGGACCGAGCGCAGGTCGGCCGTCACGGCGTCGGGATCCACGGCACCGGCGAGCCGTTCGGCGAACGCCTCCACCTCGCGCAGGCCGTCGAACCTGGCCCGGTCGAAGCGCCGGTCCACCCGTCCCTGCACTCGGGCCAGCAGTGGACGGAAGGCCGCAGCTGCCGTCAGCGTGGCCAGCGCGACGGCCAGGGTGCTCGAGCTGGGGAGCAGCCGGGCCACCGTGGTCACGGTCAGGGCGTACACGCCCAGCACGAGCGCGGTGACCAGCGCGTAGGCGACCGTGCGCGACAGGATCCGGTCGATCTCCCACAGCCGGTAGCGCAGGATCGCGATGCCCATGCTGATCGGGATCAGGCTGTACCACAGGGACACCAGGCTCCACAGCCACGGGAGCTCGGCCCTGGCGACCACCACGCCTGCGGTCAGCGAGATCGCGTAGACGCTGATCACCAGGACCACAGCGAAGGTGACCCACGTGATCTGCTCGCGCACGACACCGCTGGCGTGGCGGTACCGCACCACCAGCGACGCGGCACTGCCCAGGGCGCAGACCACCAGGCCGAGCAGGGCCAGCAGCACCAGCACGTGCTCGTTCGAGATCAGCCCAGCCGGGCTCGCCACCCCGGGCACGACGTCGCTGCGGATCACGGCCAGCGTGACGGTCCCGACGACGCCGACGACCCACGTGCCCAGCCGGAACGGCCGCCACCGCGGGGAGGGCAGCCGGCCATCCGGGAAGTGCAGCAGCACCTGGGTGAAGAGGAACCAGAGCGGCGGGTACCAGGTCCACGTGTCGTCGCGGTCGGCGCCGAACCACAGCAGCCAGCTCGCCAGGGCCGGGTGGGTGTCCAGCAGGCGCTCGCCGAGGGCTTCGATCGGCGCCTGGACGAGGAAGAACGCCGCGACCGCCAGCAGCATCCAGCCGATCGGGTTGCCCGGGACACGCGCCGCCACGACCGTGCCGACGGCGATCGTCACCCCGAGGAACACCAGGATCGCCCACACGCCGAGGTCTGCTGCGAGCACCACGGCGTACCCCCAGAGCCCGGCGAGGACCGCGCCGAGGGCCGCCGCGATCGCGGGGCGGCTCATCGGAAGCCCCGGGTCGAGCCGGTGCGATCGGCCATGGCCCGCTCCTCAGCGGCGCCGGAAGGGCGCGGCGAGGGTGTGCCCCAGCGAGCGGATCGCCGCGTTGTGCCGCACGTTGCGCCACCGCCGCCACTGCCGGGAACGGTCGACGCACTCCGTGTGGGACTGCACCGCCACCGGGCCCACCCCGACACCGGCCGCGAGGTTGCGCAGCACCCCGGGCCAGAAGCGGTCCTCGCCCACCTTCATCGCCGGCCATCCCAGCTCGTACAGCGGGTCGTTGGTGCGCAGCAGGATGCTGATCCGCACCTCGGTGCGCCCCGCCACGGCACCTGCTGAGAACGTGATGAGCCCGGCGAACATGTGCCCCTCGGGGGTCATGAACGTGAACGACTCGTCGTCGGCGTAGATCACCAGCACCCCGGTGGCCAGCTGCGGCCCGTGGTCGGGCCCCAGGGCCAGCGGGGCCACGTCGCCGGGCGTGATCCCGGCCGGTGCGCCGTGGAAGTGTCCGCCCTTGGGCCAGTAGTCGCCGAAGTGGGCGCGCCACTGGGCGATCACGCGCTCAGGTGTGATCCCCGGGCCGAAGTCGGCCCAGTAGTCGCGCTTCCAGAGCCTGCCGAAGCCCTGGTGGGGCCCGCTGACCAGGCGTCCCTCGACGTTGTAGCCAGCGCGGGCGTGCTGGGCGCTGACGTGCAGCGGGCCACTGCTGCGGGCCCACGCGTCCGGGGTGCGTTCGGGCTGGTCCATGGGGTCCTCCGGGTCAGGCCAGGGCCGCGAGGGCTTCGGCCTCGTCGGCGTACAGGGTGATCGCCTCGTCCAGGCGGGTCAGGGCGAAGATGTTGCGGTAGTGCTCGGACAGGCCCAGGGCCGCCAGTCGCTGGCCGTGCCGCTGGGTGCGCACCAGCAGGGTCACCAGCATCCCGATGCCCCCGGAGTTCATGTACTGCAGGCCGGTGAAGTCCAGGACGACGTCGCGCGCGCCAGCGGCCACGGTCTGCCCATGGGCCTGCGCGAGGACGGCCTCGCTGGCGGCCGTGATGTCCCCGCCGAGCACGATCACTGCCGGGCCGGGGGGTGCGTGGCGCACCGTCACGGTGGTGGGTTGCATGGCGAGCTCCTCAGTCGACGGGGTCCAGCACGGTGATGAAGTCCGACAGGCGGGTGATCGCGAAGACGTGCTGGTAGTGGGCGCTCAGGCCGGCCGCGGCGATGCGCCGGTCTGCGGCCCGGGCTGCGCCCAGCACCCCGACGATCAGCGCGATGCCGGTGGAGTTGATGTAGTCCACGCCGGCGAAGTCCAGGACCACCTCGCCGGGTGCGGCAGCCGCCGCGGCGCGGTACGCGGCGTCGAGCACCTCTGCGGCCTCGCGGTCGATCCGTCCGCCCAGCACGGCCCGGGGGCTGTCCGCGTCGGTAGTCACGGTGAAGGTCAGGCTCATGCGGGGCCTCCGTCGCGCTGCATGGTCAGGGTCACGGTGTGCCGCTCACGGGTGACGTCCTCAGCCACGTCGTCGACCAGCTCGCCGATCAGGAACACGCCCCAGCCGCGTGGCGCCTGCAGGCCGGCCAGCTTGAGGCCCAGGTCGGGCAGCTCGGCGGCCCGGGACCGCCCGCCCCCGAGGTCAGTCACCGCGACGCGCACGACGTCGGCGTCGATGGTCGCCACGACCTCGACCGGCAGCTCGTCGCGCAGCGCGTTGCCGTGCTCGATGGCGTTCATGGTTGCCTCGGCCACGGCCGTGCCCAGCGCGTCGACCCGGGTGGGTGGCAGCGCGTCGGCGACGAAGGCCCGCACCCGGTCCATGACCTCGCGCTCGTTGCCCGTCCGGGAGGGCACCGACACTCGCAGCTCGGTGCGCCCCGGCGTGGCCGGCCGGCTCACCGCCACCAGCGTGATGTCGTCCTCCTGCTCGAGGCCAGCGCTGAAGCGGCCGAGCTCGTCGATGCACCGGTCGACGATGCCGGCCCCGTTGCTGGCAGCGGCGATCACCGCCGCCGTGCGCTCGAAGCCGAACATGTCCCCGGCCGCGTCGTGCTGCTCGGTGATGCCGTCGCTGTAGAGCACCAGCACGTCGCCGGGCTGCACCACGGTCGTTGCCTCGTCGTAGTCGCTCCCCGACATCAGTCCCAAGGGCATCCCTCGGGCATCGAGCTGGCTGACCATGCCGTCGCGCAACCGGTACGGCAGGTTGTGGCCGGCGTTGGCGTAGTCCGTCGCGCCGGTGACCGGGTCGATGAACAGCACCAGGCAGGTGACGAACATGTGGGTCGGGATCTGCTGGTGCAGCAGGTCGTTCACCCGCCGCAGGACCGCCCCGGGGCTCAGCTCGGTCTCGGCGGCGGCTCGCAGCAGCGAGTACGTCGAGGCCATCACCAGCGCAGCCGGAACCCCCTTGTCGGTGACATCGCCGGTGACCACCATGAGCCGGCCGTCGGGCAGCGTGAGGACGTCGTAGAAGTCGCCACCGACGGTGCGGGCCGGGCGGTAGAAGGCGTCCACCTGCCACCCGTGCATGCTCGGCAGCTCGGCGGGCAGGTAGTGCTGCTGGATGAGCTGGGCGACCTGCAGCTCGGACTCGATCCGCTGGAGGTTCCGGGCCTCCTGCTCCTGCTGGCGCACGAGTTGGCCCACCCGCAGGGCCGGGGCTGCCGAGCGCGCCAGGCTCTCCAGCAGGGCCAGGTCGTCGCGGGAGTAGCCACGCTCCGAGCGCCGCTCCCCGAGGGCGAGGATGCCCACCAGCTCGCCGGACGCAACCAGGGGCACGACCAGGTGCACCCCATCGGCGCGCATCTGGCGCACGGCCGGCGAGAAGGCGGGCAGGGCGTCCAGGCGGACCGGCCCGCGGTGGCGGGGCAGCTCGTCGAGCAGCGGATCAGCGGGATCGATGGCCACCTCGAAGCTGCTGGAGGTGGGGGCCGGCGTCGGGCTGGTCCGACGTGGCCGGTCCCGTGGCCGCCAGCCGCCGCGGCGCTGGGGAGCGCCGGCCGCCGGTCCGAGCGGGTCCGCGCGGCCGGCACCGGACGCGTCGGCCGGGGCCGACGGGCTGCTGGTGCGGGTCGCGCTCATGCCTGCTCCGGTGGTCGTGGCCGCGGCGGACTCCTCGGCGCTGCGTGTCATCCTCGAGCTCCTGCCGTTGACCAAGCGTTACGAAACTCCGCCTCGTCGGACGTGTGGTGACGATCCTTCCCGGATCTGCGTTACGGTGCCCAGCGTCTGCATCGCTCATCCTGCTGCGTCGTCGCCGCGAAGGGGGGTCCGATGGGACTGCACCTGCAGCTCTTCGGCGCGCCCTGCGTGCTGCGCGACGGTGGTCCTGTCCGCTTCGACACCCGCAAGGCCACCGCCCTGCTGGCCTACCTGGCCGTGACCGGCATGGCCCACCGGCGCGAGGCCCTCGCGGGACTGCTGTGGCCGCAGGCCGATGCCAGCAGGGCCCGAGCAGCCCTGCGCCGGACCCTGTCGGTTGCCTCCGCGGCCGGGCCGGCTCTGCGCCTGGCCGGGCCGCAGGTGTGGCTCGACGGGGCCACGTGCGACGTCGTCGCGTTCGAGGCGGCGCTGGGCTCGGGGGACCTGGCGGGCGCGGTCGACCTGGCCCGGGGGCCGTTCCTCGAGGGCTTCGCCCTGCGGGACAGCCCAGCCTTCGACGACTGGCAGGCGCTGACCGCCGACCGGCTGCGCGACGCGCTGGCGCAGGGACGCGGGCAGCTGGCGGCCACCTGTGCTGCGGGCGGGGACGCCGCCGGTGCCCTGGTGCATGCGCGGGCACGCCTGGCGTTGGATCCGTTCGCCGAGCCCGCGCACCGGGACCTCATGCGTGCCCTCGCCCTGGCCGGTGACCGCCCCGGGGCGCTGCGGCAGTACCGGGCACTGATCCGCCTGCTGGACCGCGAGCTGGACGTGCCTCCCCTGCCGCAGACTGCCGAGCTGGCCGCCGCCATCCGTCGGGGCGACCCGCTGGAGTGGCCGGGCGCCGGTGCGTCGGCGCCAGCGCGGTCGCGCGCACCGGGAGCCGTCCCGACGGCGGCCGGCCGTCCCGCGCCGGCGCTGGTGGAGCGCGCGGACCTGCTGGAGGACCTGCTCGCCCGGTGCCGCGCGAGCGCCGAGCGGCCAGCCATCGTCGGGATCACCGGTGAGGCCGGCATCGGTCGCTCCGCCGTGCTCGCCGCGCTGGCCGCGCGGGCCGGCGCGCTCGGCGCCCGCGTGCTGTCCGTCCGCGGGCGGGACAGCGAGCGGCACCTCGGGCTCGCGGCGCTGGCCGAGCTGCTCGCCCCAGTGATCGCCGAGATGCACGGCTCCCCGCTGGTGGAGCCCCTGGTCGGACTGGCCCATGAGGCGCTGCCTGCGGCCGACCAGGGCCCGGGCGTGCAGGGCCGCCGGCTGGCCGGGGTGATCGCCCTGCTGGAGGCGAGCGCCGGCCGGGCGCCCACCCTGCTGCTGGTCGATGACGCCCACCTGGTGGACGCCTCCTCCGGCGAGGAGCTCGGGTACCTCCTGCGCCGGCTGCCCATGGGGGTCTGCGCGGTGCTCGCCTGGCCCAGCGACCGGGCGGGGTTGGCGCTGCCCCGGGCCGTGGCCGAGCTCGACGCTGCGTCCGTGCTGCGGCTGCCCGGGCTCAGCGCCGCCGGGGTCACCGAGCTGGCCGGCGTCGGGCAGGGCGCGACGCTCTGGGAGCGGACCCGCGGCGTCCCGCGGCTGGTCGTCGAGTGCCTGGCGAGTGAGGACCCCGAGGCTGCCGATGACCTGCGGGCCCTCGTGGGCACGCGCATCGATCGCCTCTCACCCGAGGCGCTGCAGGTGCTCACGGCCGCCAGCGTGCTGGGCACCCCGGCCGAGCCCGAGCTGCTCCGGGAGGTGTCGGGACGGGACGCGCGTGGCACCGTGGAGGCCATCGAGGAGGCCCTGGGCCTGGGGCTGCTGCTGGAGGTCGGCCCGGGCTATGACCTCCCGCACGCGACGGTGCGCTCGCTGGTCGAGGAGCGGACCAGCCGGGCCCGGACCGCGCTGCTGCACCGTCGCGCCGCCGACCACCTCGCGGCCCATGTGCCCGCCCGGGGCACCCATCCGGGCGTCGTCGCCCGGCACTACTCGCGTGCCGGCAGCCCCGAGTTGGCTGCGCCATGGCACCTGCGGGCTGCCCGCCGGGCGCTGGCGGAACGCGCCCATGAGGAGGCACTGGAGCACCTGGGCCAGGCTGGCACCGGGCCGGCCGTCGCCGTGCTGCGCGGCGAGGTGCTGGTGCGGCTGGGCCGCTATGACGAGGCCCTGGCAGCCCTGGAGGGGGCGCTGGCCGAGGGCGCGCTGGTCGATGCCGGCCCTGCCGGGGACGCGGTGGGGCCCGAGGGGCCCGCCGCGACCCTGCTCCGACTGGCTGACGTCCACGACCGGTTGGGCGAGTGGGCCCAGGCGCGCGAGCGGCTGCGGGCCGCCGAGGCGCTGCTGCCAGCCGGGCCCGGCATCCTGCGGGCCAGGGTGGGCACGGACCTCGCGCTGGCCGCCTACCGCTTGGGCGAGTTCCCCGAGGCCCGTGCGCTGGCCGAGGAGGTCGCCTCCGGCCCTGCCGATGCCGCCGCCCGGGCGCGAGCATGGAACGTGCTGGGCATGGTCGCCCTGGCCCAGGGGTCAGCTGACGAGGGCCTGGCCGCCTTCGAGCGCAGCGTCGCGGTCGCCACCGCGGTCGGCGCGGGGGAGGTGGCCGTGGCAGCCGTGCACAACCAGTCGCGGGCCCTGCTGCTGCTCGGGCAGCTGGAGGCTGCCCACGAGATGGCGCAGCGGGCCCTGGCCGGCGCCGAGCGGGAGGCCGACGTTCATCGCATCGCAGCGGTCGCCTCGCACGTGGCCGACGTCCTGCATGCGATGGGCCGCACCCAGGAGGCCCAGGAGGTGCAGACCCGGTCGGCACGGTCCCTGGCCCGGGTGGCGCTGCCCGCGGTGCACCCCGAGGTGTGGCTCGTCGCGGACTGGTGAGGCGGGCTCGTCAGGCGCGTCGCGCGATCGGCGCGAGGCGGGCGCGGGTCAGGGCCACGAGGGCGTCGGGGGCCAGCTCCACGTCCAGGCCCCGGCGTCCGCCGGACACCAGCACGGTGTCGTGCTCGCGGGCGCTGGCGTCCAGCACGGTCGGGTGGGCCTGGCGCTGCCCGATCGGGGAGATGCCACCGGCGACGTAGCCGGTGGCGCGCTCGGCCCGGGCGACCTCGGCCATCGCCGCCCGCTTGCCCCCGACCGCCGCGGCCAGGGCCTTGAGGTCCAGCTGCGTGTCCACGGGGACGATGCCGACGACGAGGGCGCCGTCGACGTCGGCCAGCAGCGTCTTGAACACCCGCGCGGGCTCGACGCCGAGGGCCTCGGCAGCCTCCAGTCCGTAGGACGTGGCCCGCACGTCGTGCGGGTAGGTGCGCAGCACGTGGGGGATGCCCGCCCCGGCCAGCGCCCTGGTCGCCGGCGTGCCGGTCGAGCCACCGCCCTTGCGCGCCATGGTGCCCATCCTCCCACCCGACCCGGGCAGCGACCCCGGGGCCGTCGCAGCGCTCGCGCGGGCGGGTTGCCGGGAATGGCCCTAGCCTGCAGACGTGCCCACGGTCCCGCTGTTCCCGCTGCGCACCGTGCTCGTGCCCGGCCTCGTGCTCCCGCTGCACATCTTCGAGCCCCGGTACC
Source organism: Candidatus Nanopelagicales bacterium (assembly GCA_025456015.1). Taxonomy (GTDB): domain Bacteria; phylum Actinomycetota; class Actinomycetes; order S36-B12; family CAIYMF01; genus Prado023. The sequence goes on from JALOLK010000001.1 coordinate 20,247, forward strand.
GGCTCATGATCCGCACGCTGCACGAGCTCCCGGAGGACGAGCGGGGCTTCGGCATCGTGGCCATCCGGCCGGGGGCCAATCCGGAGATCGACGGGATGGACGCCCTCTACGACGTGGGGACCATGGCCCGGATCACCCAGGTGGAGCCCCTGCCCGACGGGCGCTACGACCTCGTGACCGTCGGCGCGCGCCGCTTCACCGTCACCGCCCTGGACCGCGCGCTGCCCTACACCCGCGCCGACGTGCGGCTGCACGCCGAGCCGGTCGGGGACCCGATCCGCGCCGCGGCGCTCGGGCGCACGGCGGTGCGGCTGCTCGCCGAGTACCGCGCGCAGATCGCCGCGTGGGGGGTCATCGACCTCGATGAGCTCGAGGGCCTGCCCGAGGACCCGGTCGTGCTGAGCTACCTGGTGTCCTCGGCCATCGTCACCGACCTGCCCGAGCGGCAGCGCCTGCTGGCCATCGACGACGCCGAGCAGCGCCTGGCAGCCGCGTGCGCGGTGCTCCGCCGGGAGCTGGCCCTCATCGGGTGCCTGCCCTCGATGCCGGCCGTCGACCTCGCCGGCGCCCGGCCCAGCACCAACTGAGCCGACCCCCACGGGCCGCGGCCGCCTGCCGGATCCGCGCCTAGAATCGTGGGCATGATCCGCCGCCTGGACCTGCGTGCCGGCCTGCCCGCGAACCTCGGCGCCGTGGTGCCGCGCGCCCCCATGGACGTCGAGCACGCCCTCGAGGTGGTGCGGCCGATCGTCGCCGACGTGGCGCGCCGGGGGGCCGAGGCCGTGCTCGACCACGGCGAGCGCCTCGACGGGGTCCGGCCCAAGCACCTGCGCGTGCCACCCGCCGCCCTGCGCCAGGCCCTCGAGCAGATGGAGCCCGACGTGCGGGCCGCCCTCGAGGAGGCCATCGCCCGGGTGCGCCGGGTGCACGCCGACCAGGTGCGCCCGGACCACACCACGCAGGTGGTGCCCGGCGGCACCGTCACGATGCGCTGGATCCCGGTGGACCGGGTGGGGCTCTACGTGCCCGGCGGGCGGGCGGTCTACCCGTCCAGCGTCGTGATGAACGTCGTGCCGGCCCAGATCGCCGGCGTGGCGTCGCTGGCGGTGGTCTCCCCGCCGCAGCGGGAGTTCGACGGCCTGCCGCACCCCACGATCCTGGCGGCCTGCGCCCTGCTCGGGGTCGACGAGGTGTACGCGGCCGGGGGCGCCCAGGCCGTGGCGCTGCTGGCCTACGGCGCGCCGTTGGACGACGGCACCGTCTGCCGGCCGGTGAACCTCGTGACCGGCCCGGGCAACATCTGGGTCACGGCGGCCAAGCGGCTGCTCAAGGGCCGCATCGGCATCGACGCGGAGGCCGGCCCGACCGAGATCGCGATCCTCGCCGACGACACGGCCGACCCCGCGTTCGTGGCCGCCGACCTCATCAGCCAGGCCGAGCACGACGTCATCGCCGCGGCCGTGCTCGTCACCACGTCGGCGCGGGTCGCGGCCAAGGTGGAGGCCGAGCTCGGCGAGCAGGTTGCGGCCACCAAGCACGCCCTGCGCATCCGCGACGCCCTGGGCGGCACGCAGAGCGCGATCATCCTCGTGGACTCGATCGCCGACGGCCTCAAGGTGGTCGACGCCTACGCCGCCGAGCACCTCGAGATCCACACCAAGGACGCCCGGGACGTGGCCATGCGCGTGCGCAACGCCGGCGCCATCTTCGTGGGGCCCTGGTCCCCGGTCTCGTTGGGCGACTACGCCGCCGGGTCCAACCACGTGCTGCCGACCGCCGGCTGCGCGTGCCACTCCAGCGGCCTGGGCGTGGCGGCGTTCCTGCGCGGGGTCAACGTCGTGGAGTACGACCGCGAGGCGCTGGCCGAGATCGCCGGGCACGTCGTGACGCTGGCCGGGGCCGAGGACCTGCCCGCGCACGGCAGCGCCATCAGCGTGCGGATCCCGGGGTGAGCGCGCCCGAGGACCGGCCGGGGACCCCGGTCGGGGGACTGCCGCTGCGCCCCGAGCTGCTCGGCCAGGTGCCCTACGGTGCCCCGCAGCTCGACGTCGCCCACCGGCTCAACGTCAACGAGAACCCCTACCCGCCGCCAGCGGCCATGGTCGCCGACGTGGCGACGGCGGTCGCGCAGGTCGCCACGGGCCTCAACCGCTACCCCGACCGCGATGCCACCGCGCTGCGGGGCGAGCTCGCGTCCTACGTCGCCCGCGACGTGCCCGCCGCGGCGCCCTGGGTGGACGCCGCGCACGTCTGGGCGGCCAACGGCTCCAACGAGGTCGTGCTGCAACTGCTCCAGGCCTTCGGTGGGCCCGGCCGGACGGCGCTGTCGTTCGCCCCGACCTACTCGATGTACCCGGACTACTGCCGCGACACCTTCACCGGCTACGCGACCCTGCCGCGCCGCGAGGACTTCACGATCGACCTCGACGCCGCCCTGGCGCACGTGCGCGACCGGCGCCCCGACGTGCTGCTCGTGGCCTCGCCGAACAACCCGACCGGCACGGCGCTGGGCCTCGACGAGGTCGACGCGCTGTGCCGGGCCAGCGCCGGCATGGTGGTGGTCGACGAGGCCTACGCCGAGTTCCGCCGCCCGGGCACCCCCTCGGCGATCGAGCTGCTCGACGAGCACCCGCGGCTGGTCGTCACCCGCACGATGAGCAAGGCGTTCGCGCTGGCCGGGGCGCGCCTGGGCTACCTGGTGGCCGGTTCGGCGGTCGTCGACGCCGTGCAGCTGGTGCGCCTGCCGTACCACCTGTCGGCCGTGACCCAGGCCGTGGCACGCACCGCGCTGCGGCACGCCGATGCCCTGCTCGCCGGCGTCGCGGCCCTGCGCGCCGAGCGGGACGCGCTGGTCGTGTGGCTGCGGGAGCAGCCGGGCCTGGCGGCAGCCGACTCGGACGCCAACTTCGTGCTCTTCGGGCGGTTCGCCGACCGCGACGCCATCTGGGCGCGCCTGCTCGACCACGGCGTGCTGGTACGGGCCACCGGCCCCGCCGGCTGGCTGCGCGTGAGCGCCGGGACGCCCGAGGAGATGGCGGCGTTCCGGACCGCCCTGCGGGCCAGCATCGAGCCGGGCGACGTCCGGGCGTGAGACGGTAGGGCACCAGGAGCCGAGGAGGGGGCCAGCATGGGCCGATTCGCGAAGGTGGAGCGCGCGACCAAGGAGAGCGACGTCCGCGTCGAGCTCGAGCTCGACGGGTCCGGGCGCACCGACATCAGCACGGGCGTGCCCTTCTACGACCACATGATGAGCCAGATCGGCAAGCACGCCGGTTTCGACCTGGTCATCGCCACGACCGGCGACATCGAGGTGGACGCCCACCACACCGTGGAGGACACCTCGCTGGCGTTCGGCACCGCCCTGCGCGAGGCACTCGGCGACAAGGTCGGCATCCGGCGGTTCGGTGATGCCCTGGTGCCCCTCGACGAGGCCCTCGCCCAGGCGGTGGTGGACCTGTCGGGCCGGCCGTACGTGATGCACGAGGAGCCGCCGATGGCCCCGCTCATCGGCTCCTACGACACCACGCTGACCCGGCACGTGTGGGAGTCGATCGCCGCCACCGGGCAGGTGTGCCTGCACGTGCGCTGCCTCTACGGGCGCAACCCCCATCACATGGTGGAGGCGCAGTTCAAGGCGGTCGCCCGGGCGCTGCGCACCGCCGTCGAGGTGGACCCGCGCGTCGTGGGGGTGCCGAGCACCAAGGGTGCGCTGTGAGGCGCACCCGCCGCCGACCATGAGCCGCTCCGTCGTCGTCCTGGACTACGGCTCGGGCAACCTGCGCTCCGCGGCGCGGGCGCTGGAGGCGGCCGGGGCCGAGGTCATCGTCACGGCCGACTTCGACGCGGGCATGGCGGCCGACGGGCTGGTGGTCCCGGGGGTCGGGGCATTCGCCGCGTGCATGGCCGGGTTCCAGGCCGTGCGGGGCCCGCAGCTGGTCGAGCACCGGCTCGCCGGCGGCCGGCCGGTGCTGGGCATCTGCGTCGGGATGCAGATCATGTTCGAGCGCGGGGCGGAGCACGGCGTGGTGACCCAGGGTCTGGGGGAGTGGCCCGGGGTGGTGGCAGAGCTGCCGGCGCCGGTGCTGCCGCACATGGGGTGGAACACGGTCAGCGTGCCCGACGGCTCGGTGCTGTTCGCCGGCCTGGCCGATGAGCGGTTCTACTTCGTGCACTCCTATGCCGTGCAGCAGTGGGACTGGGTCGCCCAGGAGCCGTTCCATGCCCCGCTGGTGACCTGGGCCGAGCATGGTGCCCCGTTCATCGCGGCCATCGAGAACGGTCCGCTCACCGCCACGCAGTTCCACCCGGAGAAGTCCGGCGCGGCCGGGCTGGCGCTGCTCGGCAACTGGCTGGGCACCGTGGGCTGACCGAGCGGGCTGGGACCCGCGGGCGGTGCCGCGCGGCGCGTGCGGCGGCGCGCGGAGGAAATGTCACACGCCCGTCGGATGATCCGGTTGGATCCGGAGCAGGCCCGCGGCAGTCGCGGGCCGTCCGGACCGGCCGGGGGCCACGGGGGCTCCCGGCGCGGGCGGGAGGGACACCATGCGGTTGCTGCACACCTCGGACTGGCACCTGGGCCGGTCGCTGCACGGGCTGGACCTCATCGAGCACCAGGAGTCGGCCCTGCGCCACGTCGTGGCGCTCGCCCGGCAGGAGCGGGTCGATGCGGTCCTGGTCTGCGGCGACGTCTACGACCGGGCCGTGCCGCCCCTGCCGGCCATCGAGGTGTTCGAGCGCGTCGTGGGCGAGCTCGCGTCGTTCACGCAGGTGATCATCAGCTCGGGCAACCACGACTCGGGCATGCGGCTGGGGAACATGGCCGAGCACCTGGTCGAGCGCATCGCCATCCGCACCCGCATCGACCGCCTCGACGAGCCGGTCGTGCTCACCGACGAGCACGGCGAGGTGCTCGTGTACGCGCTGCCGTACCTGGACCCGGAGGCCGCCCGGTACCCGCTCGGCGGGCCCGACGGGCCCGTGCCCCGCAGCCATGCGGCGGTGCTCGCCGCGGCGATGGAACGGGTCCGCGCCGACGTCGCCGGGCGAGCCCCGGCGGGGAGCCGCCCGCCGCGCACGGTCGTCATGGCGCACGCCTTCGTCGCCGGTCGGGAGCGGCCCGAGACCAGCGAGAGCGAGCGCGACCTGCGCGTCGGTGGGGTCGAGGTCGTGCCGACCGATGTGTTCGACGGGATGACGTACACCGCGCTGGGCCACCTGCACGGGCCGCAGGAGCCCCGCGCCGGTGCCGGCGTCGTGCGCTACTGCGGCTCGCCGCTGCGCTACTCGTTCTCCGAGGCACAGCACGCGAAGAGCGTCACGGTCGTCGAGCTGGGCGCCGACGGCGTCGCGGGCGTGCGTGCGGTCGACGTGCCGCAACCCCGCCCCATGGCGGTGCTGCGTGGCTCGCTCGCCGAGCTGGTCGGGGACGGCGCGCACACCCTCCACGAGGGGTCGTGGGTCCGCGCCGAGGTCACCGACGCGGTGCGCCCTGACGGCATGTACGACGCGCTGCGCGGTCGCTTCCCGCACCTGCTCTGCGCGCACCACCTGCCGCCGGGTGGGCTGGCCATGGGGGCCCCCGAGGTGGCGGGCAGGACCGACCCGTTGGAGGTCCTGGCGCAGTTCCTGCGCGACGCGACGAACACCGACGACGAGCTGGCGATCGCCGAGCACCTCGCCCTGGTGCGCGGCCACTACGAGGCGCAGCAGCGCGAGGAGGGCATCGCCTGATGCGGCTGCACCGCCTCACCTTCGCCGGGCTCGGCCCCTTCCGCGACGAGCAGGTGATCGACTTCGCCGACCTCGCCGCATCCGGGCTGTTCCTGCTCGAGGGGCCGACGGGGGCCGGGAAGTCGACGATCATCGACGCGATCGTGTTCGCCCTGTACGGCACCGTGGCGGGTGCGGAGTCGGACAAGGGCCGGCTGGTGAGCCAGTTCCTCGACGGGTCGCGGGCGCCGTTCGCCGAGCTGGTCTTCCAGACCGGAGCCGGCGTCCACCGCATCCGCCGCACGCCGACCTACGAGGCCCGCAAGGCGCGCGGGACGGGCACCACCACCCGGAACGCCACCGTCACGCTGCTGCGCCTCGACGCCCCGGACGACGAGGCGGGCGAGCCGCTGACCACCTCGCTGCGGGAGGCCGGCGACGAGGTCAACCGGATCGTCGGGCTGACGAAGGACCAGTTCATCAGCACCATGGTGCTGCCGCAGGGGGAGTTCGCGCGGTTCCTGCAGGCGGAGGGCAAGGAGCGCCTGCCCATCCTGCAGCGGATCTTCCGCACGGAGCCCTACGAGCGGCTCCAGCGGCGGCTGTGGGAGGCCAAGGGGGAAGCCGAGCGGGCGCGGGCCCAGGCCTGCCAGGCGGTCGAGCTCGCCCTCGCCGGGTTCCATGGCGCCGCCGGCAGCGACCCCGACACGGCGCCCTGGCACGGGCTGGACCTGCGGGACGGCGCCGCCCTCGATGCTGCGCTCGACGCCGCCCTGCGCGGCCTCGACGCGCTCGCGCGGGAGGCGGGCCGGGGGGCGCAGGGCGCCGCCGAGTCCCTGCGCCTGGCCACGGCGGCCCATCAGGGCGTGCTCGACCGGGTGCGCCGTCGGGACCGGCTCGCCCAGGCCACCGCCCGGGCCGGCGCCCTCGAGGCGGCCGCACCTGAGCACCTGGCCCGGGTGGCCCGGCTCGCGGCAGCCGAGCGGGCGGAGCGGGTCGCCGACGCTCTCGCCGCGGAAGCGACCGCGTCGGCTGCCTTCGACCTCGCCGCCGGGGCTGACGAGGCCGCCCGGTCGGCCCTGCCCCAGGGCCAGCAGGGGCTGACCATCGGTGGCCTGCGCGAAGCCCTCGACCTCGAGCGGGAGCGGGCCGCGGGGCTGGCGCCCGTCGTGGAGGTGGAAGCCGGGCTGCCCGCACTGGCGTCCGCGCTCGAGCAGGGCCGGGCGTGCCTGGCCGACGAGCGTGCCCGGGTGGCCGAGCAGGACCGGGCCCTCCGCGGGATCCCCGCGCGGCAGACCTCGCTGTCCGCCGAGCGCGACGCGGCCACGGCCCGGGCCGCGCTGGTGGGGGCCTGCGAGCAGGAGGTCGAGCGGGCGGGGGCCCGTCGTACCGCCGCCGAGCAGCTGGCCGAGGCCGGCCGCGAGCTGGACGCGGCGCGCGGGGCCCAGGTGGCCGCGATGGGGCAGCTGCAGGAGGCCGAGGCGGCTGCCCGGTCCCTGGCCGACCGGTACCGGATGGGGCTGGCCGCCGAGCTCGGGTCGGGCCTGCAGCCGGACGAGCCCTGCCCCGTCTGCGGGTCCTGCACGCATCCGGCGCCGGCCCGCCCGGACGCCGACCACGTCCCGCGCGAGCAGGTCGAGCACGCCGAGCTCGTGGTCCGGGCCGTACGTGACCGCGTGGAGCAGTGCCGCGCTGCCGTGGCCGGGGCGGAGCAGCGGGTCGTCCGGCATGCCGCGCAGGCCGAGGGCCTGGACCTCGAGGCGGCCGGCACGGCGCTGCAGCAGGCGCAGGCCGAGCTCGCGCGGGCTCGGGCGGGCGCCGTCGCGGCGGCCGCGCTGGACGACGCGCTCGCCGAGCTCGAGGCGGAGCAGCGGCGCTGCACCGAGGCGCGCACCGCTGCCCTCGCCGCGGCCGCGGGCCTCGAGGCCCAGCTCACGGCGCTCGCGGCTCAGCAGGAGGCCGACGAGGCGGTGGTGGCCCAGGCCCGGGCCGAGCACCCCTCCGTCGCGGCCCGGGCCGAGGCCCTGGCCCGCACGATCGTGGCGCTGGAGGCGGCCCAGTCCGCCGCGGCTGGGCGCGCGACCGCCGACGAAGCCCTGGCGCGTGCGCGGGCGGCGCTCACCAGGGCGCTGCAGCGTGAGGCCTTCGAGGACGCCGACGCCGCGCGTGCCGCGCACCTGGACCCGCAGCGACGCGGCGCGCTCGAGGCCCACGTGCGCGCGCACGAGGCGGAGGCGGCCCAGGTGGCGGCCGTCCTGGCCGAACCGGAGCTGGCCGACGTGGACCTCGACGAGGCGCTGGACCCAGCCCCGGCCGCCACCGCGGTGGCCGCGGCCAGCGCCGAGCAGGAGGCGGCGCTGGCGGCCCAGGGGCAGGCCCGCGCGCGGCTGGCGGACGCGGCCGGGCAGGCGGCGTCCGTGCGGGCGGCGGTGCAGGAGCGCGACCTGTGCCTGGCGCAGACCGAGCCCCTGCTGCAGGTGGCCCGCCTCGCCTGGGGCCACAACGCGTTGTCGATGAACCTGGCCACGTACGTCGTCCAGCGCCGGTTCGAGACGGTCGTGGCAGCGGCGAACGAGCACCTGCGGCACATGTCGGACGGGACGCTCGAGCTGGTTGCCACCGAGGACGCCGAGGGTCGCAGCACCCGGGCGGGCCTGGGCCTGCGGGTGGTGGACCTGCGCACGGGGCTGGATCGCGGCACCCGCACGCTGTCCGGCGGCGAGACGTTCTACACCTCGCTGGCGCTGGCGCTGGGCCTGGCCGCGGTGGTGGCCGGTGAGGCCGGCGGGGTGCAGCTGGGCACGCTGTTCGTCGACGAGGGCTTCGGCTCGTTGGGCGGCCGGACCCTCGACGACGTCATGTCGGTCCTCACCGCGCTGGGGGCGGGGGGCCGGGTCATCGGCGTGGTCTCCCACGTCGAGGAGATGAAGCAGCGCATCCCCGAGCGGATCGAGGTCCGCCGCGACGGGCTCGCGGGCCACAGCGCCATCCGGGTGGTGGCCTGACCGGGGCGGCTACCCTTCGCGCCATGCAGACGCTGACCCTCCTGCCCGCCGTGGACGTCCGCGATGGCACGGCCGTGCGCCTCGTGCAGGGCGAGTCCGGGACCGAGACCGCGTACGGCAGCCCGCTCGAGGCGGCCCTGGACTTCCAGGCCCAGGGGGCGCAGTGGATCCACCTGGTGGATCTCGACGCGGCCTTCGGCACCGGCTCGAACCGCGACCTGCTCGCCGAGGTCATCGGCGCGCTCGACGTGCAGGTGGAGCTGTCCGGCGGGATTCGCGACGACGCCTCGCTCACGGCTGCCCTCGCCACCGGCTGCCGTCGGGTCAACCTCGGCACCGCGGCGCTCGAGGATCCGGCCTGGACGCGCCGGGTGATCGGCGAGCACGGCGATCGCATCGCCGTGGGCCTCGACGTCCGGGGCACCACGCTGGCCGCCCGCGGATGGACCCGGGAGGGCGGGGACCTGTGGGAGACCCTGGCCCGCCTCGACGCGGACGGCTGCTCGCGCTACGTGGTCACCGACGTCACCAAGGATGGGACGCTCCAGGGGCCGAACCTCGAGCTGCTGCGCGAGGTGTGCCAGCGCACCGACCGGCCCGTCGTGGCCAGCGGCGGGGTGGCGCGCCTGGCGGACCTGCACCAGCTGGCCGAGCTGGTCCCGCTGGGGGTCGAGGGGGCGATCGTCGGCAAGGCGCTCTACGCCGGGGCGTTCACCCTGGCCGAGGCCCTGGCGGCCGTGGCCCCGCGACGCGACACCCTCTAGGGCTACGGCGATGCCCGTCGAGCGGTACGCCAGCGGCGGCCCCTACGAGGACGTCGTGGGCTACAGCCGGGTGGTGGTCACCCATGGGCCGGGGGGCCGCACCGGGGTCACCGCCGGGACGACCGCGCTCGTCAACGGCGTGGTCCAGCATCCCGAGGATGCCTACGCCCAGGCGCTGGTCGCCTTCCAGTCCGCCCTGTTCGCCCTGGAGCGGGCAGGCTTCGCGCGCACCGACGTGATCCAGACCCGGATGTACCTGCCCGCGATCGCGCGGGACGCCGACGCCGTCGGACGGGCGCACGCGATGCTGTTCGACGAGGTCCGGCCGGCCGCCACCATGCTCGGCGTGGCCGGATTGGTCGATCCCGCGATGCTCGTCGAGGTCGAGGTGGTGGCCTGGCGCCCGGAGGACGACTCCGCCGCCTGACCCGCCGCATGGCGGCGGGTTCCGCGCCCCATACGCCCATCAGTCCCAAGGCGTCCGCGAGCGCGCCCGGGCCTGGTGAAGTGCGTCAGGTGAACCGGTCCCCCGACACATCCGAGGGACGGTCCACGGGATGCGTTCCATACCTACCGGGCCCCTAATTCGCGGTCAACGGGAGCCTATTCAGGCTCACATTGGCGGGCAGGGGTGCCGATGCATGGGCAGGGTTTCGGCCCAGACCTCGTGTGGCGGGAGCTTCCGGGCAGGACAAGGGACCGGGAGTGGGGGAGGTCGACTTCACCGACGGAAGGATCGACCCGGCATGTCCGCCCACGAACGATCAGGCACGACCCTGCCCGGCGCGCGACGCCCGGGCCCCAGAACGCCGGCCTCGGGCCCGGCCCGGACCGCACGGGTGGTGCTGCTCATCCCCCTCGTGGCCATCCTGGCGCTGCTGTCCGGTCCGGCTGTCGCCCTCGCGGCGCCCGCAGGCAACGCCCGGCCCGCCCGACCGGCCGTCCAGCCCGCAGTCGGGGCCCTGCAGGTGGCGTGGCAGGCACCGAGCGCCCGGGCCAGGGGTGGCGCCCGGGTGACCGGGTACCAGGTCCGGGTGATGAGCAAGCCCGGAGCCCGCACCGTGCGCACCGTGCGCACCGGTGCCCGTGCCCGTACCGTCACCCTGGCCGGGCTGCCGACCGGCGCCCGCTACGTCGCCCGGGTCCGGGCGCTGCGTGGCCGCTCCACAGGCGCGTGGTCCGCGGTCTCCGCCGCGGTGGCGCCCTCCTCCACCGGCGCCGCGCGCATCGGCACGGCGGAGCACCCCATCGCGGGGGTGAACGTGCCACGGGCCGGCGACGCCCTGGTCATGTACACCCGAACCGCGAAGCAGACCGTCTCGCCGGCCAACGAGTGGGGCGTCGAGGTCGCGGTCCGCAACGGCACCATCAGCGAGGTGCGCGACCGCCAGGCCACGCTCGACCGGCGCGGGATGCGCATCCCGCGGGACGGCTACCTGCTCTCCGCGCACGGCGCGGCACGGTCGTGGCTGCTGGCGAACGCTCGCGTGGGCCAGGCCGTGGTGCTCACCAACGGCACCACGTCGACCCTCACGCCGACGCCGCCCCCGGCGGCCCCGGTCGGGGCGCTGCCGCAGCGGGTCGCGGGCGTGTACTGGACCGGGTGGAACCCGGCCCCGGCGGTGGATGCCCTACCCGCGGGCTACAACCTCGCCTACCTGTTCGCGGCCCACCGCAGCGCGCCCTACGGGGCCGTCAGCTGGAGCTACGCCCGGCCCACGGGGATCCCCGCGGCCCGAGCACGCGGTGTCAAGGTCATCCTGTCCACCGGAGGGGCCGGCTCGGGCATCGCCTTCACCGACCGCACCACCTCGACGAACTTCGTGAACAGCATCGAGGCGATCAACGCGTCCTGGGGTGGGACGCGCACGGCGCCGGCGTTCGACGGCGTGGACTTCAACACCTTCGAGGCCGAGGCGGTGCCGAACACCCCCGAGTACCTGTGGATGGCCCAGGAGCTCAAGCGTCGGTTCGGTGCCGCGTTCCTCATCACCAGCCCACCGGCGCCGTGGCGGGACAGCGACCGGGCGTTCTGCGCCCAGATGCTCGCAGCGGGCGCCATGGACTACTGCGCCCCGCAGTACTACGACGGGCCGGGCCTGGCCGATCCCAGCTACATCGTGAACTCCGTCCGCTCGTGGGTGCGCGACGTGGCCGGCGGCGACGCCAGCCGGATCGTGGTCGGGTTCGGCATCCAGCCGGGTGCGGCGAACTACTCCACGACGGCCGGCGTCGCGCAGGCCTGGAACCAGCTCGAGGCGGAGTTCCCGCGGCTGCGCGGGGCCTTCCTGTGGAGCCATGCCGGCGATGCGGCGAACGGGTGGGGGTTCGCGACCACGGTGACCCCGTCGGTCCGCAACTAGGACCACGGCGCCGGTGCCCTCGGGGACCAGTGGGGGCGGGCGCCAGCAGCGGCAGCGGGGCCCGGATCGACGCGTGCGGACCGGGCCCCGCTGCTGCGCTCGCTCGACCCCTCACCGCGTGGCCACGAGGACTAGACTCCGGCAACCCAGCAGGGAACGGGGCAGGCGCAGGGAGGTGGCGGGGTTGGTCGGGATGCCGCGGTGGCCTGGCAGCGACTCGACCGCGTCGACCAGCTCGATCCGAGCCGAGATCGAGTCCTCGCCGGAGTTCGAGCGGACCGTCGCCGCGCAGGCGGCCGCGCTGGGCCGCAGCGCCGACGACGTCCGCCAGGAGGCCCGGGCCTGCCTCAAGGAGATGGTGGCGGCCGAGAGCCCCAGCGCCACGAAGGCCTGGACCAAGCTGGGCGCCTGGCTGGCGCGGGCCTACGAGTTCGACGTCGACCAGGCCGACCTGGCTCGGCTCAAGACCCTCGACACCGCCGAGACGCTGGTCTTCCTGCCCAACCACCGCTCCTACCTGGACCCGTTCGTGCTGCGCCTGGTCCTCGAGCAGGCGGGTTTCCCGCCCAACTTCGTCCTCGGCGGGTCGAACCTGTCGTTCTTCCCCCTGGGTCCGATCGGCCAGCACACGGGCCTGGTCTTCATCCGCCGCCAGTTCAAGGACGCCCCGGTCTACAAGGCCATGCTGGGGGTCTACCTGGCGCACCTGGTCCAGCGCGGCGCCAACCTCGAGTGGTACATCGAGGGTGGCCGCACCCGCACCGGCAAGCTGCGGCCCCCGCGCATGGGGATCCTGAGCTACCTCGTGGACGCCTTCAAGGGCTCGGGGGTGCACGACGTGTCCTTCGTGCCGGTGTCGATCATCTACGACCAGCAGCACGAGGTCGGCGCGATCGTCGAGGAGGAGTCCGGCGGCACGAAGGCGCCCGAGAGCGTCAAGTGGGCGCTGCGCTACGCCCGGGCGCAGGGGTCCCGGCGGGGCAAGGTGCACCTGCGGTTCGCCGAGCCCGTGTCCCTGCGGGCGATGCTCGACGAGGTCGGCTCGGTGGAGGGCCGGTACCGCGCGGCGGTCCCGAAGGTCGCCTTCGAGGTGTGCCACCGGATCAACCGCGTCACCCCGGTGACCGCGGCCGCAGTGGCCACCCTCGTCCTGCTCGAGCACTCGGACCGCGCGCTGACCGAGGCGCAGATGCGGGCCGGCGCGCTGCCCATCGCCGAGTACCTCGCGCAGCGGGGGGCACCCATCGCCGGCGGCATGCACCTCGACCGCTCCCACGTGCTCACCGAACGGCTGCCCACCGAGGGGCGCCTGGCCCTGGAGACCCTCGTCCGCGAGGGCGTGGTCGCGCGCTTCGACGGCGGTGACGAGACGGTCTACTCGATCCCGTCGGGGCGCTACCTGGAGGCGGCCTTCTACCGCAACACCCTGAGCCACTTCTTCGTCACGCGCTCCATCGTCGAGCTGGCGGTGCTGGCGGCCGCCGAGCAGGGGGCCACCGACCTCATCGCCGCGTCGTGGCTCGAGGCGCTGGCGCTGCGCGACCTGCTCAAGTACGAGTTCTTCTTCTCGACCAAGGAGCAGTTCGACCACGAGGTGCGCGCCGAGATGGAGCTGAGCATCCCGGGCTGGGAGCAGGCCGACGTCCCGGCGGCGCGGGCCCCGGAGCGCATCCGGGCGCTGCCATTCCGCGCGGCCCCCCGGATCCTCACACCGTTCCTCGAGGCGTACGGCGTGCTCGCCGACCGGCTGGCGCTGCGCGACCCGGGCGAGAAGGTCGACCAGGACGCGCTGGTCGCCGAGTGCATCGGGGTGGCGCGGCAGCGGGTGCTGCAGCGCAGCCTGCACAGCCCCGAGTCGGTGTCCAAGGACCTGTTCAAGAACGCGCTGCTGCTGGCGGGCAACCGCGACCTGCTCGGACCCGGCGACGCCGGGCTGGTCGAGCGCCGCGCCGCCTTCGCCGCGGAGCTGGCCGAGGTCGTCCGGCGCATCGACGTGCTCCGGGAGATGAGCGCACCCGCCCCGGGCACCGTGGCGCCATCCAGCGAGGAGGTGCCGGCATGACCGGGATCGACGATGTCGGCCGGCTGGCCCGGGGGCTCGCCGGGGCCGCGGGCCTGGGCGTCGGGGCAGCCACGGGCGTGGGCTTCTCGCTGCTGAACCGTGACCGGCGCACCGGCATCAACATGGCCGCCAACGTCGGCAGCGAGCTGTCGCTGGCAGCCGCCGGGGTGCACCTGGAGGTCCAGGGCGAGGAGCACGCCTGGTCGCACCGGCCGGCCATCTTCATGTTCAACCACCAGAGCCAGCTCGACGTGCCGATCGTGGCGTCCGTGCTCAAGCGCGACTTCACCGGCGTGGCGAAGAAGTCGCTGCAGGCCAACCCGATCTTCGGGCCGATCGGCTGGTTCGCCGGGGTGGCGTTCATCGACCGGACGGACCCGGCGGCGGCGCGGGCGGCCCTCGAGCCCGTCGTGCAGAGCCTGCGCGACGGCGTGTCGCTGGCGGTGGCCCCGGAGGGCACCAGGGCCCTCGAGCTGGGGCCGTTCAAGAAGGGCCCGTTCCACATGGCCATCCAGGGCCAGGTGCCGGTCGTGCCCATCGTCATCCGCAACGCCGGGCAGGTCATGGCCCCGCACACGTACCTCATCACCCCGGGCACCGTGCAGGTCTGCGTCCTGCCCCCGGTCGACACCAGCGACTGGACCACCGAGACCATCGACGAGCACCGCGACGCGGTGCGCCAGATGTTCCTGGACACCCTGGCCGACTGGCCCACGCCACCGCACGGCTGAGGCGCCGCCGCCCGGCGCGCCGCTGGGGCATCGGGGCCGTGGGCGCCCTCCGGGGCCCACCTACGATGGGCGCCATGCCCGTGGCCGTGCGCGTGATCCCCTGCCTGGATGTGGACGCGGGCCGGGTCGTCAAGGGCGTGAACTTCGTGGACCTCGTGGACGCCGGCGACCCGGTGGAGCTCGCCGCGGCCTACGGCGCCGCCGGCGCCGACGAGCTCACGTTCCTGGACATCACCGCCTCGTCGGGCAACCGCGAGACGACCTACGACGTGGTCCGGCGCACCGCCGAGCAGGTCTTCATCCCGCTGACCGTCGGCGGCGGCGTGCGCACCGTGGCCGACTTCGACGCCCTGCTGCGCGCGGGGGCCGACAAGTGCGGGGTCAACACCGCGGCCATCGCCCGGCCGGCCCTGCTGGCCGAGGCCGCCGACCGGTTCGGTGCCCAGTGCGTCGTGCTCTCCGTCGATGCCCGGCGCTGCGGGCCGGGCACCGCGGCACCGGACGTGCGCACGGACTCCGGCTTCGAGGTGACCACCCACGGCGGTCGGCGATCGACCGGCCTGGACGCCATCGGCTGGGCGACGCAGGCCGCCGAGCTGGGCGCCGGGGAGATCCTGCTGAACTCGATGGACGCCGATGGCACCAGGGCCGGGTACGACCTGGAGCTGATCCGCCTCGTGCGCGCGGCCGTGCGGGTGCCGGTCATCGCCAGTGGGGGAGCCGGTCGCCTGGCCGACTTCGCCCCGGCCGTGGCCGCCGGTGCCGACGCGGTGCTGGCCGCCAGCGTCTTCCACTTCGGGCAGCTGCGGATCGCCGAGGTCAAGGACGCCCTGGCCGACGCGGGCTGCGTCGTCCGCCGCTGACGTCGCCCGAGCCGGGCCCCGGCGTAGGCCAGAATGGCGCCGTGGAGTTCACCGACCCGTCCCTGGATCCGGACCTGGCCGCGCGGCTGCGCGCCGCCGGGCGCGCCCCGGACGGCCGCCCGCTGGTCACCGCCGTGGCGCAGGACGCCGAGTCCGGCCGGGTGCTCATGGTGGCGTGGATGGATGCCGCCGCCCTCGGGGCCACCCTGCGCACCGGCCTGGCCACCTACTACTCGCGCTCTCGGCAGGAGCAGTGGGTGAAGGGGGCGAGCTCGGGCCACGTCCAGCACGTGGTGGACCTCGCCGTGGACTGCGACGGCGACGCCGTGCTGCTGCGGGTGCGCCCGCAGGGTCCTGCCTGCCACACCGGCCTGGCCTCCTGCTTCGACACGCACGTGCGCCGCGTCGAGGGGGCCGTGGCATGACGGTGTCGTCCCCCGCGCGGGCCACGCCCGACCTGGCGACCTTCACCGCGCTGGCGCGCGCGCCGCGCCGCGTCATCCCGGTGGTCCGGCGCCTGCTCGCCGACGGCGAGACCCCGGTGGGGCTGTACCGCAAGCTGGCCGGTGAGCGGCCCGGCACGTTCCTGCTCGAGTCGGCCGAGCACGGCCGGGTGTGGTCGCGCTACTCGTTCATCGGGGTGCAGGCCGCCGCGATGCTCGCCGAGGTGGGCGGCCGGGCCACGTGGCGGGGCCGCGCCCCGGTCGGCGTGCCGTCCGGGGGCGATCCCCTGCTCGCCATGCGCGACACGCTGGCCCTGCTGCACACCGACCCGATCGACACCCCCGGCCTGCCGCCGCTCACCGGCGGCCTGGTCGGCATGATCGGCTACGACGCGGTCCGCCGGTGGGAGCGGCTGCCGGATGCCAACCCCGACGAGCTGCACCTGCCCGAGCTCGCGATGCTGCTGGCCACCGACCTCGCCGTGCTCGACCACTGGGACGGCAGCGTCCTGCTCATCGCCAACGCCGTGAACTACGACGCCACGGACGCCCGCGTGGCCGAGGCCTGGGCGGACGCGGTCGCGCGCCTCGACGCCATGGAGGCGGCCCTGGCCGCCGCCAGCCCCGGCACTGCGGCGGCCCTCGAGGAGCCCAGCGACCCCGCACCGGTCCGCCCGCGCACCGTCGCCGGGGACTACCGGGGCGCGGTCGAGGTGGCCAAGGAGCACATCCGGGCCGGCGACGCCTTCCAGATCGTGCTCTCGCAGCGCTTCGACCGGCCGACCACGGCCAGCGCCCTGGACATCTACCGCATGCTGCGGGTGAGCAACCCCAGCCCGTACATGTACCTGCTGCGCTTCCCCGAGCCGGGGGAGGGCCCCGACCTCGGCGGGGCCGTCGCGTTCGACGTCGTGGGCTCCAGCCCCGAGGCCCTGGTGAAGCTCACCGACGGCCACGCGATGCTGCACCCCATCGCCGGGACCCGCCCGCGCGGGCGCACCCCGGAGCAGGACGCCGCCCTCGCCGAGGAGCTGCTCGCCGACGACAAGGAGCGCGCCGAGCACCTCATGCTCGTCGACCTGGGCCGCAACGACCTGGGCCGGGTGTGCCGGCCCGGCAGCGTCGAGGTCGTGGACTTCATGTCGATCGAGAAGTACTCCCACGTCATGCACATCGTCTCGACCGTGACCGGCCAGCTCGCCGAGGGCACCTCGGCCTACGACCTGCTGGCCGCGACGTTCCCGGCCGGGACGCTCTCGGGGGCGCCGAAGCCGCGGGCCATGGAGATCATCGACGACCTCGAGCCGACCCGCCGTGGCCTGTACGGCGGCGCCGTCGGCTACCTGGACTTCGCCGGCAACCTCGACGCCGCGATCGCGATCCGCACCGCCGTGCTCAAGGACGGCGTCGCCCACGTGCAGGCCGGTGCGGGCCTGGTGGCCGACTCGGTGCCGCAGACCGAGCACGAGGAGTGCCGCAACAAGGCCGCGGCCGTGCTGCGCGCCATCGCGATGGCCGAGGGGTTGCGCCCAGCGGGCGGCGGAGGTGCCACAATGGCGACGCCGGCGGGGTCCCCCGGCGTCGAGCAGGCGTGAGGACAGGAGCGACATGGCCGAGCACGGGCACGACAACCACGGGCAGACGCCGGCGAACTGGACCGGCGCCGGCATCATCATGCTCGCGTTCCTCGTGGGCACCGTCGGGGTCGTCATCGCGCAGCCGATCGTCTTCTGGATCGGCGTGGCCCTGGTCGTCGTAGGCATGATCGTGTGGAAGGTCATGCTGGGGATGGAGTCCTCGGCCTCCGAGGACGCGCACTGACGCCGCGGCCGGCACGGTCGCACCGCACCGATCCTGACCTGACCCGAACGCGCCCCGAGCCCATCGCTGGCATGCCCGCGACAGGCTGGGCCCCGTGACCACCGGCGAGCAGCGCGGCCTGGTCCTCGTGGCTGAGGACGAGCGGCCCATCGCGGACCTGCTCGGCCTGTACCTGCGCCGCGAGGGCTACGGGGTGGAGGTGGCCGGCACCGGTCCGGACGCCCTGGCCGCGGTGCGTCGGCTGCAGCCCGTGGCCGTGGTCCTCGACGTGGGCCTGCCGGGCATGGACGGCACCGAGGTCTGCCGCACGCTGCGCGCCGAGGGCAGCACCGTGCCGATCCTGTTCTGCACCGCGCGCGACGACGAGGTGGATCGCGTCCTGGGCCTCGAGCTCGGCGCCGACGACTACATCACCAAGCCCTTCAGCCCGCGCGAGGTCGTGGCCCGCGTCAAGGCGGTGCTGCGACGCATCGACGGCACCTTGGCCGCGGCCGACCAGCCACTCGTGCTCGGCGAGGTCGAGCTCAGCCGCGAGCGCCGGCGCGTCACGGTGGCCGGGGCGCCCGTCGAGCTCACCGCGACCGAGTTCGACCTGCTGGCCTACCTCATGGCCCGCCCGGGTCGCGTGGTCACCCGCGACCAGCTGCTGTCCGGCGTGTGGGGTTATGCCGCGGCCGGCGGCACCCGCACCGTCGACGTCCACGTCGCCCAGGTGCGCGCGAAGCTCGGCGAGGCCAGCCCCATCCGCACGGTCCGGGGCGTGGGCTACAGCGCCGAGGCGGGATGAGCCGCGGCAGCCTGGCCCGACGGCTGCCCCTGGCCATGGCCGCCGTCGCCGCGGTCGCGGTGCTCATCGCCGCCCTGGTCGCCTGGCCCCTGCTGACCCGGGCCGCGGAGTCCAACGCCCGGGCCACGCTGTCGCGGACCGCGGACCTGACCGCCGAGCTGCTGCAGCGCACCGCCGAGCTGCCGTTCGGCGGCGGGCGCCGGGTCGCCGAGCAGCGGCTCGAGGCGCTGCTGGAACTACAGCAGGTCCGCTACGGCATCGTGACGCCGGCGACCGAGGTGCCCGCTCCGCTCACCCCCGCCGACGCCGCGACCGTGACCTCCGGCGCGTCGCTGTCCGACCGGCGCTCGGACGCCGCCGGGACGTGGTTCGTCGAAGGCCGGCCGCTCGGCGACGGGGTCGGCGTGCTGCTGCTCCAGCCGTCCTCAGCCGCGCAGGAGCTCAGTGGGCCCGCGCTGGCGCGGCTGCTGCTCGCGCTGGCCCTGGGCCTGACCGTGGCCGTCGTCGTCGGCGTGCTGCTGGCCCGCCGGATCACCAGGCCGCTCGGGCAGGCGGCGGGCGCGGCCACCGCGATGGCCGCGGGCAACCGTGACGTCCGGGTCGACACGGACGGCCCCCAGGAGGTGGCCGACCTGGCCGTGGCCCTCAACGGCCTGGCGGCCAACCTCGCCGAGAGCGAGGGCCGCCAGCGCGAGTTCCTGCTCACCGTCTCCCACGAGCTGCGCACCCCGCTGACCTCCATCAAGGGCTACGCCGAGGCACTGGCGGACGGCGTCGTCGCCGCCCCCGACGTGCCGGTCGCGGCTGGGGTGGTGCGCTCGGAGGCCGACCACCTCGACCGGTTGGTGGCCGACCTGCTCGACCTGGCCCGGCTCGGCGCCGTCGACGTCGCCGTCACCCCGGTCGACCTCGACCTCGCCGTCCTCGGGGCGGAGGCTGCGTCGGCGTGGGCCGCCCGGGCGGGGCGGGCCGGGGTGCGGTTCGTCGACGAGGTGGACCGGACGGCCCTGGCCGTGCGCACCGACCCGGTCCGCGTGCGCCAGATCGTCGACAACCTCATGGAGAACGCCCTGCGGGTCACCGGCGACGACGCTCCGGTGGTGCTGCGCATCGGTGCGCACGCCCCCGGCTGGTTCGAGGTCGAGGTGCGCGACGGCGGCCCCGGCCTGACCGACGACGACCGCCGGGTGGCCTTCGAGCCGGGCGAGCTGTACGCCCGCTACCGCGGCGTGCGCAAGGTGGGCTCCGGGGTCGGCCTGGCCCTCGTCGCCCGGCTGGCCGAACGCCTCGGCGGGCGCGCCGAGGCCGGGATCGCGGCCGAGGGCGGGGCGGCGTTCCGCGCCCTGCTGCCCACGGTGCTGGCGGAGCCGTCGGTCCCGGCGCCGCGGCCGGGCGGGGCGACCCGCTGACACCCGGCCCGGGCCGTCGGATCGCGTTCGATCTGGGAGCACCACGGGCTCCGAGACCGGTCGCCATCCGCCGGAGGGTGCCGCGGATCGAACGCGATCCGCGGCGGCCGGAACCCGCCGGCGGCTAGGACAGTCCCGAGCCCAGCCAGGGCACCGCGAGCCGCAGCACCCACCAGGCCCCGGTGAGGGCCATGAGCCCCACGACCAGCCGGGTCGGGACGTCGGGGAAGCGCTGGCCGCGCCACGCCCGACGCAGCCACAGCACCCAGGCCAGCACGGCCAGGGGCAGGATCACGAGCACGAACAGGGCGTTGTGGTCCAGGGCCGGCACGACCTCCCCCCGGGCCAGTGCCCCGGCCGCGCGCGTCGAGCCGCAGAACGGGCAGTCCAGTCCGGTGAGGGTGCGGAACGGGCAGAACGACGGGCCGCTGCCGTCGACGTCGACACTGGCCACGGCGGCCACCGCCAGGGCGGTGATCCCCAGCGCCGCGAGCGGTGCGGCGAGCCGTCGCACCGGGCCGCGGCTGGGGCCGGCCCCATGGCCGTGCGACTCCGGCTGCAGCACGGGGTCCGTCGGTGCCGGCACCGCGGGCGCCGGCACCTGCGGCGCCGGGTCGCGGGGTGTCGGCATCGGGGCTCCTGGCGCGCGTGGGCGGTCGGGGCATCAGCGTAGCCGGCGATCGGTGGGCGGGCAGGGGCCCGGGCGCGCGTGGGCGATCGGCGGGATTCGGGCGCTCGGCGGGGCTGGCGTACCCTCGTGCCTGCACCGACCCGACCCGCGAGGGGAGCCCGCGCATGACCGTCCTCGACGACATCCTCGCGGGCGTCCGCGCCGATGTCGCCGAGCGCATGGCGGCGGTCCCCCTGGACTCGCTCAAGGAGCGGGCGGCCCGCGCCCCCGAGGCCCGCGACGGGATCGCCGCGCTGCGCCAGGACGAGGTCACCGTGATCGCGGAGGTGAAGCGCTCCTCGCCGAGCCGTGGCGCGCTGGCCCCGATCGACGACCCGGCCGGGCTGGCCCGCGCCTACGAGGACGGCGGCGCCCACGCCATCTCGGTGCTCACCGAGGGGCGGCGCTTCGGCGGCTCGCTGGACGACCTCGTGGCGGTCCGCCACGCCGTCGACGTCCCGGTGCTGCGCAAGGACTTCATCGTCTCGAGCTACCAGCTGTGGGAGGCCCGGGCCGCCGGCGCCGACATCGTGCTGCTCATCGTGGCCGCACTCGAGCAGCAGGCCCTGGTGAGCCTGCACGAGCGCGCCCTGTCCATCGGCCTGACCCCGCTGGTGGAGGTGCACGACCTCGACGAGGTCCCCCGGGCCCTCGACGCCGGCGCCGGGCTCATCGGGGTCAACGTGCGCGACCTGCGCACCCTGACCGTCGACCGCGACCACTTCGCCCGGGTTGCCCCGGCCATCCCGGACTCCTGCGTGCGGGTGGCCGAGAGCGGCGTGCGCGGGCCGCACGACCTCATCGCCTATGCGAACGCCGGCGCGGACGCCGTGCTCGTCGGCGAGAGCCTGGTCACCGGGGGAGATCCACGCCAGGCGGTGCACGACCTCGTCACCGCCGGCGCCCACCCAGCCCTCAAGCATGGACGGCCATGACCCTGCACCTGACCAACCTCGGCCTGATCCCCGCCGACTCCGCCGTGCCCGACGCGGCCGGGCACTTCGGCGCGTTCGGCGGGCGCTTCGTCCCGGAGGCCCTGGTCGCCGCCCTCGACGAGCTGGCTGCCGCCTACGCCGCGGCCCGCACCGACCCGACCTTCCTGGCCGAGCTCGACCACCTCGCGCGCACCTACACCGGCCGGCCCACCCCGATCACGGAGGTGCCGCGGTTCGCCGCCGCGGGCGACGTGCCCGGGCGCATCGTGCTCAAGCGCGAGGACCTCAACCACACCGGGTCGCACAAGATCAACAACGTGCTCGGGCAGGCCCTGCTGACCGTGCGCATGGGCAAGCGCCGGGTCATCGCCGAGACCGGCGCCGGCCAGCACGGGGTCGCCACCGCCACCGCCGCGGCCCTGCTCGGCCTGGACTGCGTGGTCTACATGGGCCTGGAGGACACCCGCCGCCAGGCGCTCAACGTGGCCCGGATGAAGCTGCTCGGCGCCGAGGTCATCCCGGTCACGAGCGGCTCGCAGACCCTCAAGGACGCCATCAACGAGGCGATGCGCGACTGGGTCACCAACGTCGCGGACACCCACTACCTGCTCGGCACGGTCGCCGGTCCGCACCCGTTCCCGCAGATGGTGCGCGACTTCCACCGGGTCATCGGCGTCGAGGCGCGCGCCCAGCTGCTCGAGGAGTTCGACCGGCTGCCCGACGCGGTCGCCGCGTGCGTCGGCGGCGGCTCGAACGCGATCGGCATCTTCCACGCGTTCCTCGACGACGCCGAGGTGGCGCTGCACGGGTACGAGGCCGGCGGCGACGGCGTGGCCACCGGCCGGCACGCCGCCACCATCACCGGGGGCTCGGTCGGGGTCCTGCACGGCACCCGCTCGTTCCTGCTGCAGGACGACGAGGGCCAGACGATCGAGTCGCACTCGATCTCCGCGGGCCTGGACTACCCGGGCGTCGGCCCGGAGCATGCGTACCTGGCCCAGGTGGGCCGGGCGCACTACCACCCGATCACCGACGCCGAGGCCATGGACGCCTTCGGCCTGCTCAGCCGCACCGAGGGCATCATCCCGGCGATCGAGACCGCCCACGCCCTGGCCGGGGCCCTGCAGCTGGGCCGCACGCTCGGCCCCGACGCGCTCATCCTCGTGAACTGCTCCGGCCGTGGCGACAAGGACGTCGCCACCGCCGCCCGCTGGTTCGGCATCGAGCTGGGGGAGGGCGTGTGAGCACGCTGCACGAGGCCTTCGCCCGCGCACGTCGGGAGGGCCGCGCGGCCCTCATCGGCTACCTGCCCAGCGGGTTCCCGAGCCAGGCCGAGGGCATCGCCCTGGCCACGGCCATGGTCGAGGCGGGGGTCGACATCGTCGAGGTGGGCCTGCCCTACTCCGATCCGCTCATGGATGGCCCCGTCATCCAGGCCGCCGTGCACCAGGCCCTGACCGGCGGGTCGTCGCTGGCCAACGTCCTGGCCACGGTCGAGGCGGTCGCGGCCACCGGGGCCCCCACGCTGGTCATGTCGTACTGGAACCCGATCGAGCGGGTCGGCGTCGGGTCCTTCGCCGCCCGGCTGGCCCGCGCCGGTGGGGTGGGCGTGATCACCCCCGACCTGCCACCCGACGAGGCCGACGCGTGGCTCGAGGCCACCACGTCCGCCGGGCTCGACCGTGTCTTCCTGGTCGCTCCCTCGAGCACCGACGCCCGGATCGGCGCCGTCGCCGGGGCCACCACCGGCTTCGTGTACGCCGCCTCGACGATGGGCGTCACGGGTGCCCGCGCGGCGGTCGGGGCGGGTGCCCGCGAGCTCGTCGCTCGCGTGCGCGCGGTGACCGACCTGCCGGTCGCGGTGGGCCTGGGCGTCTCGACCGGCGAGCAGGCCGCGCAGGTGGCCGGCTACGCCGACGGCGTGATCGTCGGCTCGGCGTTCATCCAGCGGATCCTCGACGCGCCGGACCACGCCGCGGCGCTGGTCGCCGTCCGCGCGCTGGCCGGCGAGCTGGCCGCGGGCGTGCGGGCCGGCTCCCCGGCCGTCACCCGCTGACGGAGCCCGGACCCGAGGACGCCCGGCTCAGACGTACTTGTAGAGCACCATCGCCGCGAGCACCGCGACGAAGATCGCGACGCCGGCGAAGTCCGCGCCCAGCCGCAGGGGCCGCTCCAGCAGGCGCTTGGTCCCCGCCCCGAGGTGGCCCTCGAGGATGTTCACCCGGGTCATCGAGGCGAAGACCAGCGTCGTGGTGACCGTGATGAGCAGGCACCAGGGGCACAGGGCGCCGATGACGAAGTACGCCTGGACGAACAGCCAGTACGCGAACGCCAGGCCGATCGAGTAGACGACCTGCGCCGACAGCATGAACCAGCGCGGGAACCGCACGCCGCCGAGCGCCGCGACCGCGATCGTGATGACGACCGGCTCGGCGATGAGGCCCAGGTACGCGTTCGGGAAGCCGAGCAGGTTGGCCTGCCAGGTCAGGCCGACCTTCGCGCACGAGATCGTGTCGGAGATGTTGCACGACAGCGCGGCGTCCGGGTCGGCCGCCAGCGTGATGGCGTCGATCGACAGCACGAGCGAGGCGACCAGGCCCAGCAGGCTGGAGACGAGCATCTCGACGAAGGCACCGGGGTGGTAGCGGTCGGCCTTCGTGGGCAGGCGCGGCGGGGGCGCCTCGGCCTGCGCCGCCGGGCTGGTCACGTCGATCATGTCGGCTCCTGCCGTGCCCGCCCCGGGGGGCGCGTCGCTGCCGTGCTGCGCGTCGGCCCGTTCCCCGGGGACGCGCCGCAGCCCACCGGTCGCCCGGTCGGTGCACCGATGGTAGGGCAGGACTGCGCCTGCCACGCCCGGCCGCGCCGGGCGGATCGAGGGCTGGGCGAGGTCGGTTCGGGTAACCTTGCCCCCAATTCTCCCCGGAGGTTCCCATGGCAACCGAGCCGAAGAAGCCGGCCAGCCCGGCCAAGTCCCCCAAGCAGCTCGCCGCTGAGGCGCGGGCCGCGTCCGAGGCCGCCGAGCGGCGCCGCGAGCGCGTCATCCGCATCGTGGGGACCCTCGTGGTCGTCGGCATCGTCGGTGCGCTGCTCGCGATCGGCTTCTTCGCCGGACGGGGTGGCGACGACGGCACCGCGGCGACCCCGGGGCCGACGCCGGACCCCTCGGCCGCCGCACCCTCGGGCGTGATCACGGATGCCGCCAGCCAGCAGGCGTGGGGCGTGCCCTACGGGGCCGCCTGGAGCGCCGACAACGAGGCCAAGCTGCCGACGATGGAGATCTGGGAGGACTTCCAGTGCCCGTTCTGCGCGCAGTTCGAGAACGAGTTCGGCCCGCAGCTCGAGGCGCTGGCTGACGCGGGCAAGGTGAAGCTGCTCTACCGCCCGGCGATCTTCCTCGACTCGGGCCTGGCCGAGAAGAACGCCGCGGCGGGCAACGCCAACTCCTCGGCACGCGCCACGGCTGCCTGGGGCTGCGCGATCGACCAGGACAAGACCTCCGACTACCACGCGGCGCTCTTCGCCGCCCAGCCGGCCGAGGAGGGCACGGGCTACTCCGAGCAGACCCTGCTCGACCTGGGCACGCAGGTGGGGGTGGCCGACATGGCCCGGTTCACCACGTGCGTCCAGGAGGGCACCTACCTGACCTGGTCGGCGAACAGCAACCAGGCGTTCTACGACGCCAACGTCGGTGGCACCCCGCGGGTGTACCTCAACGGCACCGAGATCCCCACCCAGGAGTTCGCCGACATGGCCGCGATCGAGGCCAAGATCGAGGCAGCGACCGCCCAGTGAGCGTGCTCGCGGCCATGCCCGCCGGCGTCGTCGCCGCGATCCCGAGCCCCGACCAGTCCGTCTGGTACCTCGGGCCGGTCCCGCTGCGCGCGTACGCGCTGTGCATCCTCGCGGGCATCGTCGTGGCGATGCTGGTCACCGACCGTCGCTGGGTGGCCCGCGGCGGCGAGCCCGGCGTGGTCTACGACGTCGCCATGTGGGCGGTGCCCTTCGGCATCATCGGCGGGCGGCTCTACCACGTGCTCACCGACTGGCCGGACTACTTCGGCCCCGGCGGCTCGGGCCTGCGCGGTGCGGTCGCCATCTGGGAGGGCGGCCTGGGCATCTGGGGCGCGATCAGCCTCGGGGCGCTGGGCGCCTGGATCGGCTGCCGCCGGGCCGGCGTGCCGCTGCCGCCCTTCGCCGACGCGCTGGCCGTCGGCCTGCCGCTGGCCCAGGCCATCGGGCGGTTCGGCAACTGGTTCAACCAGGAGCTGTTCGGCGGGCCGACCGACCTGCCATGGGGCCTGGCGATCGACCCGCAGTACCGGCCCGCCGGGTACGAGCAGGTCGAGACGTTCCACCCCACGTTCCTCTACGAGGCGCTGTGGCTCGTGCTCGTCGCGCTCGTCGTCGCCTGGGCCGACCGGCGCTGGCAGCTGGGCCACGGCCGCGCGTTCGCCCTCTACGTCGCGCTCTACTGCCTCGGGCGCCTGGGCATCGAGCTGCTGCGCATCGATCCGGCCACAACTGTCGCCGGCGTCCGCATCAACGTCTTCACAGCGGTGGCGGTGGGCGTCGGCGCGGTGGTCTACCTGGTCGCCAGCAGGCGATCGAGGCCGGGCCGGGAGGCGCCGGAGGCGCTGCTGCGCCGGTCGTCCGACGAGCCCGTCCCCACTGCTGGTTGACAGGTCAACGGTCCCGCCGAAGTCGGGACGTTCGGATGACGATCGTGGACCGTTCAATCCACGGCATCGGCGGTCCCGGGGGTCATAGTTGAACGTGTAAGGACCATCCACCACCTGAAGGGAACAGCATGAAGCCCAAGGTCGTCGCCATCCTGCTCTTCGTCGCCGGCGCATTCCTGATCGTCGCCGGGGCCGGCACCTGGTACACGGTCTCCGACCAGCTCGCCGCCGAGCAGATCACCGTCTCCGACGATGCCAGCTGCCAGGCCGGCCAGACCGTGAACGGCCCGCTGGAGGCCTTCTGCCAGGCCGAGATCATCAACAAGCACGCCCTGGAGTCGACGGGTGGCAAGACCTACGCCCAGCTCGACCGCGAGGACCCGCTGCGCGCCGTCGCGCAGAGCGCCTCGTTCCTGCGTGCCTCGCTGTTCACCTCGGTCGTGGCGTTCGGCGTCGCCGCCTTCGCGATGGGCGTGGGCGTGCTCATGCTGATCATCGGCGCCGGCTTCAGCAACCTCGCCAAGCGCGAGGCGGCCGCCCCGGCCGAGGCTGCCACGGTCTGACCGACCCGGCTCCGCGGTGCCCGTCCCCACCCGGGGGCGGGCACCGTCGCGTCCGGGGTCACCACCCCTCGGAGAAGGCCACGTCCAGGGCCTCGAGCAGGAAGTCCACCGCGGCGGCATCCAGGCACAGGGGCGGCTTGATCTTCAGCACGTTCATGTGGTCACCGGTGGCGGCCATGACCACCCCGAGCTCGAGCAGCCGGTCGCACAGCGCCGCGGTCGCCGCGGTGGCGGGCTGCTTCGTCTGGCGGTCGGTGACCAGCTCCAGGCCCAGGTAGAGGCCGCGGCCGTGCACGGCCCCGGCCATCGGGTGGCGCTGCACGAGCTGCTCGAGGCCCGCCCGCAGCCGCTGGCCCATCCGAGCCGCGTTGCCCTGCAGGTCCTCGGCCTGCAGGGCGCGCAGGGTGGCCAGGCCGGCCGCGGCGCCGGCCGGGGTGCCCCCCATCGAGGCGAACAGCGAGCCCTCGACCGCGAACGCCTCGGCGATCTCGCGGCGGCAGACCACCGCCGACACCGGGTACCCGTTGCCGGTGGCCTTGGCCAGGCACACGATGTCCGGGACCACGTCGTGCATCGCGAAGCCCCAGAAGTGCGAGCCGAGCCGGCCGTACCCCACCTGCACCTCGTCGGCGATCACGAGGCCACCATCGGCGCGCACGGCCTCGTACACCTGGCGCAGGTAGTCCTCGGGCAGGTCGATCCCGCCGGCGTTGCCGTTGAGCGTCTCGCAGATGAAGGCCGCCGGTCGGCGCCCCGCGGCGGCCAGCTCGGCCAGGATCCGGCGCACGTCGTCGGCGTAGCGGGTGGCGGCGTCCGGGCCCGTGAAGGGGCCGCGGTAGCCGTTCGGCGGCTCGGCGAGGTGGATCCACTCCGGCCGGGTCCCCAGCGCGCGGGGGTTGTCCATGAGTGCGCTGGAGACCTCGTCGGAGGCCGTGGTCCAGCCGTGGTAGGCCGTGCGCAGCGCGATCGTGTCCCGTGCCCGCGTGGCGACGCGGGCCAGCCGCAGGGCGAGGTCCACGCTCTCCGAGCCGCTGCAGAGCAGGAACACCCGGTCCAGCTCCGGGGGCATGGTGGCCAGCAGCGCCTCGGCGAACGCCACGTGGGCCCCGTAGTGGAACCGGGAGTTCGTGTTGAGCGTGCGCAGCTGGCGCGCGACGGCGTCGGCGACCGCGGGATGGCTGTGGCCCAGCACGGTGACGTTGTTGATGCCGTCGAGGTAGACGCGGCCGTCGACGTCCACGAGGTGGTGGCGCCAGCCACGCTCGATGCGGGGCGGGTCGGCCCAGTAGTGCTGCTGCACCGAGGCCAGGGCGGCCCGGCGCCGGCGCAGCAGCTCGTGGCGATCCTCCGGCGGCTCGGCCGGGGGGATCCCCAGCAGGGGGGCGGGGTCGGGGCACAGCTGGCGCCAGAGCTGGGCCAGGGATGGCTGCACGTGGGTGGGCGCGTGCAGGCCGGTGGGCACGACCTGCACGTGGACGTGCTCGGGCAGGGCCTCGTCCTGCGACGTGGTGACCCGGGCCACGGCCGTGCCGGGGGTCACCCGGCTGCCCTGGCTGCGGGTCGGCCGGGCACCGGCGAGCACGACGTCCCAGCCGTCGTCACCCACCAGGCGGGTGACCCAGGGGTCGCTGGTGGTCACCAGGCCCGACCAGGGCGCGAGCAGCTCGGTGCCCCGGGGCAGCAGCACGTCGACGCCGACGTGGTGGGTGGCGGGCTCCACCATGGCGTTCGGGGTGGCCAGGTGCAGGTGGGCCTGGCCGTAGGGGACCAGCGGCGTGGTGCCGCGACCGGCGTCCTGCGCCGCGGCGACCGTGGCCGACCGGAGCCGGGCCGGCTCGGTCCAGGCGCCCTCGTCGAGCAGGGGCGAGGTCGTCGACAGGTCGAGGGTGACGACCCGGCCGAGCTCGGGGACGACGACGCTGGCCACCGGCAGGCGCGGGGCCGGGGGCATCGGCAGCCCAGCCGCGCGGTGCATCGCCAGGACCCCGAGCGGTAGCGGGACCGCCTCGACCAGCTCGAACACCGTGAGGTCGACGACGAGGTTCTCGTGCAGGTAGCGGTTGTCCGGCTCCCGGGTGAGCTGGTGGGCGGTGCTCACCAGCCCGGCGCAGGCGCGCGCTGCCACCATCGGCCAGGTGGCGTCGACCTCGTCGGGGGTCAGCGGCTGGGTGCTGACGTAGCCGGCCAGCACGTCCGCGGCGATCCGCAGCGGGGCGCGCCGGTCCTTGGCGAGCAGCGCGCAGATCGTGACCGCCACCTCCGAGGCCCGCCACGTGCGGGTGAGGTCGCCGAAGTCGATGATCCCCACGGGCTGCGGCCGGGCGTCCGGGCCGGGCTCGGCGACGACGTTGAAGTCGGTGAGGTCGCCGTGCACCACCTGCTCGGGGAGCGGCTCGACGCCCTGCCACGCCGCGGAGGCCAGGGCCGACAGGGTGGCGACGCGGGCGCGCAGGCCCGGGTCCAGCGCCGGCAGCAGCGCCGCGACGATCTCGGGGGAGCGCCGCACGTCCCACTGGGTCGGCTCGTGGGCGCCGGGGTGCTCGAACCCGGCCAGGGCCGCGGTGACCCGTCCGGCCAGGGCGCCGAACGCCCGCGCGGTGGCGGGTGCGAGGTAGCCGACGCCCGTCATCGGGGTGCCCGCGACCCAGGTGAGCAGGCGCACGCTGTGCCCGACCCCGTCGAGCTGGACCTCCTCGCGCAGCGCACCGCTGCGGCTGGGAACCGGCTGGGGCACGCGCAGGGGCAGCCCGGCCAGCGCGCGCATGGCCGCGTTCTGCGCGTCCAGCGCCGCCGGGACCGCGGCGCTGTTCGCCACCTTGAGCACGTGCCGCCGGGACGGGCCGCCCGGCGCCGCGGACGTGAGCAGCACGTTGCGGTCCTGGTGGCTGCCGAGGTCGCGCGCCTCGATGTCGACCAGGCCCCAGCGCTCGCTGGCGATCCTGCGCGCCTCGTCGAGGTCCAGGGTCGGGGCGTGGGCGGCGACGGTCACCGCGGCAGCCTAGTGACCACCCGGGGGGACCTCGGGCCCTGTCGACGCTGCGGTCACCGGACCTAGCCTGCGTCGTATGGAGCCCGGTGGACGGGACCGGTTCGTCGACCTGCTGCGGGGTGGCAGCATCGTGGCGGTCGTCGTCGGCCACTGGCTCGTCGCCGACGTGCGGTGGGCCGAGGGATCCCTGACGGACACCAGCACGCTGGCCCGGGTGCCCGGCATGTGGCCGGTCACCTGGCTGTTCCTCGTGATCCCCATCTTCTTCTTCGTGGGCGGCTACGCGAACCGGCGCAGCTGGGAGGGGACCCGTCGGCGCGGCGAGGGCTACGCCAGCTACGTGGACCGACGCGTCCACCGCATGCTCGCGCCCACGGCCCTGTACCTGCTCGCCGTCTGTGCCGCCGGCGCGCTCGTGACGGCCCTCGGCGGGCTCGGGCTGGGGGCGATGGGCGGGCTGTTCCTGCAGCCGCTGTGGTTCCTGGGCGCCTACCTGTGGGTCGTGGCCCTGGCGCCGGTCATGCTGGCCGCGCACGCGCGCTGGGGCTGGCGGGTGCTCGCGGTGCTCGGCCTGCTCATCGTGGTCGGCGACGTCGGACGGTTCGGGCTGGGGCTCTCCGCGCTCGGCTACGCCAACGTGCTGTGGGTCTGGCTGCTCATGCACCAGCTCGGCTTCTGGTACGCCGAGGAGCGGCTCACGCCCCCGATCGCGGCCTGGATGGCCGGCCTCGGCCTGGTCCTCACCGGTGCGCTGGTGCTGCTCGAGGACTACCCGGGGACGATGGTGGCGGTGCCCGGCATCTCCGTGGGCAACATGCACCCCCCGACCCTGGCCGTCACGACGCTGGGGCTGGCCCAGATCGGCTGCTGCCTGCTGCTGCGCCCGGCCCTGGTGGGGTGGCTGCAACGGCCGCGGGTGTGGCACGCCGTCGTCGCGGTCAACCTCACGATCATCTCGACCTACGTCTGGCACCAGGCGGCGCTGACCGCGGCCGCCCGGCTCACGCTGCCGCTCGGGTGGCCCGAGCCGACGGCGGGCACCCTGGCCTGGTGGGCCGCCCACCTCGCCTGGCTCGTGGTGCCCGGCGTGCTCCTGCTGGGGATCGTGGCGGTCGTGGGGCGCGCCGAGCAGGTGCGCCCACCGCGGCTGACCCGTCCCGGTCCGGCGACGGCGGCCGCGGCTGCGGGGGCCGTGGTGCTGATCGGGATCGGCTTCATCGACCTCGCCGGGTCGACGGCACTGGCCCTGCTCGAGCCCGGGGAGCGGCTGGGGCCGTTCACGGCGAGCACGGCCCTGGGGCTGGTGCTCCTGACACTCGGCGCGGGCGTCCTGGCCGTGCTGCGCCGTGTGGCACCCGCCGGCGCAGCGGCCGCTCCCGGGAGGCGGGCGCTCAGCCGGCCCGGGTGAGGACGAGCAGCGTGCCGTCGTCGGTCGTCGCGGCGAGCGTGCCGTCGGCGCGCACCTCGAGGTCGCGGATCCGGTGGCCCACGGGCAGCCGCTCGCGCTCGAGCACCCGGCCGCTGCGGGCCACGCGCAGCCGCCAGAACGCCTCGTCCTTGAGGGTGCCCATGAGCAGGTCGCCGCCCACCCCGGTCTGCCAGCCGGCCCAGCTCCCCGGGACCTGCACGAGCTCGGAGGTGGCGACGCTGGGCACCCAGGAGGTGCGCGGCTTGGTGTAGCCCGCGTGCGTGCCCGTCCGGCGCGGCATCACGTAGTCGCTGGTGCCGTAGGGCTGGCCGAGGGTGACGAACGGCCAGCCGTAGTCGCGGCCGCGACGGATCAGGTTGAGCTCGTCGCCGCCGGCTGGGCCGTGCTCGGTCTCCCAGAGCCGCCCGAGCCGGTCCAGGGCCAGGCCCTGGCCGTTGCGATGGCCCTGGCTGATGCGCACCGCCCGCACGCCCTCGCCGATCCGCAGCACCGAGCCGAGCTGGCCGCGGGCCGAGCGCCGGTCGATGCGGGGATAGCCGAGGTCGCCCAGGGTCACGTAGGCGCGGTTGGCGCTGATGCGCACGAGTCGGCCCGAGGCGTGCTGGATGGCGTTGGGCTGGATGCACGGCTTCGAGCGGAAGACGCTGCGCTGGGCCAGGACGCGCATGGGCTCCTCCCGGCTCACGTCGACCCGGTCCACGGCCAGGCGCACGCATCCGCGGGAGGCCACGAGCTCGGGGTACGAGACGAACAGTCGATGGCGCGCGGCGGTGCTCGACATCACCTCGATGTCGGTCGGGGCGAACCGGGCGTCGTCGCGGCGCTGGTCGGCGCGGATGATGCTGCCGACCTCGCGGACGGTCCCGGTGCTGGGGTCCACCACGAGCAGGCGGCGGCCGTCCGGCCCACCGCCGAGCAGGACCCGGCCGTCCGCCAGCGCGGCGGCGACCGGCCCCCGCGAGCCCCCGCCCGAGGCGCGGACCACCGCCTGGTCGATCGGCACCCGCGCCACCGCGACCGGGCCGACGTCGCTGGACAGCACCATCGCGCGGTCGTCGGCGGGCAGGTTCACGGCGGCCACGGCGACCGCGGTTCCGGTCAGCAGGGCCAGGGCCAGCGGCAGGGCACGCACCATGGCGCAGAGCGTACGGGCGGCGTCCGACGCCGCCCACCCCGCACGCGCCGGCGCACCCCGCCCACCCCGCCCACCCCCAACCGTGATCCATTCAGGTTGTGGTCCCAAGTGGCACCACAACCTGAATGGATCACGGGAGTGGGCGGCGGGGTCCGATGCCGCCCCCCAGGCGCCTCCGGCGCCGGGTTCGCGGGAGGCGCGGGGGTCGGTATGCTGTGGCACCGGCGGGCCAACGTCGTCCCGCCGACCACGTCCGTACCAGTCGCGTCCGCCGCGGCCGGGGCGGGGTCGGCCACGGCGTGCGCATGGTCCTCCCCACCCGGTTGGGGTGGCGAGGAGCCCCAGATGACGCTGTTCTCCGCCGTTCCCGAGGCCACCGGGCTCTACGACCCGGCCTTCGAGCGCGATGCCTGCGGCGTGGCCTTCGTGGCCACGATGACCGGGGTCGCCAGCAACGACATCGTGGTCAAGGCCATCACGGCGCTGCGCAACCTCGACCACCGCGGTGCCTCGGGTGCCGAGCCGGACAGCGGCGACGGCGCCGGCATCCTCATCCAGGTCCCCGACGCGTTCCTGCGCGCCGTGGTCGACTTCGACCTGCCCGGGGCGGGCAGCTACGCCGTCGGCATCGCGTTCCTGCCCAACGACACCGCCGGCGAGCGCCACGCGATCGCCGCCATCGAGCGCATCGCCGACGAGGAGGAGCTCGTCGTGCTGGGCTGGCGCGACGTGCCGGTGGACCGCGACCTCGTGGGGGTCACGGCGGCGGGCACCATGCCCCGGTTCCGCCAGCTGTTCGTGGCCGCCAAGCACCGCGTCCCCGACCAGATGGCCCTCGAGCGCATGGCCTTCTGCCTGCGCCGGCGGGCCGAGCGTGAGGCCGAGGTGTACTTCCCGAGCCTGTCCAGCCGCACCCTGGTCTACAAGGGCATGCTCACCACCGGCCAGCTCGAGCCGTTCTTCGCGGACCTGTCCGACCCGCGGGTGGCCAGCGCCCTGGCCCTGGTGCACTCCCGGTTCTCCACGAACACGTTCCCGAGCTGGAGCCTGGCCCACCCCTACCGGATCATCGCCCACAACGGCGAGATCAACACCGTGCGCGGCAACCGCAACTGGATGCAGGCACGCGAGGCGCAGCTGAACTCCGAGCTCATCCCGGGCGACATCCGGCGCATCTTCCCGATCTGCACGGAGGGGGCCAGCGACTCCGCCAGCTTCGACGAGGTTGTCGAGCTGCTGCACATGGGCGGGCGCAGCCTGCCGCACGCGGTGCTCATGATGATCCCCGAGGCGTGGGAGAACCACGACGAGATGGACCCCGCGCGCCGCGCCTTCTACCAGTTCCACGCCAGCCTCATGGAGCCCTGGGACGGCCCGGCGAACGTCAGCTTCACCGACGGCACCGTGATCGGCGCGGTCCTGGACCGCAACGGGCTGCGCCCCGGGCGGTTCTGGGTCACCGACGACGGCCTGGTGGTGCTGGGCTCCGAGGCCGGGGTGCTCGACATCGACCCCGCCCGCGTCGTGCGCAAGGGCCGCCTGCAGCCGGGCCGGATGTTCCTGGTCGACACCGCCGCCGGGCGGATCATCGAGGACGACGAGATCAAGGCCGAGCTCGCCGCCGCGCACCCGTACGCGGACTGGCTGCGCGCCGGGATCGTGCACCTCGACGAGCTGCCCGAGCGCGAGCACGTCGTGCACACCGCCAAGTCGGTGGCCCGCCGCCAGCAGACCTTCGGCTACACCGAGGAGGAGCTGCGGATCCTGCTCACGCCCATGGCGCGCAGCGGCCTGGAGGCGCTGGGCTCGATGGGCACCGACACCCCGATCGCGGTGCTCTCCGAACGGCCCCGGCTGCTGTTCGACTACTTCACCCAGCTCTTCGCCCAGGTCACCAACCCGCCGCTGGACGCCATCCGCGAGGAGATCGTCACCTCGCTGGCCAGCCAGATCGGCCCGGAGGGCAACCTGCTCGAGGCCACTCCGGGCCACGTCCGCCAGGTGCTGCTGCCCTTCCCCGTCATCGACAACGACGAGCTGGCGAAGCTGGGCCAGATCAACGCCGACGGCGACGCCCCGGGATTCTCCGGGGTGAAGATCAGCGGCCTGTACCGGGTGGCCGACGGCGGGCCGGGCCTGCGCAAGCGCCTCGGCGAGATCTGCGCCGAGGTGGACCGGCACATCGCCGGCGGCAAGAAGTTCCTCGTGCTCTCGGACCGCGACTCCGACGCCGACCGCGCGCCGATCCCGTCGCTGCTGCTGTGCTCGGCGGTGCACCACCACCTCGTGCGGCGCAAGGCGCGCACCCAGGTGGGCCTCATCGTCGAGGCCGGTGACGTGCGCGAGGTGCACCACGTCGCGCTGCTCATCGGCTACGGCGCCGCCGCGGTCAACCCCTACCTGGCCATGGAGAGCGTCGAGGACCTCGTGCGCCGGGGCGTCATCACCGGGATCACGCCTGAGAAGGCGGTGCGCAACCTGGTGAAGGCGCTGGGCAAGGGCGTGCTCAAGGTCATGAGCAAGATGGGCGTCTCGACGGTGGCCTCCTACCGGGGGGCGCAGATCTTCGAGGCGATCGGCCTGAGCCACTCGCTCATCGACCAGTACTTCACGGGCACGACCTCCCGGCTGGGCGGCGTGGGCCTGAGCACCATCGCCGAGGAGGTGGCCCGCCGCCACGCCCTGGCCTACCCGGCCAACGGGATCCCGCCGGCCCACCGCACCCTGCCGGTCGGGGGGGAGTACCAGTGGCGCCGCGAGGGCGAGCCGCACCTGTTCGACCCCGACACCGTCTTCCGCCTGCAGCACGCCACCCGCACCGGCCGCATGGACGTCTTCCGCGAGTACACGCAGCGGGTCGACGACCAGGCCGAGCGGCTCATGACGCTGCGCGGGCTGTTCCGCTTCAAGGAGGGCGTGCGCGAGCCGGTGCCCCTCGACGAGGTGGAGCCGGTCAGCGCCATCGTCAGGCGGTTCTCCACCGGCGCGATGAGCTACGGCTCGATCAGCCAGGAGGCCCACGAGACCCTGGCGATCGCGATGAACCGGCTGGGTGCCAAGTCGAACACCGGCGAGGGCGGCGAGGACCCGGAGCGGTACCTGCCGCTGCCGAACGGGGACTCGAAGCGATCGGCGATCAAGCAGGTGGCCTCCGGCCGGTTCGGCGTCACCAGCGAGTACCTGGTGAACGCCGACGACATCCAGATCAAGATGGCCCAGGGCGCCAAGCCCGGCGAGGGCGGCCAGCTGCCGGGCCACAAGGTGTACCCCTGGGTGGCCAGGACCCGGCACTCGACGCCGGGCGTGGGCCTCATCAGCCCGCCGCCGCACCACGACATCTACTCGATCGAGGACCTCGCCCAGCTCATCCACGACCTGAAGAACGCCAACGACGCCGCACGGATCCACGTCAAGCTCGTGGCCGAGATGGGCGTGGGCACGGTCGCCGCGGGCGTGGCCAAGGCGCACGCCGACGTGATCCTCATCTCGGGCCACGACGGCGGCACCGGCGCCTCGCCGCTGACCTCGCTCAAGCACGCCGGGGCCCCCTGGGAGCTCGGCCTGGCCGAGACCCAGCAGACCCTGCTGCTCAACCGGCTGCGCGACCGCGTGGTGCTGCAGACCGACGGCCAGCTCAAGACCGGCCGCGACGTGGTCGTGGCCGCCCTGCTCGGCGCCGAGGAGTACGGCTTCGCCACGGCCCCGCTGGTGGTCATGGGCTGCGTGATGATGCGGGTCTGCCACCTCGACACCTGCCCGGTCGGCGTGGCCACCCAGAACCCGCAGCTGCGGGCCCGGTTCACCGGGCAGGCCGACCACGTCGTGAGCTTCTTCGAGTTCATCGCCGAGGAGGTGCGCGAGCACCTGGCCGCGCTGGGCTTCCGCACGCTGGAGGAGGCGATCGGCCACGTCGAGGTGCTCGACACCCGGGCCGCGGTGCACCACTGGAAGGCCTCCGGCCTGGACCTGAGCCCGGTGCTCACACCGATCCCGGTCGCCGAGGGCGAGGCGCTGCACCACACCACCGCCCAGGACCACGGCCTGGCCCGTGCCCTGGACCGCCAGCTCATCGACCTGTGCCGCCCGGCCCTCGAGACCGGTGATCCGGTGCGGGCCCAGCTGCCGATCCGCAACGTCAACCGCACCGTCGGCACGATGCTCGGCGCGGAGGTGACCCGCCGGCACGGCGGCGCGGGCCTGCCTGACGGCACGATCGACCTGACCTTCACGGGCTCGGCCGGCCAGTCGTTCGGGGCCTTCCTGCCGGCCGGGGTCACGCTGCGCCTCGAGGGCGACGCGAACGACTACGTCGCCAAGGGCCTGTCCGGGGGCCGCGTGGTGGTCCGGCCGGACCGCACCGCGCCGTTCGCCGCCGAGGAGCAGATCATCGCGGGCAACGTGATCGGCTACGGGGCCACCTCGGGCGAGGTGTTCCTGCGCGGCCGGGTCGGCGAGCGCTTCGCGGTGCGCAACTCCGGGGCGACCCTGGTCGTCGAGGGCGTGGGCGACCACGGGTGCGAGTACATGACCGGCGGCCGGGTGGTGGTCCTCGGGCAGACCGGGCGCAACTTCGCGGCCGGCATGTCCGGTGGCATCGCCTACGTGCTCGACCTGGCCCCGCAGCGGGTGAACCTCGACATGGTGGCCCTCGAGCCCCTGGGTCCCGACGACCAGGACTTCCTCACCGCGGTGCTGCGCCGGCACGCCGAGGAGACCGGCTCGACGCTGGCCGAGGCGCTGCTGGCCGAGGGCACGGGGGCGCTGGCCCGCTTCAGCAAGATCATGCCGACCGACTACCGACGCATCCTGGACCTGCAGGACAAGGCACGCGCCGAGGGCCGCGACCCGATCGAGGCCGTGCTGGAGGAGATGACCCGTGGCTGACCCGAAGGGCTTCCTGAAGCACCCCCGCGAGCTGCCGGCCCGGCGGCCGGTCGACGTGCGCATCCAGGACTGGCGGGAGGTGTACGAGCCGTTCCCGGCCGAGCACCTGCAGCGCCAGGCCGGCCGGTGCATGGACTGCGGCATCCCGTTCTGCCACCAGGGCTGCCCGCTGGGCAACCTCATCCCGGAGTGGAACGACCTGGTGTGGCGCGACGACTGGCGCGAGGCCAGCGAGCGGCTGCACGCGACGAACAACTTCCCGGAGTTCACCGGCCGGCTCTGCCCGGCGCCCTGCGAGACCGCGTGCGTGCTCGGCATCAACGCCGACGCCGTCACGATCAAGCAGGTCGAGGTCTCGATCATCGACCGGGCCTGGGAGGCCGGCTGGGTGGTCCCGCAGGCTCCCGAGCGGCTGTCCGGCAAGCGTGTCGCGGTGATCGGCTCGGGCCCCGCGGGGCTCGCCGTCGCCCAGCAGCTGGCCCGGGTCGGGCACACCGTGTCGGTCTACGAGCGGGCCGAGCGCATCGGCGGCCTGCTGCGGTACGGCATCCCCGAGTTCAAGATGGAGAAGCACCACGTCGACCGGCGGCTGGCCCAGCTCGAGGCCGAGGGCGTGAAGTTCCGCACCGGCGTCGAGGTGGGGGTGGACCTCACGGTCGCCGAGCTGCGCCGGCGCCACGACGTGATCGTGCTGGCCATCGGCGCCACCCAGTGGCGCGACCTGCCCGTCCCGGGCCGCGACCTCGCCGGCGTGCACCAGGCCATGGAGTACCTGCCGCTGTCGAACCGTGTCTGCGAGGGGACGGCGAGCAGCACGCCGATCGATGCGGCGGGCAAGCACGTGGTCATCATCGGCGGCGGCGACACCGGTGCCGACTGCCTGGGCACCGCGCACCGGCAGGGTGCGGCGTCGGTGACCCAGCTGGAGATCCTGCCCACCCCACCGGCGACCCGGCCCGGCAGCGCTCCGTGGCCGACCTACCCGATGGTGTACCGCGTCTCGTCGGCCCACGAGGAGGGCGGCGAGCGCCTCTTCTCGGTGAGCACCCGGGCCTTCCTGGGCGACGACCACGGCCAGCTGCGTGCCCTGCAGCTGGTCGAGGTCGTCATGCGCGACGGCCGGTTCGAGGAGGTGCCCGGCAGCGAGCGGGAGATCCCCGCCGACCTCGTGTTCCTCGCGATGGGGTTCACCGGCCCCGAGCGCAGCCCGCTGCTCGAGCAGCTCGGCGTGGAGCTCGACGAGCGGGGCAACGTGCGCCGGGACGGCCAGTACGCGACGAGCGTGCCCGGCGTGTTCGTGGCCGGCGACGCGGGCCGTGGGCAGTCGCTCATCGTCTGGGCGATCGCCGAGGGGCGGGCGGCGGCGGCGGCCGTCGATGCCCATCTCATGGGCTCCACCGCGCTGCCGGTGCCGATCCCACCGACCGCACGGCCCCTCATGGTCTGAGGTGGCGATGGAGCTGGGCCGGGTGCTGGACAGCCTGCGCCGCGCGGTCGAGCAGGCCCCCGACGACGCCGTGCTGCGGGCCCACCTCGCGGGGATGCTGCTGGACGCGGGCCTGGCCCAGGAGGCCATCGGGCACCTCGGGCTGCTGCTCGCGCGTGACCCCGGTGATCCCGACGCCCGGGCGCTCATGCGGCGCGCGGTCGCGGCGGAGGGTGGCCCGGGCGCGGGCGACGAGGACGGCCCTGGGAGCTTCGACCTGCCCCCGGACGTGCTGGGTCCAGGCGCCGGTGGGAGGAGCACCGCGGGAGGTGAGTTCGACTGGGGTGCCGCCGAGCAGGACCTCACCGCCGGCCTGACCCACGAGCCGATCGCGACGTCCCTGCGCCTGGCCGACGTCGGGGGCCTCGAGGAGGTCAAGGCCGAGCTCGAGGCCGCCTTCCTCGCCCCGCTGCGCAACCCCGCCCTGCGCGAGCGCTACGGCGCGACCCTGCGGGGCGGCCTGCTGCTCTACGGACCGCCCGGCTGCGGCAAGACGCACCTGGCGCGCGCGGTCGCCGGTGAGCTCGGGGCGCGGTTCATCGCCGTGTCCCTGGCCGACGTGCTCAGCTCGTGGCTGGGCCGCAGCGAGGGCAACGTGGCCGAGCTCTTCGCGGCGGCCCGGGCCCAGGCGCCGACGCTGGTCTTCCTCGACGAGCTCGACGCGCTCGGTCGCTCCCGCGGGGCGCTGGGCCGCTCGGGCTCGGCCCTGCGCGGCGTCGTCAACCAGCTGCTCACCGAGCTCGACGGGGTGGCCAGCCGCAACGAGGGTGTCTTCGTCCTGGCCGCCACGAACGCGCCCTGGGACATCGACCCGGCGCTGCGCCGGCCCGGCCGGCTGGACCGCACCCTGTTCGTCGGCCCCCCCGACGCCCCGGCTCGCGCCCACATCCTGCGCACCCACCTGGCCGGGCT
The DNA here is from genome assembly GCA_025456015.1 of Candidatus Nanopelagicales bacterium. Taxonomy (GTDB): domain Bacteria; phylum Actinomycetota; class Actinomycetes; order S36-B12; family CAIYMF01; genus Prado023. Next base: position 59,886 of record JALOLK010000001.1, read on the forward strand.
GCCGCTGGCCGCCGACGTCGACGTCGAGGCCCTCGCCGCCCGCAGCGCCGGGCTGTCCGGGGCCGACCTCGCGCTGGCGTGCCGCGCGGCGGCCCAGGCAGCCCTGCGCGAGGCCGCCCGCACCGCCGACCCGCAGCGTTCGGTGGCCGCCGCGGACCTGCAGGCGGCCCTGGCCGGCGTCGCGCCGTCGACCGCGCCGTGGTTCGCCACCGCCCGCAACGTGGTGCTCTTCGGCGACGAGGCCGGGGCGTACGCCGACCTGGCCACGTACCTGCGCAGCCACCGGATGCTCTGAGCGCCCGGCATGCCAGCGACCGTGACCCCGGGCCCGGCGGGCGGGCCGCCGGACCCGGACGACCGGTACACCCTGGCCCGTGGCCTCGTGGCCGCGCAGCGCTGGGCCGCGGCCCTCGACGCCGTGGCTGCCGGCCTCGCCGCAGCCCCGGACGACCCGGTCCTGCTGGGCCTGCAGGTGCGGGCCCTGCGGGCCCTGGGCCGGTCGGCGCAGGCCCTGCCGGTCGCCCAGCGGCTGTGGACGCTGGCCCCGGAGGATCCCTACCCCTGCCGGCTGCTGACGCTGGTGCTGCTGGACCTGGGCCAGGTCGATGCCGCGCTGCAGGCCGCGGGCCGTGCGGTCTGCCTCGATCCGCAGAACGGCGCCAACCACCTGGCCCTGTCCCGGGCCTGGGCGGACTCGTCCCGGCCCGGCGCGGTGGAGCGCCAACTGGCCAGCGCGCGGATCGCCCTGCAGCTCGACCCGTCCAGCATCGACGCCCAGCTGCAGCTCGGCACCGCCCTGGCTGCCAGCGGCGAGGTCGCCGCGGCCCGGGCGGCCTATCGCGAGGTCCTGCGGCTGGAGCCCGGGAACGCCGCAGCCCTGAACAACCTCGCGGTGCTCGACCTGCAGGCCGGTGCCCACCGGGCCGCCGCCCGCACCCTGGCCGCCGCGCTGGCGGCCGACCCGCAGGACCGTGACGCCCAGCGCAACCTCGACGTCGTCGCGGTCTGGGCCGTCCGGCGGGTCGGCTGGGTGCTGCTGGCCGGGCCGCTGCCCGCGATGCTGGCCGCGGCCCTGGGCTGGGCGCTCGTGGGCCGGCTGCTCGCAGCTGCCGTGCTGCTGGGTGGGCCACTGGCCGCCACCCGGTGGTGGCGAGGGCTGACCGAGGGCCAACGGCACCACCTGCGGACCCTGCCGCGCCGGATCCCGCCCGCGCGCTGGCTGCGCTGGCCCGTGGCCGCCGCGCTGGTCGGCGGGGCGGGGTTGGCCCTGGTGCTGCTCGCGCCGCGCCTGGTGGCCGGACCCGCGGGGGCCATCTGGGCGCTGGCGGCGCTGGCCCTCGCCCTGGCGCGGGTGCTCGCGGCCACCCTGCGCCGGTCCCGGCGCGCCGAGGTGGCCGGGCGCTGGGACCGGGTGCGCCACCGCTAGCCGATCGGTGCGACGCGCGTCGCCGCGCCACCGGGTCCTGCGCGGGGAGTGTTCGCGGATCCTTCATCCGGGGGCAGCCCCGCTCACCGTGCCGCGTGGCCGCCGCGTGGCTACGCTCCCGCCCATGCGCCGCGCGAAGATCGTCTGCACCCTTGGCCCCGCCACCTCGACCTACGAGCAGGTCAAGCAGCTCATCGACGCCGGCATGAACGTCGCCCGGCTCAACATGTCGCACGGGGAGCACGCCGTGCACGCGGAGTCCTATGCCAACGTCCGCCGGGCCGCCCGCGAGCTGGGCCGCGGGGTCGGGATCGTGGCCGACCTGCAGGGCCCGAAGATCCGCCTCGGACGCTTCGCCGAGGGCCCGGTCGTGCTCGAGAACGGCGCCGAGTTCACGATCACGACCGAGGACATCCTCGGCGACGTGACGCAGTGCGGCACCACGCACAAGGGCCTGCCGGGGGACTGCAGCACCGGCGACACCCTGCTCGTCGACGACGGCAAGGTGAAGCTCGAGGTGCTCGAGGTGCAGGGCCCCCGGGTGCGCACCCGGGTGGTCGAGGGCGGCCCGGTGAGCAACAACAAGGGCATCAACCTGCCCGGGGCGAACGTGAGCGTGCCGGCCCTGTCCGAGAAGGACAAGGAGGACCTGCGCTGGGCGCTGCGCATCGGCGTGGACATGGTGTTCCTGTCCTTCGTGCGCACCGGGGCCGACGTCGAGGACGTGCACGCGATCATGGACGAGATGGGCCGGCGCATCCCGGTGCTGGCCAAGGTGGAGAAGCCCCAGGCCGTCGAGAACCTCGCCGGGATCGTCGAGGCCTTCGACGGCGTCATGGTGGCGCGTGGCGACCTCGGCGTGGAGCTGCCCCTGCAGGAGGTGCCGATCGTCCAGAAGCAGGCGATCCAGATGTGTCGCGAGGCGAGCAAGCCGGTGATCGTGGCCACCCAGATGCTCGAGTCGATGATGGAGAACACCCGGCCCACCCGTGCCGAGGCCTCGGACGTGGCCAACGCCGTGCTCGACGGTGCCGACGCGGTCATGCTCTCCGGCGAGACCAGCGTGGGCAAGCACCCCAACCTCGTCGTCGAGACGATGGCCAGCATCGTGTCCTACGCCGAGGAGCACGGCCTCGAGCGGCTGCCGAAGCTGCCGAAGAAGAAGCGCCAGACCGTCGCGGGGGCGGTCACCCGCTCGGCCACCGACGTGGCCGGCTGGCTCGATGCCAACTACCTCGCGGCGTTCTCCGAGACGGGCCGGACCGCGCGCATCATGGCCGCCACGCGGCCCAAGACGCGCATGCTGGTGTTCACCCCCAGTGCGGCGATCCAGCAGCAGCTGTCGGTCGTCTGGGGGGTGAAGTGCTTCCTGGTGCCCCCCGCCACGCACACCGACCAGATGGTCGAGCAGATCGACGCCGCCCTGCTCTCCAGCGGCCTGGGCCAGGAGGGCGAGCTCGTGGTCCTCATCGCCGGCGTGCCCCCGGGCGTGGCCGGCACGACCAACGGCCTGCGGGTGCACTCCGTCGGGGCGGGCTCGGTCGAGCGGCCCCTGCGCGCCTGACGGGCCGCCGCCTCGGCGAGCCGGGGCCGAGGTCAGTCGGTGGCTCGGCACAGCGTCGCCGGGTTGCGTCCCCTTGGTCACGCTCCGTAGCGTGAGGCGCGAGCTGAGGAGGCCTCCGTGTCGAACGACTACGCCAAGGCCCTCGGCGCCAAGCTGCGGCAGGTCCGCAACCAGCAGGGCCTGAGCCTGCAGGGCGTCGAGGCCAAGTCGGGCGGCGTCTGGAAGGCCGTCGTGGTCGGCTCGTACGAGCGCGGCGACCGCGCCGTGACGGTGCAGCGCCTCGCCGAGCTCGCCGAGTTCTACGGGGTGCCGATGGCCGAGCTGCTCCCGGAGCCGGCCAGCCCGGCGATCATCGAGCCGCCGCCCCGGCTGGTCATCGACCTCGAGCAGCTCGGTCGCGTGCCGGCCGACAAGGCCGGGCCGCTGGCCCGCTACGTGGCCGCGATCCAGGCCCAGCGCGGCGACTACAACGGCCGGGTCCTGTCGATCCGCCAGGACGACCTGCGCACCCTGGCCGTCATCTACGACGAGGCCCCCGGGCCACTGGCCGAGCAGCTCATCGAGTGGGGCGTGCTCAACCCCGAGGCCCGTCGCGCCGTCGACTGAGCGACCCGGGCCCCTCCCGCACCCGCGTTCCGGGCGGAGCGTCGTCGCCCGCTACGATGCTGCTCGCAAGGTTCCTCCTTTAACGACCGTCCCGTGAGGCGGGGAAGGAGCGTGGCCGGTGGCCACCCGCGTCCTCGACGAGGCCGACATCAGTCGGGCCCTGTCACGCATCGCCCACGAGATCCTCGAGCGGGAGAAGGGCGCCGAGCACCTGGTGCTCATGGGCATCCCGTCGCGCGGCGTGCCGCTGGCCCGCCGGATCGCCGAGCGCATCGCGACCATCGAGCCCGGCGCCGACGTCCCGGTCGGGGCGCTGGACATCACGATGTACCGCGACGACCTGCGCCTCAAGCCCGCCCGCGCCCTGGAGCCCACCGTCGTGCCCCCCGAGGGCATCGACGGGCGGACCGTCGTGCTCGTCGACGACGTGCTCTTCAGCGGCCGCTCGGTCCGGGCTGCGCTGGACGCCCTGTCCGAGCTCGGTCGGCCACGCGCCGTGCGCCTGGCCGTGCTCGTCGACCGCGGCCACCGTGAGTTCCCCATCCGCGCCGACCACGTGGGCAAGAACGTGCCCACCTCCCTGCGCGAGCAGGTGCGCGTGCGCGTCGCCGAGCTCGACGGCCTCGACGAGGTCGTCATCGGGGAGGACGCGTGAACCGGCACCTGCTCAGCGCCGCCGACCTCACCCACGACGACGCCGTGCTCGTGCTCGACACCGCGCGCGAGCTCGCGGCGGTGAGCGGACGGGCGGTGAAGAAGCTGCCCACCCTGCGCGGGCGCACCGTCGTGAACCTGTTCTTCGAGGACTCCACCCGCACCCGCATCTCGTTCGAGGCCGCCGCCAAGCGGCTGTCGGCCGACGTCATCAACTTCTCCGCCAAGGGCTCGAGCGTCTCGAAGGGCGAGAGCCTCAAGGACACCGCGCTCACGCTGCAGGCGATGGGCGCCGACGCCGTGGTCATCCGGCACTCGGCGAGTGGGGCGCCGCACCGGCTGGCGCACTCCGGCTGGATCAGCGCCGCCGTGGTGAACGCCGGGGACGGCACCCACGAGCACCCCACCCAGGCGCTGCTCGACGCCTACACGATGCGCGAGCACCTGGCCGACGGGGCGGGTGACCTCGCCGGCCGGCGCGTCACGATCGTCGGCGACGTCCTGCACTCGCGGGTGGCCCGGTCGAACGTGCTGCTGCTGCACACGCTCGGCGCGCACGTCACCCTCGTGGCGCCGCCCACGCTGCTGCCGGTGGGCGTGGCCACCTGGCCCTGCGAGGTCTCCTACGACCTCGACGCCCCCCTGCCGGCGTCCGACGCGCTCATGATGCTGCGCGTGCAGCGCGAGCGGATGGACGCCGCGTTCTTCCCCAGCGAGCGCGAGTACGCCCGGCGCTACGGCCTGGACGCCCGACGTGCCGCGCTGCTGCCCGAGCACGCCATCGTCATGCACCCCGGGCCGATGAACCGGGGCATGGAGATCACCGCCGAGGTGGCCGACGGGCCGCGCTCGGTCATCGTCGAGCAGGTCACGAACGGCGTGAGCATCCGCATGGCCGTGCTGTACCTGCTGCTCGGAGGGGCGGAGCCCGCATGACCTCGACCGGCACGACCCACCTGCTCACCGACGTCCGCCCGCTGGGCGCCGACCCCGTCGACGTGCGGATCGAGGGCGCGACGATCGTCGCGATCGGCGCCCCCGGGACCCTCGACGCCGACGGGGCGAGGGTGCTCCCCGGTGCCGGCCGGGTCCTGCTGCCGGGCCTGGTCGACCTGCACACCCACCTGCGCGAGCCGGGCCGAGAGGACGCCGAGACCGTGGCCACCGGGTCAGCGGCGGCCGCCCGCGGCGGGTTCACGGCAGTGCACGCCATGGCCAACACCGACCCGGTCGCCGACACCGCGGGCGTGGTCGAGCAGGTGTGGCACCTCGGCCGCGACACCGGCCTGGTCGACGTGTTCCCGGTCGGGGCCGTGACGGTCGGGCTGCGCGGCGAGCGGCTGGCCGAGCTCGGCGCGATGGCCGACTCGGCCGCTGCGGTGCGGGTCTTCTCCGACGACGGCCGGTGCGTGTCCGACGCGGTCCTCATGCGCCGGGCGCTGGAGTACGTCAAGGCCTTCGACGGGGTGATCGCCCAGCACGCCCAGGAGCCCCGGCTCACCGCCGACGCCCAGATGAACGAGGGGGCCCTGTCCGGGCGCCTCGGGCTGCGCGGCTGGCCCGCCGTCGCCGAGGAGGCGATCATCGCCCGCGACGTGCTGCTCGCCGAGCACGTCGGGTCCCGGCTGCACGTGTGCCACGTCTCGACGGCGGGCTCCGTGGAGATCATCCGGTGGGCGAAGTCCCGCGGCATCGACGTGACCGCCGAGGTGACCCCCCACCACCTGCTGCTCACCGAGGACCTCGCCGCCTCGTACGACCCGGTCTTCAAGGTGAACCCGCCGCTGCGCCGCGAGCACGACGTGCAGGCGGTCCGCGAGGCCCTGGCCGACGGCACCATCGACATCGTCGCCACCGACCACGCCCCGCACCCGGTGGAGGACAAGGAGTGCGAGTGGAACGTGGCGGCGTTCGGCATGCTCGGCCTCGAGCAGGCGCTGGCCGTCGTCATCGAGACCATGGTCGCCCCGGGCCTGCTCGACTGGGCCGGCGTGGCCGACCGGATGGCGATCGCCCCGGCGCGGATCGGCCGGCGGGCCGGGCACGGCCGCCCGATCGCGGTGGGGGAGCCGGCCAACCTCGTGCTCGTCGACCCGCAGGCGCGGGGGCCGGTCGACCCGGCCGCCTCGTCCTCGCGCAGCCGCAACAACCCCTACGCCGGGCGCGACCTGCCCGCCCCGGTGGTCGCGACCTTCCTGCGCGGCCGTCCCACCGTGCTCGACGGGTCCCTGGCCGCCCCGCTGGCCGCGAGCCGCCCGTGAGCGCGCTGCTGCCCCTGGCCACCTCGGCGCCGGTGACCCAGTGGGGCCCGCGGCTGCTGCTCACGCTGGCGACCCTGCTGATCCTGGGCCTGGCGGTCCTGGGCATGTGGCGCGGCTGGCGTGCCCGCGAGGCGCGGCAGGCCGACGTGCCCGCCCCCACGCCGCCGCCCGCGGACCTCGTCCTGGATCCCGCGGCGGCCGTGCCCGGGCTCTACGTGGCCACCACCACCGCCGGGGACCTGCTCGACCGCATCGTGGCCCACGGGCTGGGCTACCGGGGCCGGGCCTCGCTGTCGGTCACCGACCGGGGCCTGCTGCTGGACCGGGTGGGCGAGTCACCGCTGTGGATCCCGCGCGAGGCGCTGCGCGACGTGCGGCTCGGGTCCGGCCAGGCGCAGAAGGCCTTCGAGGCCGGCGGGCTGATCCTCGTGCAGTGGCAGCTCGGCCCACGCGAGGTGGAGACCGGCTTCCGTGCCGACGACGCCGAGCAGCACATCGCCACGGCCACCGCGCTGCGCGCGCTGGTCCCGACCGCGGGAGGCTCCGCATGATCTCCGGCACACCAGTCGTGGTGGATGGAACCGACCATCCAGTTGTCGATTCCATCCACCACAACCACCGAGCGGAGCCCCAGCCGGCCGTGCTCGTCCTCGAGGACGGCCGCACGTTCCGCGGCCAGGCCTACGGCGCGGTCGGCACCACGGTGGGGGAGGCGGTGTTCGCCACCGGCATGTCGGGCTACCAGGAGACCCTCACCGACCCCTCGTACCACCGCCAGGTGGTCGTGATGACCGCCCCGCACATCGGCAACACCGGGGTCAACGACGAGGACCCGGAGTCCACGCGCATCTGGGTCGCCGGCTACGTGGTGCGCGACCCCGCCCGCCGGCCGTCGAACTGGCGCTCGCGCCGCAGCCTCGACGAGGAGCTGGCCCGCCAGGGCATCGTCGGGATCAGCGGGGTGGACACCCGCGCGATCACCCGGCACCTGCGCGAGCGCGGCGCGATGCGCGCCGGCATCTTCTCCGGGCAGGCGGCGCAGCAGCCGTTCGCCGAGCTGCACGCCGCGGTGCTGGCCACCCCCCCGATGGCCGGTGCCGACCTCACCGCCGAGGTGAGCACCGGGCAGGAGTACGTCGTCGAGCCCGAGGGTGAGGTGCTCGGCACCGTGCTCGCCGTGGACCTGGGCATCAAGACCATGACGCCGGTGCGGCTGGCCGAGCGCGGCCTGCGGGTGCACGTGCTGCCCGCGAGCACCGCGCCCGAGGCGCTCGTCGAGCGGGCGCGCGGGATCGACGGCCCCGTGGGCATCTTCTTCTCCAACGGCCCGGGCGACCCGGCGACCGCCGACCACGCCGTGGCCCAGGTGCGCGCCGCGCTGGCCGCCGGAATCCCGACGTTCGGCATCTGCTTCGGCAACCAGGTGCTGGGTCGGGCGCTGGGCTTCGGCACCTACAAGCTCGGCTACGGCCACCGGGGCATCAACCAGCCGGTCGCCGACCGGGCAACGGGCCGGGTCGAGGTCACCGCGCACAACCACGGGTTCGCCGTCGACGCCCCGCTGGACCGCATCAGCGACACGCCGTTCGGCCGGGTCGAGGTCAGCCACGTGTGCCTCAACGACGACGTCGTCGAGGGCCTGCGCTGCCTGGACGTGCCGGCGTTCTCCGTGCAGTACCACCCCGAGGCCGCGGCCGGGCCGCACGACTCGGCGTACCTGTTCGACCGGTTCGCGGCCCTCATGGGCGTCGCCGCCGAGTCCCAGCCGCTGCCGCAGGAGGCCGCCGATGCCCCGTCGCACTGACCTGACGTCGGTCCTGGTGATCGGCTCCGGGCCGATCGTCATCGGCCAGGCCGCCGAGTTCGACTACTCCGGCACCCAGGCCTGCCGGGTGCTGCGCAGCGAGGGCCTGCGGGTGATCCTCGTGAACTCCAACCCGGCGACGATCATGACCGACCCGGAGTTCGCCGACGCCACCTACATCGAGCCCATCACGCCGGCGTTCGTGCGCCGCATCATCGCCAAGGAGCGCCCCGACGCGCTGCTGCCGACCCTCGGGGGGCAGACCGCGCTGAACGCGGCCATGGCCCTGCACGCCGACGGCACCCTGGCCGAGTTCGGCGTGGAGCTCATCGGCGCGAACACCGAGGCGATCGAGCGCGGCGAGAACCGCGAGCGGTTCAAGGAGATCGTGGCCTCGATCGGGGCGGAGTCGGCGCGCTCGGCGATCTGCCACTCGATGGACGACTGCCTGGCGGCTGTCGAGGACCTCGGCTACCCCATCGTCGTTCGGCCCAGCTTCACCATGGGCGGCGCGGGCTCGGGCATCGCCCACGACGAGGAGCAGCTGCACGCGATCGCCGGGGCAGGCCTGCAGGCCTCGCCCACCACCGAGGTGCTGCTCGAGGAGTCGATCCTGGGGTGGAAGGAGTACGAGCTCGAGCTCATGCGCGACCGCGCGGACAACGTGGTGGTCGTGTGCTCCATCGAGAACGTCGACCCGATGGGCGTGCACACCGGGGACTCGATCACCGTGGCGCCCGCGCTGACGCTGACCGACCGCGAGTACCAGCACATGCGCGACGTCGGCATCGCGATCATCCGCGCGGTGGGCGTGGACACCGGCGGGTGCAACATCCAGTTCGCGATCAACCCGCGCGACGGGCGCATGATCGTCATCGAGATGAACCCGCGCGTCTCGCGCTCCTCGGCCCTGGCCTCGAAGGCCACCGGCTTCCCGATCGCCAAGATCGCCGCGAAGCTGGCGGTCGGCTACACCCTCGACGAGATCCCCAACGACATCACCCGCGAGACGCCCGCGAGCTTCGAGCCGACCCTGGACTACATCGTGGTCAAGGCCCCGCGCTTCGCCTTCGAGAAGTTCCCCTCGGCCAACCACGAGCTCACCACGCACATGAAGAGCGTCGGTGAGGCGATGGCCATCGGGCGCAACTTCACCGAGGCGCTGCAGAAGGCGCTGCGCTCGCTGGAGAAGAAGGACGCGGGCTTCTCGTGGGTGGGCGACCCCCGTGCGGTGGACCGCGAGGGGCTGCTGGAGAGCATGCGGGTGCCGCACGACGGCCGCCTCGAGGAGGTGCAGCAGGCGCTGTGGGCCGGGGCCAGCGTCGAGCAGGTGCACGACGCCACCGGGATCGACCCGTGGTTCCTCGACCAGCTGGTGCTGCTCAACGAGGTGGGCGAGCGCGTGCGCACCGCGCCCGAGCTGACCCCCGAGCTGCTGCGGCTGGCCAAGCGGCACGGCTTCTCCGACGCCCAGATCGGCGCCGCGCGGTCGCTGTCCACCGACGTGGTGCGGGGGGTGCGCCATGCGCTGGGCATCCGGCCGGTCTACAAGACGGTCGACACGTGCGCCGCGGAGTTCGCGGCGAAGACGCCCTACCACTACTCCAGCTACGACGAGGAGACCGAGGTCGAGCCCCGCCAGGTGCCGGCCGTGATCATCCTGGGCTCCGGGCCCAACCGGATCGGCCAGGGCATCGAGTTCGACTACTCCTGCGTGCACGCCTCGCTGACGCTGCGCGAGGTCGGCTTCGAGACCGTGATGATCAACTGCAACCCGGAGACGGTCTCCACCGACTACGACACCAGCTCCCGGCTGTACTTCGAGCCGCTCACCCTCGAGGACGTGCTCGAGGTCTACCACGCCGAGCTGGCCGCGGGGCCGGTCGCCGGCGTGATCTGCCAGCTCGGCGGGCAGACGCCGCTGGGCCTGGCGCACGGCCTGCAGGCCGCCGGCGTGCCGATCGTCGGCACTTCGCCGGCGGCGATCGACCTGGCCGAGGAGCGCGGCGCGTTCGGCCGGGTGCTCGCCGCCGCCGGGCTGCCGGCGCCGAAGTACGGGATGGCCTCGTCGTTCGCCGAGGCGCGGGCCGTGGCCGACGAGGTGGGATACCCGGTGCTGGTCCGGCCGTCGTACGTCCTCGGCGGGCGCGGCATGGAGATCGTGTACGACGAGGCGATGCTCGCGTCCTACATCGAGCGGGCCACGCAGGTCAGCCCCGAGCACCCGGTGCTCGTCGACCGGTTCCTCGACGATGCCCTCGAGATCGACGTCGACGCGCTCTACGACGGCACCGAGCTCTACCTCGGCGGGGTCATGGAGCACATCGAGGAGGCCGGGATCCACTCCGGCGACTCGGCGTGCGCCCTGCCGCCGATCACCCTGGGCCGCGCCGACATCGCGCGGATCCGCCGCTCCACCGAGGCGATCGCCCGCGGGGTGGGCGTGCAGGGCCTGATCAACGTGCAGTACGCGATGAGCGCCGACGTGCTCTACGTCCTGGAGGCCAACCCGCGCGCGTCGCGCACGGTGCCCTTCGTGGCCAAGGCCACCGGCGTCCCGCTGGCCAAGGCCGCCGCGCGGATCGCGCTGGGCGAGACGATCGTGCAGCTGCGCGCCGACGGCACGCTGCCCGCCGCCGGGGATGCCGCCACCCTGCCCGACGGCGGCATGGTGGCGGTGAAGGAGGCGGTGCTGCCCTTCGGCCGGTTCCACGGCGTGGACACCGTGCTGGGCCCGGAGATGCGCTCCACCGGCGAGGTGATGGGCCTCGACGCCCAGTTCGGCACCGCGTTCGCCAAGTCCCAGATCGCGGCGTACTCCTCGGGCCTGCCGACCAGCGGCACCGTGTTCGTCTCGGTGGCCAACCGCGACAAGCGCTCGATGATCTTCCCGCTCAAGCGGCTGGCCGACCTCGGGTTCGACATCGTGGCCACCGGCGGCACCGCGGACGTGCTGCGCCGCAACGGGGTCAAGGTCGGCGAGATCCGCAAGATCCACGAGCCGGGGGATGGGCTGAACACCGTCGATGCGATCCTCGGCGGGCAGATCGCGCTCATCGTGAACACGCCCTACGGGGTCGGCTCGCGCCTGGACGGCTACGAGATCCGCACCGCGGCGGTCGTGCGCGGGGTGCCGTGCATCACCACGGTGCAGGGCCTGGGCGCGGCGGTGCAGGGCATCGAGGCGCTCATCGCCGGCGAGCTCGGGGTGCGCTCGCTGCAGGAGCACGCCCGCGAGCTCACCGCGCTGCGCGCGCTCGGCGCCGCCGGCGGGCCGGTGGGCTGATGGCACCGGTCCAGGTCACCGCCGAGGTCGTCGGGCTGCGCCGGGTCGGCGCCTACCACCACCTCACGATGCTCGCGCCGGGCATCCCCGAGGCCACCCGGGCCGGGCACTTCGTGGCGCTGGCCGTCGGCGGGGAGGGCTCGGGCATGCTGCTGCGCCGGGCATTCTCGATCCATCGGGTGACGCCGGGCGGCGCCGGCACCGTCGAGATCGTGTTCGCCACGCACGGGCAGGGCACCCGATGGCTGGCCGACCGCCGTCGCGGCGACAAGCTCGACGTGATCGGGCCGCTGGGCCGGCCGTTCACGCTGCCCAAGGAGCCGGTGGCCTGCGTGCTGGTGGCCGGCGGGTACGGCGCGGCCCCCCTGTTCATGCTCTCCCAGGCGCTGCGCGCCCGGGGGTGCCGCGTCGACATGGTGCTGGGCGCGGCCTCGGAGGACCGGCTGTTCGGGGTGCTCGAGGCCCGGCGCACGTCGGCCTCGGTGACCGTCACGACCGACGACGGGTCGTCGGGCATCCGCGGCCGGGTCACCGACCCGCTGCCGGAGATCATCCGGGCCGCCGGCGCCGACGTGGTCTACGCCTGCGGGCCCATGGCCATGCTCGCCGCGGTCGCGGCCGCAGCGGCCGACCAGGGCGCGCACAGCCAGTGCGCGGTCGAGGAGGCGATGGCCTGCGGCATCGGGGTCTGCATGACCTGCGTGCTGCCCGTGCGCGGCGCTGACGGGGTCACCCGCATGGTGCGCTCCTGCACCGACGGCCCGGTGTTCCGCGGCAGCGAGGTGCGCTGGGCCGACGTGGGCAGCGTCCCGCCGGACACCCTCGGGGCACCCGTGGCAGGAGGGCACTGATGGGCCCCGCCACCGCCGCCGGCCCGCGCGCGGTCGACCCGTCCGCGGTCGACCTGTCCACGCGGCTGGGCACGCTGGTCCTGCCGGACCCGGTGCTCACGGCCTCCGGCTGCGCCGCCGCGGGCCGCGAGCTCGCCCCCTTCGTGGACCTCACCGCCATCGGCGGGGTGGTCACCAAGTCGATCATGCTCGAGCCGCGGTCCGGCCGGCCCACGCCGCGGATGGCCGAGACCCCGTCGGGCATGCTCAACTCGATCGGGCTGCAGGGCCCGGGCATCGAGGCCTTCGTGGCCAAGGACCTGCACTGGCTGCGCGAGCACGGCGTGCGCACGATCGTGTCGATCGCCGGCGGCACCGTGCAGGAGTACCAGAAGCTGGCCCAGCGGCTGCGCCACGAGCCGGGCATCGGCGCCATCGAGGTGAACATCTCCTGCCCCAACGTGGAGTCGCGGGGGCAGGTCTTCGCGTGCGACCCGTTCTCCGCCGCGCAGGTCGTCGAGGTGGTCCGTCGGCACACCGCGCCCGGGACCCCCGTGCTGGCCAAGCTCAGCCCCGACGTCACCGACATCGTCGCGATCGCGCGCTCGGTCCGGGAGGCCGGCGCCGACGGCGTCTCGATGATCAACACCCTGCTCGGCATGGTGATCGACCCGGACACGATGCGCCCGGTGCTCGGCGGGATGACCGGGGGCCTGTCCGGCCCGGCGATCCGCCCCGTCGCGGTGCGGGCCGTCTGGCAGGTGCACGCCGCGTTCCCCGACCTGCCGATCCTGGGCATGGGCGGCATCCGCACCGGCCGTGACGCCTTCGAGTTCCTGCTCGCCGGGGCCAGCGCGGTCTCGGTGGGCACCGTGGTGTTCCACGACCCGCACGCCCTGGCCCGGATCTCCGCGGAGCTGCGCGAGCTCCTCGCCGCCCGGGGGATCACCCGGCTGGCCGACGTCGTCGGGCTCGGCCACACGATGCAGGCACGCCACGTGGCCGCCCAGGCCACGCGCCGGGCCGCCCAGGAGGAGGCACTGGCATGACCGGGAGCACCGGCAGCGGTCCGGGATCGGGCCATCCCGAGGCGCGGACCGCGGCCCACGACGGGCGGGCGCCCATCGCCGTCGCGCTGGACGCCCCCGACCGGGCCACGGCCCTGGCGTGGGCCATCGCGGTGGCCCCGCACGTGCCCGTGCTCAAGGTCGGGCTGGAGACCTACCTGCGCGACGGGGCAGGGATCGTCGAGGCGCTCCACGAGGCGGTGCCGACCTGCGGCATCTTCCTGGACCTCAAGCTGCACGACATCCCCAACACCGTGCGCGGCGCCGCCCGCAGCGTGGGCCACCTGGTGCCCGAGTTCCTCACCGTGCACGCGAGCGGCGGCCCGGCCATGGTGGCCGCAGCCGTCGAGGCGCTGCCGGGGACGGCGGTCACGGCCGTCACGGTGCTCACCTCGCTGTCGGCCGAGGACCTCGACCTGATCGGGCTGCGCGGCCCCGCCGAGGAGGCGGTGGTGCGCCTGGCGACGATGGCCGTCGCGGCCGGTGCCCGGGCGATCGTCTGCTCGCCGCACGAGGTGGCCGCCGTGCGCGCCGCCGTCGCCGACCCGGACATCACCCTCATCACCCCGGGGGTGCGGCCCGCCACGGGCGCGGGCAGCGCGCTGGGGGACCAGGCCCGCGTGGCCACCCCGGAGCGGGCCCTGGCCGACGGCGCGGACCTGCTCGTCATCGGCCGGCCGATCACCGCCGCGGCTGATCCGCGCGCGGCGGCTGCGGCCCTCGGCCGGTCCCTGCACGGGTGGGCCCGGCGATGAACCTGCCGCCACCGCTGACCGCCGAGGCCCGATCGGCGGCCGCGGCCCGGGGGGTGGCCGCCCGGCAGCTGCGCTCGGGCGTGCGCCTCGCGCTGCGCGACGGCGACCTGCGCCTGGCCGAGGTGCTCGCCGACGCCGGCCGCGACGACGACCGGGGCCGTGCCCTGGCCCGCATGAAGGTGGTCGACCTGCTGTCCAGCTTCCGCGGCATCGGGCCGGTCCGCGCCGCCGCGCTCATGGAGCGCGTCGGCATCGCCGCCAACCGTCGGGTCGGTGGGCTGGGCCACCACCAGGCCGAGGCGCTGCTCGACGCCCTGGGGGAGGACCGGCCGACCGGGCGCCTCGTGGTGCTCACCGGGCCCTCGGGGGTGGGCAAGGGCACCGTGGTCACCCAGGTGCGCCGGATGCGTCCCGATGTCTGGATCTCCATCTCGGCCACCACGCGCGCGCCGCGCTCCGGCGAGGTCGACGGGGTGGACTACCTGTTCTGGAGCCGCGAGCACTTCGCCCGGACCGTCGAGCAGGGCGGGTTCCTCGAGTGGGCGGAGTTCGCGGGCAACCGCTACGGCACGCCGCGCCGGCCCGTCCTGGCCCGCCTGCGGGAGGGCCAGCCCGTCCTGCTCGAGATCGAGCTGCAGGGGGCCCGCCAGGTGCGCGCGGCCATGCCGAGGGCGTTCATGGTGTTCCTGGCCCCACCGAGCTGGGCCGATCTCGAGGCACGCCTGCACGGCCGGGGCACCGAGGACGACGCCGCCATCGCCCAGCGCCTGGCCAAGGCCCGCGAGGAGCTCGCGGCGGCCGGGGAGTTCGACGCGGTGGTCGTCAACGACGACGTCGTCCGGGCCGCGGCCGAGTTGGTAGACTTCCTCTGATCCGCGCCGCGCACCGTCGCGCCGCGCTCCTCGCACGTCCCATGCACCTGCCGCATCCCGCGCACCACCAGGAGGGCCGCCATGTCCGGCACCCACACCCGCCCCGAGGGCATCACCTACCCGCCGATCGACGACCTCCTCGCCACCACCCCCTCGAAGTACTCGCTGGTCATCGAGGCCGCCAAGCGCGCCCGCCAGATCAACGCGTACTACTCGCAGCTCAGCGAGGGCCTGCTCGAGTACGTGGGCCCCGTGGTGGAGACCGCGGTGCAGGAGAAGCCGCTGTCGATCGCGCTGCGTGAGATCAACGAGGGCCTGCTCACCGTCGAGGCCATCGAGCCCGGCGAGCAGGAGCAGGGCCCGGAGGTCCCTGAGGAGACCTTCTGAGCACCGGGGGGTCCGTCGGGTCGACCGGCGCCCGGGCCGCCCGCATCGTGCTGGGCGTCGGGGGTGGCATCGCCGCGTACAAGGCCGCCCACCTGCTGCGCCTGCTCACCGAGGCCGGCCACGAGGTGCGCGTGGTGCCGACCGAGGCCGCCCTGCAGTTCGTCGGCCGCGCCACCTGGGCCGCCCTGTCCGGGCAGCCCGTGCACACCAGCGTGTGGGACGACGTCGAGGGCGTGGGCCACGTCCGGGTGGGCAAGACCGCCGACCTCGTCGTCGTCGCCCCGGCGACGGCCGACCTGCTGGCCCGGGCCGTCGCCGGCCGGGCCGACGACCTGCTCACCGCCACCCTGCTCACGGCCACCTGTCCGGTGCTCATGGTCCCGGCGATGCACACCGAGATGTGGCAGCACCCGGCCACCGTGGCCAACGTCGCCACGCTGCGGGAGCGCGGCATCCTCGTGCTGGACCCCGCAGTGGGCCGGCTCACCGGGGCCGACACCGGCCCCGGGCGGCTGCCCGAGCCCGAGGCGATCGCGCAGGCGGTGCACGCCGCGCTGCACACCGGCGGGCGGCGCGACCTCGCCGGCCTGCGCGTCGTGGTCAGCGCCGGGGGCACCCGCGAGCCCGTGGACCCGGTCCGGTTCCTGGGCAACCGCTCGAGCGGCCTGCAGGGGTACGCCCTGGCCGCCGCGGCGGCAGCGCGCGGGGCCGAGGTCACCCTGGTCAGCGCGAACGTGGCCCTGGTCGATCCGGCCGGGGTGCGGGTGGTGCCCGTGGGCACCGCGCTCGAGCTCGAGGCGGCGGTCGGCGCCGCAGCGGCGGCGGCCGACGTCGTCGTGATGGCCGCCGCGGTGGCCGACTTCCGGCCGGCCGAGGTGGCCGCCGACAAGATCAAGAAGGGGGCGCAGCAGGAGCCGGCCCCCATCGCCCTGGTCCGCAACCCCGACGTGCTCGCCGGCCTGGTCGCGGCACGGCGGTCCGGCACGCTGCCCGCCACGACCACGCTGGTCGGCTTCGCCGCCGAGACCGGTGACGCCGACGCCGATGCGCTGCAGCACGCCCGCGCCAAGCTCGCCAGCAAGGGCGTGGACCTGCTCGTCGCCAACGACGTCGCCGGCGGCGCGGTGTTCGGCCGGGCCGGGACGGTCGTGCACCTGCTCACGCCGGACGGGGCCGTGGCCGGCCCCATCGCCGGCGCCAAGGCCGAGGTCGCCCACGCCGTGTGGGACCGCGTGGCCGGGCTGCGCGCCGCCACCACGTAGACTGCGCCCACACCCCGGGCCGCTGGTGCCCGATCCCAAACCCTCAGAAGGGCCAGCACATGTCCTTGCGCCTGTTCACCTCGGAGTCCGTCACCGAGGGCCACCCCGACAAGATGGCCGACCAGATCAGCGACGCCATCCTCGACGACCTGCTCCGGCAGGACCCCCGCTCGCGGGTCGCGGTCGAGACCCTGCTCACGACCGGCCAGGTCCACGTCGCGGGGGAGGTGACCACCGAGGGCTACGCCGAGGTCATGGACATCGTGCGCGGCGTGGTGCTCTCGATCGGCTACGACCACTCCGAGAAGGGCTTCGACGGCGAGTCCTGCGGCGTGCAGGTCTCCATCGGCCGGCAGTCCTCCGACATCGCCCAGGGCGTCGACGACGCCTTCGAGGAGCGGGTGGAGGGCTCGAACGACGCCCTGGACCGGCAGGGCGCCGGCGACCAGGGCCTCATGTTCGGCTACGCCTGCACCGACACCCCCGAGCTCATGCCCCTGCCGATCCACCTGGCGCACCGGCTCGCCGAGCAGCTCACGCAGGTGCGCAAGTCCGGCCAGCTGCCCTACCTGCGCGCCGACGGCAAGACCCAGGTGACGATCGGCTACGACGGCAGCGAGGCCGTCACCGTCGACACCATCGTGGTGTCCTCGCAGCACGCCGCCCACGTGGACCTCGACAAGCAGCTCGCCCCCGAGATCCGCAAGTTCGTGGTCGAGCCGGTGCTCGCGGGCGTGGACCTCGACACGTCCTCGACCCGACTGCTCGTCAACCCCACCGGCCGCTTCGTGACCGGCGGGCCGATGGGTGACGCGGGCCTGACCGGACGCAAGATCATCGTCGACACCTATGGCGGCTTCGCCCGTCACGGTGGTGGCGCCTTCTCCGGCAAGGACCCCTCGAAGGTGGACCGCTCCGCCGCGTACGCGATGCGCTGGGTCGCCAAGAACGTGGTCGCTGCGGGCCTGGCCACGCGCTGCGAGGTGCAGGTCGCCTACGCGATCGGCAAGGCCCACCCGGTGGGCCTGTTCGTCGAGACCTTCGGGACCGGCGTGGTGCCCGACGCGCAGATCCAGGATGCCGTGCTCGCGGTGTTCGACCTGCGGCCCGGGGCGATCATCCGCGACCTGCAGCTGCTCGACACCAAGCTCGTGCAGTACCGGCCCACGGCGGCGTACGGGCACTTCGGCCGTGAGTCCTCGGCCGGCTCCACGTTCACCTGGGAGCGGCTGGACCGCGTCGAGGCGCTGCAGTCCGCCTCGGGCATCTGAGCCCGCCGCTGGTGCTGCCCGACGGCCTCGCCGCGCAGCCCATCAGCCCCGGCACGATCGACGAGGTCGTCGCGCTGGTGCGTGCCTGCGAGGCCCACGACAGTGGTGCGCCGATGTACGAGCGCGCGGACCTCGTCGGGGACCTGAGCCTCGTGGATGCGCAGGCCGCCTCGTGCCTGGTGCGGGACGCCGCGGGCGTCCCGGTGGGCTGGGGGCTGGTGCTGGGTCGGCGGTGCTTCGCCGACGTGCATCCCACCGCACGAGGCCGGGGCATCGGCGGCGCGCTGGTCACGTGGTCGGTCGCGGTGGCCACGGCCGCGGGCATCGACCGGATCGGCCAGACCATCGAGGACACCCGGGGCGATGCGGTGGCCCTGCTCCGCTCGCACGGGGCGCGGGCGGTGCGCACCTCGTGGATCCTGCGCCGGTCCCACGACCCGGCGGGACCCGCCCCGCTGGTGGGGCAGGCGCGCCCGGGGATCGAGGTGCGGGCTGCCCGGGCCGACGAGCAGGACCACGCGCTGGACCTGCTCGAGCGCGCCTTCGCGACCTGGCCGGACCGCCCGCCGAGCTCGCGCGCGGCGTGGCGGTCGATGGTGACCGAGCGCGAGGGCTTCCGGGCCGATGCGCTGCAGGTCGCGGTCGAGGCCGACGGCGTGCTGCTGGGGGCCATGCACCTGATCGACGACGGCAGCGAGCTCTGGGTGGACAAGCTCGGCGTGGACCCGCCGCACCAGCGTCGCGGGGTGGGCCGGGCCCTGCTCGGGCAGGCGTTCCTGATCGGCCACGCGCGGGGCAGGCCCGCCACCGTGCTCTCGACGGACTCCAACACCGGTGCGCTGGAGTTCTACGAGGGCCTGGGGATGGTCGTCACGCGGTCGTTCACCCACTGGGCGATCCCACTGCGCCTGCCGGGCTGACGCACCGCGCCCGCTTGCCCGGCTGCGGTTGCGCCGGGATCGCGCGCCCGCTGGCGCCCCCGGCGGGACTTGCGCCGGGATCGCGGGTCGTTCGCGCGAGCAGACTCGACGCAACCACGACAACGGCGAGCAATCCCGGCCGGAATGCGCCGAGGGTCGCCGGCGTCCCCAGGCACCCGGGGCGCGTGGGCCTGGCCTGTGGATCGGGCGGCGGTGATGTCGGTGCGGTCGGCCAGACTGGGCCCGTGCCGGACGAGCAGATCGCGCTGCCGGGCGTCGGCCCCAGGGCCCGACGTCGGGCCGGCGCGCCCGCGCCCGAGCCGGCGTTGGCGCTGCCGGTCGCGCGGGTCGCGCTGCTGACCCCGCTGCCGCATCTGGACCGGCCCTTCGACTACCTGGTCCCTGCCACCCTGGCCGAGCAGGCCCTCCCCGGCGCGCGCGTGCGGGTGCGGCTGGCGGGCCGCCTGGTCGACGGTGTCGTCCTCGAGCGGGTGGCGGCGTCGACCCGGGAGCTGCAACCCATCCGGTCCGTGCATGGCCCGCCGGTGCTGGCCCCCGCGATCGCCGCGCTCTGCCGGGCGGTCGCCGACCGGTACGCCGGCACGTTCTCCGACGTCGTGCGGGCGGCGGTGCCACCCCGGCACGCCCGTGCCGAGGCACGCGCGGCGGCGCGGGTCGGTTCCGCAGACAGCGACGCGACGACTCGCCCGGGAGCGCCCGGCACCACCGGCGGGGAGGTCGACGCCGCCCCTGCCCCGGGGGGCGTGGGGAGGGCAGGCTGGGCCCGCTACGACGGCGGCGAGGCGCTGCTGCGCGGGCTGGGTGGCCCCGATCCGGCGCGCGCGCTGTGGGTGGCCGCGCCCGGTGAGCAGGTGCCCGCCCGGATCGCCGACCTGGTGGGGGCCACCGCGGCTCGGGGTCGGGGGGCGATCGTGGTCGTGCCCGACGCTGCCGACCTCGCCCGCATCGCCGAGGCCCTCGGCGGCGCCCGGGAGGGCGTCGTCCGGCTGTCGGCCGAACTCGGCCCCGAGGCGCGGTACGCCGCGTTCCTGCGGGTGCTCCGCGGTGAGGCCCGCGTCGTCGTCGGCACCCGCGCGGCGGTGTTCGCGCCCGTCGCCGAGCTGGGCCTGGTCGTGGTCTGGGACGACGGCGACGACGCGCTGTCCGAGCCGCACGCCCCCGGGTGGCACGCCCGGGAGGTCGCGGCGCTGCGGAGCATGGCCGAGGGTGCGAGCCTGGTCGTCGGCGGCAGTTCGGTCACCCTCGAGGCGGCGCGCATGGCCGGCTCGGGCTGGCTGCAGGTCGTCGCCCTGACCAGGGCTGCGGTCCGTGCGGCGATGCCCCGGGTCCAGTCGGCCGCGGACGTCGCGCACCCGGACCCGTCCCGGGCGGGCGACCGCATCCCGCCCATCGTGGTGGCGGCCCTGCGCGAGGGGCTCGAGCGCGGCCCCGTGCTGGTCGTGGTGCCGCGCGCCGGCTACGTGCCGGTCCTGGCCTGCCAGGGCTGTCGGGAGCCGGCCCGGTGCCCGCAGTGCGGCCGCGCCATGCGTGCCGAGGACGCCACCCGACGGCCTGTGTGTCCCACGCACGGTGCCCCGGTGGATTGGCGCTGCCCGCTCTGCGCGGGGGAGCAGGTGCGCGCCGTCGTGGTCGGCGTGCGCCGGACCGCCGAGGAGTTCGGCCGTGCCCTGCCCGGGGCCACCGTGGCGCTGGCCACGGGGGAGGCCCCGCTGCGCGCCCTGCGGACCCAGCGGACCCTCGTGGTCGCCACCCCCGGCGCCGAGCCCGACCCGGGCCCGGGGGGCTACGCAGCCGCCGTCCTGCTCGACGCCGCGGCCGCGCTGTCCCGGCCGGGGCTGCGCACGGCCGAGGAGGTGCTGCGCCGCTGGTTCGCGGCGGCGACCCGCGTGCGGCCCGCCGCCGACGGGGGGCGGGTCCTGGTGGTGGGTGAGCCCGACGGCCGCGAGGTGCAGGCGCTCATCCGGTGGGACCCCCTGGGCTACGCCCAGCGCGAGCTCGACGAGCGGCGCAGCCTCGCCCTGCCCCCGGCGGTCCGGGTGGCCCACGTCGGCGGCGCGGCGCTGCCGGCGGGCGAGGTGGTGCAGGCCGTGTGCGACGAGCTGGGCGAGCGGGTCGTGCGCCGCTCGGGGCCGTTGCCCGTGGCCGGGGAGGACGGCGGCGAGCAGGTGGCCTGGCAGGTGGCGACGTCGATCGCCGATGGCGCCGCGCTGGCGGCGGCCCTGCAGCACGAGCAGGCCCGGCGCTCGGCCCGACGGGCCCCGGTCGTGTCGGTCCGGCTCGATCCAGCCGGCCGATGACGCCGCACGCCGAGCCGCGACCCCCGCCGACAAGCCGGCGGCAACGCCCGACGGCGCTCGCGCCCCCCACCTAGACTGGGCCCATGCTCAAGCCGATCCGCCTCTTCGGCGACCCCGTGCTGCGCACGCCGGCGGCCCCCGTCGAGACGTTCGACAAGGAGCTGCGCCAGCTCGTGGCCGACCTCACCGACACGATGATGGACGCCCCCGGGGTCGGCCTGGCCGCCCCGCAGATCGGGGTGTCCCTGCGGGTCTTCACCTACTGGGTGGACGACGTGGTGGGGCACCTCATCAACCCGGACCTCGACCTGTCCGACGAGCTGCAGGACGGCGAGGAGGGCTGCCTGTCGCTGCCCGGCCTGTCCTACGACACGAAGCGGGCCCTGCGGGTGGTCGCCAAGGGCATGACCATGCACGGCGAGCCCGTGGTCCTCGAGGGCAGCGACCTGCTGGCCCGCTGCGTGCAGCACGAGACCGACCACCTCGACGGGGTGCTCTTCATCGACCGGCTGGACCCCGAGGTGCGCAAGCAGGCCATGCGCGAGATCCGCGACGCCGAGTGGTTCGGTGCCCCTCCCGTGGTGCGGTTCAGCCCGCACGCCATCCGACCCGGGCTCGGCTGAGGGCCCCGGCGTGCGGCTGCTCTTCGCCGGCACCCCCGAGGTGGCCGTGCCCTCCCTGCGTGCCCTGCTGGCCTCCTCCCACGAGGTGGTCGCCGTGCTCACCCGGCCCGACGCGGCCGCCGGGCGGGGTCGGCGCCTCGTGCCCTCGCCGGTCGCCGAGGTGGCCCTGGCCGAGGGCATCGAGGTCCTGCGGCCGTCGCGTCCCCGGGATCCGGACTTCCTCACCCGCCTGGCCGAGCTCGCCCCGGATGCCGCACCGATCGTGGCCTATGGCGGGCTCATCCCCTCAGCCGCCCTGGCCGTCCCCCCGCACGGGTGGGTGAACCTGCACTTCTCCCTGCTGCCCGCGTGGCGGGGAGCCGCCCCAGTCCAGCACGCGATCATGGCCGGTGACGCGGTGACCGGGGCCAGCACCTTCCGCCTCGAGGAGGGCCTGGACACCGGGCCGGTGTTCGGCGTGGTGACCGAGCCGATCCGGCCCACCGACACGGCCGGGGACCTGCTGGCCCGCCTGGCCGAGTCCGGTGCCGAGCTGCTGGTGCGGACCCTCGACGGCCTGGCCGCAGGCGCGCTGGCCGCCGTGCCGCAGCCCGGGGACGGCGTGAGCCTGGCGCCGAAGCTCACGGTCGAGGACGCCCGCGTGGTGTGGGGCGAACCGGCCATGCGCGTGGACCGCCTCGTCCGCGGCTGCACGCCCGCCCCCGGGGCCTGGAGCACGTTCCGCGACGAGCGGGTGAAGCTGGGCCCGGTGCGCCCCGACCCCGCCGTGGCCGACCTGGCCCCCGGCGAGCTGCGGGCCGCCAAGCAGGACGTCTGGGTGGGCACGGCCACGCACGCCGTGCGCCTGGGCGACGTGCAGGCCCAGGGCAAGCGGATGATGCCGGCCGGCGACTGGGCCCGCGGACTGCGGGTGCAGGCCGGGGAATGCCTTGCCTGACGCCCGCCCGGCCCGCCGCCCGGCACGCGGGCGCGTGGACCCGGCCCGGCTCGCCGCGTTCGAGCTGCTGCGCAGCGTCGCCGAGGACGACGCCTACGCCAACCTCGTGTGGCCGCGCATCCTGGGACGGCACCGGCTCGACGGCCGCGACGCCGCGTTCGCCACCGAGCTGGCCTACGGCACCCTGCGCTGGCGGGGCCGCCACGACGCGATCCTGGACGCCTGCGTGGACCGCGGGATCGCCTCCGTCCAGCCCGCCCTGCTCGACGCGCTGCGCCTCGGCGTGCACCAGGTGCAGGCGATGCGCGTGGCCGAGCACGCGGCGGTCGACACCACCGTGGCCCTGGTGCGGGCCCGGGTGCACGACGGTGCGGCGGGGTTCGCCAACGCGGTGCTGCGCCGGGTCGTCCGCGGCGGTGACGCGCAGGCCTGGCTGGCCGCGCTGGTGGCCGAGGGCCGGCTGCCCGCGCTCGACGTCGACCCCCCCGCGCACCTGGCCGTGGCCACCTCCCATCCGGCCTGGATCGTGCGAGCCGACCACGAGGCCCTCGCCGCCAGCGATCCGAGCCGCACCTGGGAGGACACCGGCGACGCCCTGCTGGCCGACAACCGCGCCGCCGCCGTCACGCTCGTGGCCCGCACGCTGCCCCGCGACGAGCTGCTGGCGGCACTGCTCGACGAGGGCATCGACGCGGCCCCCGGCCGGTGGTCACGCCTGGCGGTGCGTGTCTCGGCCGTCGAGCCGGGCCGCCTCGCCCCCGTGGCGACGGGGGCCGCGGGCGTGCAGGACGAGGGCAGCCAGGTGGTGGCGCTCGCCCTGGCCGAGGCTGCGCTCGACGGCCCCGACACCCGCTGGCTCGACCTGTGCGCCGGGCCGGGGGGCAAGGCTGCGCTGCTCGCCGGCGAGGTGGCCCGGCGGGGCGGGAGCCTCACCGCGGTCGAGCTGCACCCGCACCGCGCCGAGCTCGTCCGCTCGGCGCTGCGTCCCATCCGCGGCCGCCACGAGGTCGTCGTGGGGGATGCACTCGCCACTGACCTCGGCGAGCCCTTCGACCGGGTGCTCGTCGACGCGCCGTGCACGGGCCTGGGGGCCCTGCGCCGGCGCCCGGAGTCGCGCTGGCGGCGCCGGCGCGAGGACCTGCCCGAGCTCACCGCGCTGCAGCGACGGCTCCTCGCCCGGGCCCTGGCGGCGGTCCGGCCCGGCGGCCTGGTGCTCTACGCCACCTGCTCGCCGCACCTGGCCGAGACCGACGCGGTGGTCGCCGAGGCCGCGCGCCTCGGTGGCCAGCTGCTCGCCCTCGACGAGGTCCCGGGGGTGTCGCTGCCGGAGGGGGCGACGGCGGGTGGGGCACTGCGGCTGTGGCCCCACCTGCACGACACCGACGGCATGTACGCCGCCCTGATCCGACGCACCCCCTGAGCCGCCTGACGGGGCTACGGTGGGCGGCCCGGGGGCGCGGGGGCGCGCCCCATCGGCCGGCGTGCAGCGCGACGAGGTGGGCATGACGAACAGGCGGGATGCGACCCGGCGTGGCGCCGCGGCCCCGGCGCACCGCCCGCTCGTGTCCGCCGGCGGCCTCCAGCGCCGCTCCCTGCGCGTCCTGGCTGCGGCCCAGGTGCTCGGCGGCCTGGGCGTGGGGGCGAACGTGGCGGCCAGCGGGCTCATCGCCGCGCAGGTGGCCGGCAGCGAGGCGGTGGCCGGCCTGGCCTCGACCGCCGCGGTGCTCGGGGCCGGCCTGGCCGCGGTCCCGCTGGCGGGGCTGACCTCCGAGCGCGGCCGGCGCCACGGCCTGGCCGCCGGGCTGGTCACCGGCGCCCTCGGGGCGGTGCTCGTGGTGCTCGGGGCGACCCTCGGCGTGCTGGCGCTGGCGCTGGTCGGCATCCTGCTGACCGGCTCGGCCACGGCCAGCGGCCTGCAGGCCCGCTACGCCGCCACCGACCTTGCCGCCCCCGGCCACGCCGCGGGTGCCATGTCGGTCGTCGTGTGGGCCACGACCGTGGGTGCGGTGCTCGGTCCCAACCTCAGCGGCGTGGGGGCGCAGCTGGGGGAGCGCCTGGGCATCATGGCCCTGGCGGGCACCTACGTGATCTCAGCGGTCGCGTTCCTGGCCGCGGCCGGCGTGGTGTGGGCGCTGCTGCGGCCCGATCCACTGCTCGTCGCCCGCAGCCGTGACCCCGAGCTGGGCTCGGCCGTGCACGGGCCCCGGCTGCGGGAGCGGACCACGCGGGCCTGGACGGTGGTCCGCGGCACGCCGGACGCGCTGCTCGGTCTTGCTGCCGTGGCCCTCGGCCACGCCGCGATGGTCGCGGTCATGGTGATGACGCCGGTGCACATGGCCCACGCCGACGTGTCGATCACCGTGATCGGGGTGGTCATCAGCGTGCACATCCTCGGCATGTACGCGCTGTCGCCGGTGGTCGGCTGGGCCGCCGACCGGGTGGGCCGGCATGCCGTGCTCGTGGCGGGGGCCGTGCTGCTGCTGGCCGCCGCCGCGATCGCCGGGCTCGCCCCGGCGGATCACCACGTGGCGGTGGGTGGGGGCCTGTTCCTGCTCGGCCTGGGCTGGTCGTGCTGCCTGGTCGCCGGCTCGACGCTGCTGTCCGAGTCGGTCCCCGTGGCCTCCCGGCAGGACAGCCAGGGCCTGTCGGACCTCACGATGAACGTCGCCGCGGCGATCGCCGGCGCGGCTGCCGGCGGGGTCGTGGCCGTGCTCTCCTACGGCTGGCTGGCGGCGCTGGCCGGAGCCATCGTGCTGCCGCTGGCCGCGGGGGCCTGGCGCACCCGGGGCGTGGCCGCGCGCTGAGCCTTCGGCCCGCGGCGGGCGCACTACCCTGTGCGCCATGGGCATCCAGATCTCGCCGAGCATCCTGGCGGCCGACTTCGCCAACCTGGCGGCGGAGTGCCGGCGGGTCGCCGGGGCGGCCGACTGGCTGCACGTGGACGTGATGGACCAGCACTTCGTGCCCAACCTCACGCTGGGCCTGCCGGTCGTGGAGGCGCTGCTGGCGAGCGTCAGCACCCCGGTGGACTGCCACCTCATGATCGAGGACCCGGACCGATGGGCGCCGGGCTACGCCGAGGCCGGCGCGGGCAGCGTGACCTTCCACCTCGAGGCCGCGCAGGCGCCGGTGCGCCTGGCCCGCGAGCTGCGGCGCCTGGGCGCGCGGGCCGGGGTGGGACTCAAGCCCGCCACCCCGGTGGACGCGATCGCCGGCCTGCTCGGCGAGATC
Organism: Candidatus Nanopelagicales bacterium; assembly: GCA_025456015.1. GTDB lineage: Bacteria > Actinomycetota > Actinomycetes > S36-B12 > CAIYMF01 > Prado023. Next base: position 85,960 of record JALOLK010000001.1, read on the forward strand.
GACATGGTGCTCATCATGAGCGTGGAGCCCGGGTTCGGCGGACAACCGTTCCTCGACCTGGCCCTGCCCAAGATCCGCCGGGCCCGCGAGCTGATCGGCGATGCCGACATCTGGCTGCAGGTCGACGGCGGCGTCGCCGAGGGCACGATCGAGCGCTGCGCCGAGGCCGGCGCGGACGTCTTCGTGGCCGGCTCGGCGGTCTACGGCGCCGAGGATGCCGCGGCCGCGTGCAGCGCCCTGCGGGCCGCCGCCACGGTGGCGGCCGGGGCCGGCCGCACCGCGGCCCTGCGATGAGCCGCGTCGCCGCGCGCGCCGCGGGTGGCGGCACCGCCACGCAGGCCGAGCTCGCGGCGATGCGCCGGGCGCTCGCGCTGGCCGCCACGCCGGGCGTGCCGCACGGCCCGAACCCCCGGGTCGGCTGCGTCCTGCTCGATGCCGCCGGTCGAACCGTCGCCGAGGGCCACCACCGCGGCGCCGGCACCCCCCACGCCGAGGTCGAGGCCCTCCGCGCGGCCGGGGTCGCGGCCGCTGGGTCGACCGCCGTGGTCACGCTCGAGCCCTGCCGCCACACGGGGCGCACCGGCCCCTGCACCGACGCCCTGCTCGGGGCCGGGGTCGCCCGCGTGGTCTACGCCCAGGCCGATCCCAACCCGGTGGCGGCCGGTGGCGCGGCCCAGCTGGCCGGGGCCGGCGTCGAGGTCGTCGGCGGGGTGCTGGCCGACGAGGCGACGCTGCTCAACGCGGCGTGGACCTTCGCGCTCGTGCATGGGCGGCCCTTCGTGACGTGGAAGGTGGCCGCGACGTTGGACGGCCGGGTGGCCGCCACCGACGGGAGCAGCCGCTGGATCACCGGTGCCGCGGCACGCGCCGACGTGCACGCGCTGCGGGGCACCGTCGACGCGGTGCTCGTCGGCACCGGCACGGCCCTGGTCGACGACCCCTCGCTCACGGTCCGCGGCCCGGACGGCGCGCTGGCGGCGCACCAGCCGACCCGGGTGGTCATGGGCCTTCGGGCCCTGCCGGACCGGGCGCGCCTGCGCGACGGCGCCGCCCCCCTGCGGCTGCTGCCCACCCACGACCCCGCCGAAGCCCTGGCCGCCCTGGCCGCCGAGGAGGTGCGCCACGTCCTGCTCGAGGGGGGCCCCACCCTGGCCGCGGCCTTCCTGCGCGCCGGCCTGGTCGACCGCGTCGTCTGGTACGTCGCGCCCGCGCTGCTGGGGGCCGGGACGGCCGCGGTGGGCGACCTCGGCGTCTTCACGATGCTCGGGGTGCACCGCCTGGTCGTGACCGGCGTGGACCGCATTGGTCACGACGTGCGCATCACGGCGACAATGGGGCCCGAACCGCACGGTTGAGCGCTGCCGGCACGCGCCACGCGCCACCCCACCGACGTCGCCCGGCTCGGCGCCCGGCGGCGGTACGACCCAGCAAGGACAGGAGCAGCCCGTGTTCACCGGCATCGTGGAGGAGCTCGGCCACGTCGTGGCGGTCTCGGCCCTGCCCGAGCAGGCCGCACGGCTCGTGGTCGCGGGGCCGCACGTCACGGCCGACGCGATCCCGGGCGCCAGCATCGCGGTGAACGGGACCTGCCTCACCGTGGTCGAGCTCGTCGACGGCACGTTCAGTGCCGACGTCATGGCCGAGACGCTGCGCCGCACCACGCTGGGCGCGCTGCAGCCCGGCGATCCGGTGAACCTCGAGCGCCCGATGGCCGCGGCCGGCCGGTTCGGGGGCCACATCGTGCAGGGCCACGTCGACGGCGTGGGCACGATCCGGGCGCGTCGGCCCAGCCAGCACTGGGAGGTCGTGGAGATCGACCTGCCCGAGGGCCTGGCCCGGTACCTGGTCGCCCAGGGCTCGATCACCGTGGACGGCGTGTCGCTCACCGTGGTGCAGGTCGTGGACGGCCCGCAGCCCTGGTTCGCGGTGTCGCTGATCCCCACCACGCTGGCCGAGACCACGCTGGGCACCCGGGCGGTGGGGGACCGGGTCAACCTGGAGGTGGACGTGCTGGCCAAGTACGTGGAGCGCATGCTGGCGGTGCGCGCGTGATCCCCGCCGACGCCCTCTTCGGCCACGCCGGCATCCCCGTGCCCGACCGGCTGCGGCCTGCCCCGGAGGATGCCCCGGCCGGCGTGCCTGCGGCCACCCCGGCCGACGAGGTCGAGGCCACCACCGCGGAGCCGGTCATGCGCCCCATGCCCGCGGACCTGCCCGCGACGGCGGCCGGCGGGGTGCGGCTGGACCCGATCCCGGCGGCCATCGAGGCGATCCGGCGCGGGGAGGCCGTCGTCGTGGTCGACGACGAGGACCGGGAGAACGAGGGCGACCTCATCTTCGCCGCCCAGCGGGCCACTCCGGCGCTGACCGCGTTCATGATCCGGCACACCTCGGGCTACGTCTGCGTGAGCCTGCCGGGAGAGCGCCTCGACGCCCTGGGCCTGCCGCCGATGACCGCGATCAACGAGGACCGCAAGCAGACCGCGTACGCGGTGTCGGTGGACGCCAGGGACGTGGCGGCGACGGGCATCTCCGCGGCCGACCGCGCCCACACGATCAAGGTGCTCGCCGACTCGGCCACCGAGCCGCACGACCTCACCCGGCCCGGGCACGTGATGCCGCTGCGGGCGGTGCCCGGCGGGGTGCTGCGCCGGCCGGGGCACACCGAGGCCGCCGTGGACCTCGCCACGCTGGCCGGCATGAGCCCGGTCGGGGCGCTGTGCGAGCTCATGAACGAGGACGGCACGATGATGCGCGCGCCGCAGTGCCGCGCGTTCGCCGATGCCCACGGCCTGGTCATGGTGTCCATCGCCGACCTCATCCGGTACCGCCGGGGGCACGAGCGCCAGGTGCAGCGGGTCGCGACGACCACGCTGCCCACCGAGTTCGGGGAGTTCACCGCCATCGGCTACCGGTCGACCCTCGACGACGTCGAGCACGTCGCGCTCGTCGTCGGGGAGCTCGGCGACGGGGCGGACGTGCTCGTGCGCGTGCACTCCGAGTGCCTCACCGGCGACGCGCTGGGCTCCCTGCGCTGCGACTGCGGCCCGCAGCTGCATGCCGCCATGCGCACGGTCGCCGAGGCCGGCCGCGGCGTCGTGCTCTACGTGCGCGGCCACGAGGGCCGCGGGATCGGCCTGGTCGCCAAGCTGGCCGCCTACCAGCTGCAGGACGGCGGCCAGGACACCGTGGACGCCAACCTCGCCCTCGGGCTGCCCGCGGATGCCCGCGACTACGGCACCGGGGCCCAGATCCTGGCCGACCTCGGGGTGCGGACCATGCGCCTGCTCACGAACAACCCGGCCAAGCTCGCGGGCCTGTCGGGGTACGGCCTGGAGATCGTGGACCGGATCCCGCTGGAGATCGCGCCGAACCCGCACAACCGGGCCTACCTGGCCACCAAGGCCGAGCGGATGGGCCACCAGATGGGGCACGTGCACGCCTTCCAGCCCCCAGCCACCGCCACCGTCGATCCCCGCGACGTCGAAGGAGTCCAGCCATGAGTGGATCCGGGGCGCCCAGCGCCGAGGACCTGCACGCCGAGGGCCTGCGCGTGGCCATCGTGGCCTCGTCGTGGCACCAGGTGGTGATGGACGGCCTCATCGCCGGGGCGACGGCCGCGTGCACCCGGGCCGGGGCGGTGTCGGTGCTCTACCGGGTGCCAGGGACCTTCGAGCTGCCGCTGGCGGCCCAGGTGGCGGCCAGCGCGGGCTTCGACGCCGTCGTGGCCCTCGGCGTCGTGATCCGCGGCGGCACGCCGCACTTCGAGTACGTCTGCGACGCGGCGACCACGGGCCTGGGTCGGGTCGCGCTGGACACCAGCGTGCCCATCGGGTTCGGCATCCTCACGTGTGACGACGAGGCCCAGGCGCTGGACCGCGCCGGACTGCCCGACAGCCGGGAGGACAAGGGCGCCGAGGCTGCCCAGGCCGCCCTCGCGCTGGCCCTGACGCTGCCCACGATCCGCCGGCCAGGGGCGGCCCAGCCCACCGGGTTCGCCGGCTGAGCGCCCGCACGGTTGCGCCGGGTTCGCTCGCGCGGGTGCGGCTTGCGCCGGTTCTCGATCAGCCGGACGCCCGCATTCCCGGCGCGAATCGCCTTCGCGCGGCCCGCCGGTACCCTTGGCCCCTGTGAAGACCTTCGACGCCCTGCACGCGGAGCTCCTGGCCAAGGTGGCCGCCGCGGACCCGCGGTCCGGGACCGTCGCGCTGCTCGCCGGCGGCGTCCACGCGGTGGGCAAGAAGGTCGTCGAGGAGGCCGCTGAGTCGTGGATGGCCGCCGAGCACGAGGGCGTCGACCGCGCTGCCGAGGAGATCGCCCAGCTGCTCTACCACGCGCAGGTGCTCATGATCGCCGCGGGCGTCAGCCTCGACGACGTCTACGCCCGCCTCTGACCTGACCGATCCCGAGCTGCCCGCCACGAACGAGGACCCCATGCTGCGCGTCGCCGTGCCCAACAAGGGCGCCCTGTCCGACCCCGCCCGCCAGATCCTGCTCGAGGCCGGCTACCTGGCCGGGGCCAACCTGCGCGACCTCGTCGTGGCCGACCACGCCAACGGCGTCGAGTTCTTCTTCCTGCGGCCGCGCGACATCGCGATCTACGTCGGCTCCGGCACCCTCGACCTGGGCATCACCGGCCTGGACATGCTGCTCGACAGCGGGGCCCAGGCGCGCGAGGTCATGCGGCTGGGGTTCGCGCCCTCGACGTTCCGGCTGGCCGCCCCGGTCGGCGCCGCGACGTCCATCGCCGACCTCGCGGGCCGCCGCATCGCCACCTCCTACCCGGGCCTGCTCCACGAGCACCTCGACCGCCTGGGCATCGCCGCGACCGTCGTGCGCCTCGACGGGGCGGTCGAGAACGCCGTCGCGCTCGGCGTGGCCGACGCCGTGGCCGACGTCGTGGCGACCGGCGGCACCCTGCGACAGGCGGGCCTGGAGCCGGTGGGGGAGGCCCTGCTGGTGAGTGAGGCCCTGCTCGTCCGGCGTGCCGGCGTGGGGCAGGACGGCGACGTCGCGACGTTCGTGCGCCGCCTGCAGGGGGTGCTGACGGCCCGCACCTACGTCATGGTCGACTACGACATCCCGGCCGAGCTCGTCGCCGCGGCCTGCCTGATCACGCCGGGCATCGAGTCGCCGACGGTGAGCCCGTTGGCCGACTCGCACTGGTCAGCGGTGCGCGCGATGGTGTCCCGGGAGTCCGTGCACCGTGTGATGGACGAGCTCTACGAGCTCGGCGCCCGCGGGATCATCGTGACCGACATCCACGCCTGCCGGCTCTGACCAGCCCGCGGCGGGCTGCGGCCGAGCGGGCAGTAGCCGGCGTCAGGCGAGGATGCGCTCGACCCACGAGAGCAGGTTGTCCGGGTCGAACGGCTTCGTGAGGTAGCAGCTGGCGCCGGCCGACCATCCGTCCCACGTGGTCTGGTCGTCGCCGGAGGCGGTGAGCAGGATGACCGGCAACTCGGCTCCGCCCTCGCGGCCCCGGATCTCCTTGAGCACCTCGATGCCGGACATCCCGGGCATCATGACGTCGAGGATGATCCCGTCCGGGCGGTGCTCCTCGAACGAGGCGAGGGCCGCCGGGCCGTCGGGCGCCTCGACCACGTCGTAGGCGTCCAGCTCGAGGGTGTCCCGCAGCAGCAGCCGCACCGGCTCCTCGTCGTCCACCACCAGGATCAGTGCCATGCTCGTCCGCCCCTCCGTCCCGCCCTCACGATGCCGACACCCGGCCCTCGGAGGGCACCATCGTGCCATCCCCGGCCGCGTCAGACGGACGCGTCCGCGTCCCGGGGCCCGTGTCGGGGCCCCGGCTGGGTCCGGCGCCGGGTCCGGGGCCGTCCGGGACGGCGACCGGCAGCTCGAGGACGAACTCGGCGCCGGTGCCACCGGCGGGAGTCCGCAGGCTCAGCGCGCCGCCCATCGCGGTGGCCAGCTCGCGGGCGATGTGCAGGCCGAGCCCCGTCCCCCCTGTGCGCATCGTGAAGGGATCCTCGCGGCGGTAGAAGCGCTCGAACACGCGTTCCTGCTCGGAGACCGGGATGCCCGGGCCGTGGTCACGGACATGGATCGCGACCCGGCGGCCCTGCTCGCCCACCGAGATCTCGACCGGACCGTCGCCCTGGGCGTACTTCTGCGCGTTGCCGAGCAGGTTGGTCAGGCACTGGACCGCCCGGAAGCGGTCGCACTGCACCAGCAGCGGCGCCTCAGGCAGGTGCAGCACGATGCGGGAGGCGAGATCCGGGAAGCCGGCGACCGCCTCGGTCACCAGCTCGCTGACGTCCGCCTCGCCCATGTCGATCGGCAGGCGGGCTGAGTCGGAGACCTGGGAGGCAAGCAGCAGCTCGTTCACGAGTCGGCTCAGGTGGTCGGCCCGCTCGGAGATGACGGCCAGCGCCTGGGCGCGGCGCTCGGGGGAGAGCTGGTCGCCGCGGCTGGCGAGCAGCGCCGCATACCCCTTGATCGGTGTGATCGGCGTGCGCAGCTCGTGCGAGATGGTGGCGATGAAGTCGGTCTTCATGCGCTCGACGCGGCGCTCGCGCGTCTCGTCGTGGGCGGTCACGATGCGCACCCAGCTGTCCGCCCCGCCGGCGCCGGTTCCGGCCTCGCGCACGAGCACCGTCGCCAGCGAGAGCTCGAGGGCCTCGCCGTTGGGGTGGCTCAGGTGCAGGTGGGTCGGCGGGGCGCCCGGGGCGGCAGCCAGGGCGGCATCGACCAGCGTGGCGACGATGCCCGGAGCTGCGGCCCGGTCGCCCGACATGGTGTGCGCCGGCACGCCGGTCATCGTGGCCATCCGGCGGCTCCACAGCCGTACCCGGCCTGCCTCGTCGACCACCGCGATCCCGTCCGAGGCGTTGTCGACCACGGCGGTGAGCTTGGCGGTCTCCTCGGTCAGGGCGTCGAAGGCGGCCCCCGCGCGCAGGGCGCTGCCGACGGCGGCCACCAGGGCGCCCAGCACGGCCGGATCCGCCTCCTTCACCGACCAGCCGCGCGTGCGGCCCGAGATGCGGCTGGGGCGGTAGCGCTCGGTCGAGCCGAGCAGCAGCGCCCCGGGATTGGCCGAGCCGAGGTCCAGGCGCGTGAGCACCCCGGTCCGCCAGCCGTCGGGAAGCTCGTCGGGGGCCATGGGACGCGGACCGGCCTCGGCCCAGGTGGAGGACAAGACGCGGGCGGCCCGGTCGTCGGCACTGGTGGCCGGGTCGGAGGGATCGAGCACCCGGGCCTCGGGTGCCCCGACGATCTGCCGGATCGCCTCCGCGGACTCCGCCAGGACGTCAGGCCCACGGCCGTGCCGAGCGAGCAGGCCACCGAGCGTGACCAGCCACCGGTTGCGCTCACGAGCCTCGGCATGCTCGGCCGATGCGCTGTAGGCGTACCACAGGGCCAGCGCGGGCAGCAGCGCGAGCGGTAGGCCACCGGGCGCGTGGTACCCCAGGACAACCGCCATGAACCCGATGCCGACCGACCCGATCGCCATGAGGGCCGAGAGCCGCCACTCCTCCCGGATCGTCTGCACCGGAGCAGCGCCGGTGGCCGCGTGGAACAGCCAGGCGAGCAGCACCAGGTTCACCGCGGTGAACGCCGCCGACGCCGCGACCAGGCTGAGCATGGACCACACGGACGTCGGGTCCTTGGACGTCCCCCCGAGGGACGTGGCCAAGCGGACCAGCGCGTGGTACGTCGCGATCATCACGGCGCTGGACGCGGCGTAGTTGCCGAGGTTGTAGACGACCTTGACCCACTCGCCCCGACGGATCACGAACTCGGCGATGAGCATGCCGGCCATGGTCACGGCCAACGCCGTGACCGGGGCGAGAAGCAGGATCGCGACCGCGAGCGCGACCTCGAAGAAGTTCAGCTCCTCGTAGGTCGCACCGTGGCGGACGCGGATGTACGCGAGCTGGCCGCAGGCCGTGAGGGCCAGGGCCAGGGGAAGGACCAGTCCGATGTCGAACCGCGCGCTGGGCAGCGGCGGTGCGAGGCCATCCCACACGGTGACCGAGAGGGCCAGGACCATCCCGCTGGCCAGCAGCCCGAGCACGCAGGTGCCGACCACCACCCGCCGGATGGCGGCACTGCCCTCGGAGGTACCTGTCACGAGTCGGCTCCCACGGTCGCCCGGAGCGTGGCCGCGGGCAGGTCGGCAGGGACGTGGTCAGTCAAGCAGACACAGGCGCCGTGCTCCATGCCCCGCGCCGGACGGCGCTCAGGCCCAGGACCGAGCCTTGGGCTCCAGCCGAGCTGAACCGTCCACCGGCGCCTTGGCCCACGACCGAGCCGCCCACGACCGGGCATCCCACTCGCTGGTGGCCCAGGACCGCGCTGCCCAGCTGCGAGCAGCCCATTCGTCGTCGGCCCAGCTGCGGGCCGCCCACGACCGCGCTGCCCAGCTGCGGGCTGCCCACGACCGCGCTGCCCAGCTGCGGGCTGCCCACGAGCGAGCGAGCCACTCGTCACTGGCCCACGACCGAGCCGCCCACGACCGGGCTGCCCACGACCGTGCCGCCCACGACCTGGCGACCCACTCGTCGAACGCCCAGCTGCGGGCTGCCCACGACCGTGCCGCCCACGAGCGCGCCAACCAGCCGTCGAAGGCCCACGAGCGGGCTGCCCACGAGCGGGCCTCGAACTGCTCCCGCGGCAGGCCGGCAGCGTCGGCGAGCACGGCCAGCATCCACATGCGCGATGCCCACTGCTGGGTCTGCCAGCTCAGCGTCTCCCAGGCCGCCTGAACTGCAGTGAAGTTGCCGGAGTCCCAAGCAGCCGCGAAGGCCTCCCATTCCTCGGCATCGCCCTCGGCCGGGCCCCAGTCGCCGCTCGGCTTCGGACCCTTGCCCGGCTTCACGTCCACCGGGGCCTGGTCGGCGGCCGCCAGCGCCGCACCCAGGTCGAGGCCCCCGGCGCCCGCACCGTCTGCGGGCTGGAGGGTGGGGGTCCGGTACGTCGTCGAGGCAAGCAGCGCCTTGACGGCGTTGGGCCGCAGGTCGGAGTTCTGGGAGAGCACGGCCGCAGCGGCGCCAGAGACGACCGCGGCCGACATCGAGGTACCCGAGCCGGGCATGTAGCCGGCGTCCAGCCAGCTCGCCGACGCCGCAGCGATGCTGCCGGGAGCCGCGGTGGACACGACGGACACACCGGGCGCCACGAGATCGGGCTTGCCCTTGGCGAACTGCGAGCCCCTGGCGCTGAAGGGCGCGACCACGTCGTCACCGCGGCCGGGGGTGGCGTTCTCATCGAGCGCGCCGGCGGTGAGCACGACGGGGCTGTTGCCCGGGGAGCCCACGGTGCCCCAGCCCTCCTCGCCGTCGTTGCCCGCGGCCGCGACGACCGTCATGCCCATCCCCCAGAGGCGCTCCAGGGCCCGGGACATGGGATCGAACCCGGGCGGCAGCGGGGTGTCGGAGGAGAGGCTGATGTTCACGACATCCGCGCGGCCGTCCTCGGCGATCGCCTGCAGGCCCGCGAGGACCTTCGACAGCGAGGTGTCGCCCTTGGCGTCAGCCACCTTCACGTCCAGCAGATTCGCGGCGGGAGCCACGCCCGGGTTCGGCCCTGCGCTCGCGACGATGCCGGCGAGGAAGGTCCCGTGGCCGTAGCCGTCGAGGTCATCCTGCGCCACCCCGGTGACGCTCAGGCGCTCGACGTGGTCCAGCCCCTTCGCCGCAGGGTGCACGCCCGTGTCGACGAGCGCCACAGTGACGCCGGCGCCGAGCTGGTCGTCGTCGGGGGCGCCGATCGTCTCGCGGTACGTGGGAGCCGAGCCCGCCGGCACAGAAGCA